>DASYUM010000201.1:0-18962 GCA_036001225.1 Candidatus Methylomirabilota bacterium | reverse complement strand
CTGCCGGTGTAGGGATCGGAGAGGAGCGCGGCCTGCTTGATGGTGAGCACCGAGGGCGCGTAGAAGAACGCGGCGACCAGGGTCCAGCGGAGCCCCGGCTCGACGACCAGGGCGACCAGCGGCGCCAGCGGCGACAGCCGGGCCCGTCGGACGTTCAGGAGGTAGACCCCGGCCGTGCTCAGGAACACGCCGGCCAGGCCGAGGAGGCTCGGCTGCTCCCGCAGGGTCAGGTAGCCCATGACCAGGAGGATGATCAGACTCACCTTCCAGAGCGCGGTCACGATCGAGATGTCGCCGAGCTTGAGGGCCTTCGACAGGGCGAGCGTCGCGATGCCCTGACAGAGGCCGAAGGCCAGGCACGCGGAGACGAACCCCGGCTTGAGGTCGGGCCAGCCCTTGACGCGCCAGACCATGAACCAGGCCAGCACGAGCGTGAAGGGGAGGAGGAAGGTGAAGCGGCCCCACACGTTGATGTACTCGTCGAGGCGGTGGCCGAGCTGCTTCATGGTCATGTTGCGGAGGACCTGAAACAGCGCGGAGGCGAGGGCCAGGAGGAACCACACGGGTCGCGATTGTAACAAAAGCCGGGCTGCTATACTGGCCCCGATGCCGAGCGCGCCATCGAAGAAGCTCGAGCGGGTGTCGAATCCGCACCCCGACCGGGACTACGAGGTGGATCACGTGGTGCCGGAGTTCACCTGCCTCTGCCCCCTCACCGGGCAGCCGGACTTCGCGACCATCCGGATCCGCTACGTCCCCGACCAGTGGCTGGTCGAGCTCCGGTCGCTCAAGCTCTACGTGTGGGCCTACCGCGACGAGGGGGCCTTCCACGAGGACGTCACCAATCGCATCCTGAATGACCTGGTCGAGACCCTGGCGCCCCGGCGGATGGAAGTCGTGGGGGATTGGAACGTGCGGGGCGGGATCAAGACCGTGGTGACCGTCCGCTACGAGAAACCCCGCGCCTAACCCAGGGCCGTTCGCAGGGCTTCCCGACGGCGTGTGAGGCCGGCGGCGGCCGCCGGCGGGAGCCCGGTGAGCGCGGCGAGGATCCGGGGCGCGTCGAAGCGAGAGCCCTGCGCCTTGGCATGGCCGATGGCCGCGAGGCAGTCTGCCAGGTCCTGCCCGCTGAGACGCCCCAGCTTGAGCAACACGAACAGCGTCACGGTCGGACGGTACACGCGGCCGCGCGTGCCGTGCCGGAAGAGCTCGAGCTCCTCGCGCCACCCCGCGATCCGCCGCACGAAGAAGTCGGCGGCGGAGTTCAGCGCTTCCACGGGGAGTCCCAGCTCCGCCGCCAGGCTCATGAGCGACATCCGCTCCTCCAGCGTCCCGCCGAGACCGAGGATAGCGACGTCCTCGGTTGTCCGCCGGGGCTCGAGCCAGAGCGCGACGAGCGCGCCGCCGACCAACAGCCAGTCGCCGGGCAGCCGCTCGGCGATCGCGCTGACCACTCGGTCGAGGCGGGCCCGATCCAGTTCCACGGTGCTACGATAGGACACGTGGAGACCGCCTGGAGGCATTTGCTCGATGCCGGGGTTCCCGATGGTCCCGTGCGTCCCGCCCCCGCTCGACTGGACCGGCGGCGCGTCGCCGGGGCCATTCATGACCTTGCCCGGGACGCCGCGTCGGTCGAGTCCCGCCAGGTGGAGCCGCTTCTGGCCTGGCTTCGGGGGTGGCGACGCCACTGGCCCGCGAGCTTTGCGGCGAGCCTGGGGCCGGACGGGGAGCGCCTGATCGAGCGGCTGGAGGCGCGCGGCTTCGACCGCGACCGCTACCTCAAGCTCCGCCGGATCGCGGTCGAGAACCTCTCCGAGCTGCTCTGAGCCGCGGGCGGGAGGACGCCGGGGAATGCCTCCGGGCGCAGCGCGTATCCCGGGAACAGCGGCGCCTTCCACGAGAGCCCGAGGTGGCGAACGGCGACCTCGGCGAAGAGGTCGCGGAAGTCGGTGGTGAGGGCGAGGTCCCGCCCCTCGAAGAGCTGCTCGCGGGCGAGACCCGGCCACCGGCCGTAAACCTTCCCCCCGCGGACCCGACCCCCCAGCGCAAACATCACGGTGGCGTGGCCGTGGTCGGTGCCGGCATTGCCGTTCTCCCGCACCGTCCGGCCGAACTCGGTCATGGTGAGCACGACGACGTCCCCCCGCCGGTCACCGAGGTCTTGCCAGAGGGCGGCGAGCCCTTGGGCGAACTCCTGGAGCCGGCCGGCCAGTTGACCCCGCGCTCCGCCCTCCGCCACGTGGTGGTCCCAGCCGCCGATCTCCAGGAACGCGATCTCCAGGCCGAGATCGGCCTTGATCAGCTGGGCGGTCTGGCGAAGGGCGTCGCCGAACCGGCCTCGCGGATACACGGCGCCGTGCTCGGGCAGCCGCGCCGTGGGCCGGGCCGCCCGCAAGCGCTTGACGGCGTCGAACGTCGTCTGGGCGGTGCCGCCCAGGAAGTCGTGGACGGCCTGCCGATAGAGCGACTCGAAGCCTGGCTGGAGATCGGACCCGGTCCCGGCCGCGTCGCGAAGGTCGAAGGCGTCGAGCGAGGGAACCGCCAGCGCCGTGGCCGGGCCCTGGAGGGCCCGCGGCAGGATCGGCGCCAGCGCCACGCCGCGGAACGCCGAGGCCTCGTCGCGCGCCGCGCCCTGCTGGAGGCAGCGGTTGAGCCAGCCGTCGGCGGTCGCCTTCACCCCCGGGGTCCCCGCTTCCATGTAGTCCTGGGCGTCGAAGTGCGAGCGCGTCGCGTCGGGAGACCCGATGGCGTGGACACAGGCCAGCTCCCCTCGCCGGAAGATCGGAAGCAGGGGGGCCAGGCTGGGGTGGAAGCCGTAGAAGCCGTCCAGGTCGAGCGAGCGGTCGTCGGCGCCGCGCGCCGGGGCCGGGATCCCGATGGACGGCCGCAGCCGGGCGTACGCCGGGTCGCCGTGGGGGATCACGATGTTGAGGCCGTCGGCGGCGCCCCGCTGGAAGATGGCGACCAGCACCGGCGGGCGCGCCCCACCCGGCGCCGCCTGGGCCGCCCGCACCAGGAAGCGCGGCGCCAGCCCGAACGACACGAGCGCCAGCCCGGTCTCCTTGACGAACGCGCGCCGCGTCAGCACGGCTTCTCCTTCAACTAGCCGGGCCGAGACCCGAGCGCCGAGGACGCAGAGATGCGACGGGTATCGGCACGGCTTCACTCACCGGCGTTGAAATTCCGGACAGCCGAGCACCAGCGCCGCGATCTTCGCCACGTCGGGCGCCGCCACGGGGTCGTCCAGGGTCGCCCGTAGGACCGCCGGCTGAGCCAGCGCCTCGCGGAGCACCGTCCGGGTCTCGTCCGAGACCTCGCCTCCGAGCAGCCGCTCGAGCAGGCGGTCGGCGACCGCGCCGGCACCGCCCTCCCCCGCGAGCGGGCCGACCGCGACCGCGGTGCCGGCCAGCCGGCTGGCCACCAACGCCTGGGCGAAGTTGAGGCGAGCCAGCAGCCCACCCGGGCTCGCCCACGCCTCGGCGCGGTCGGCGTACCCGGTTGGTGGCTGAGCCCCGTAGAGCGGCTGCCCCATGAGAAGGAGGGTCCGCTGAACCGCCAGGCCCGCGTCCGTGTCGGCGCCCACGGCGCGGAGGGCGCTGGCGGTGAACTCGAGCGGTGTCTTGACCTTCGCGCGGTAGGCCGCCTCCCCGAAGAACTCTGGCGAGCGGACGATGCTCCCCACCACCGCCCGGAGGTCGCCGTCAGTCTCCTGGAAGACGGCGGCCGCACGCTCGATGACGGCCGGCGGCGGCGCATCGGCCACGAACCGGCGGGCGAGCTTGGTCGCGATGAAGCGGGCGGTCGCCGGATGCCGGGCGACGATGTCCAGGACGCGCTCCCCCTCCTCCCGGCCCCCCCCGGCCGGGAACCGGACGCCCAGGATCGTCTTGGCGTCCCGATCGTGGGCGCGCGCGTCGAAGAGGTAGCCGCCGCCCGACCGCGGGTGGCCGGGGCGGGGGTGATCGATCGTCCACCCCGTGAAGGCCCGCGCCACCTCGATGATGTCGGCCTGCGTGTACCCGCCGTCGACCCCGAGGGTGTGGAGCTCGAGCAGCTCCCGCGCGTAGTTTTCGTTGAGCCCGGCCCGTCGCTCCCCGAGGCGGACGTCGGGAGCGGTCGAGAGCCAGGCGTCCAGGTAGAAGAGCATCGCCGGATGGCGGGCGACCGCGCCCAGGAGGTCGCGGAACCGGCCGAGGGCATAGGGCCGAATGGCTTCCCGCTCGTAGGCGGGCACGTAGTAGCGCACCGAGCCCTTGCCGGCGAACACGTTGACGTGGTTGAACCAGAAGTCCACCATGACCTCGAGGAGCTGGCGCCGGCTTTCGACCGCACGCAGGAGGCGCGCCTGCTGGAGCTCCCCGATCATCCGCTGGGGACTCTGCTCGAGCCGCACCTCCATCCCCTGGCGGCGCTCGAGGTTCGGCGGCGGGTAGGCCTCCATCAGCGCCCGCGGGGTCATGGTGGGCACCCGCAGGCCGGCCAGCCGCGTCTCGGCGAGTCCGTCGTCGAGCCGCTCCGGGTGGAGCTGGGCGTCGATCCAGGCGGCGACCCCGACCTGGCGCACCGCGTCGACGTCGCCGGGCCGGGGGCCATACCCGAGGCGGTTCAGGACGTGGAGCGCCTGCTGGGTCTCGGAGAGCGACGTGGCGGGGAGCGCGACGGCGGGAGCCGCGGGCCGCGGCGCCGGCGGCAGGCTCCCCGGGGACGGGATGGCGGCGGGCCGCGGCGAAGGGGCCCGCCCCGCGCAGCCCCAGGCCAGGAGCACTACCAGCAGCAGAAGGGGCCGCCGGGTCGCCAGCATCACGCGCTTGGACGCCGGGCGGCGCCCCGGTATTTGGCGGCGCCTCACGCCTCGACCACCGTCACCTGGAGCCCGATCTCGGCGAGGATCCGCGCCACCCGCTCGCACTCCCGCTTGGGACCGATTCGCACGGCCGCCTTCCCCTCGGTATGGACCCGCCGGGCGAGCGCCATCCCCTCGTCGTAGGAACACCCGATCGCCTTGACGAGCTGGTTGGCGACCTGTTCGAACGTGTGGCAGTCGCAGTTCCAGAGATACGTGATCCAGGGCGGGGGGAGCGCCGTCGTCTGATCGGTCACTTCCTCGGTAACCGGCCGGGTCTCGGTCTCCGTCGTGCCAGGCCGCCCCGGGCGGCTCATCGGGACTGCGGCAGTACCGCCACCTTGATCGCCTCCGGCCGCCGGTGGGTGGCGAGCGCGTCCTCCAGGCGCTCGAGCGGGAAGCGGTGGGTCACCAGCGGGGAGACCTCGATGGCACCCTGCGCCAGCAGCGCGAGCGCCTCCCGGAACTCTCCCTGGTAGATCATGGATCCGCGAACGTCGATCTCGCGGCGGACGAGCTGGAAGACCTCGATCCGCGCCGGCTCGTGGGGAAGGCCGGTGAGGACGACGCGCCCACCGGGCCGGACGACGCCCGCCTGCCCCAGCACCAGCTCGACCGCCGCCGCCGTGCCCGCGGTCTCGACGACCAGGTCCACCCCGTCACGGCCCGAGAACGTCCGGGCCGCCGCCACCGCGTCGCCGGCGTCCAGCGCGACCGTCGCGTCGGCCCCCAGCGTGACCGCGAGCCCGAGCCGGCGATCGCTCCGGCTCACCACCAGGACCCGACAGCCGCGGGCGCGGAGGAGCTGGAGAGCGAGCAGTCCGAGCGTCCCGGCCCCGACCACGGCCGCGCTCTCCCCCGCCCGGGGCGCGGCCCGTCCGACCGCGCGGACGACGACCGCCAGCGGCTCGGTGAGGAGCAGCCGCTCGTCCGACAGCTCCGGCGGCGCCGGCCAGCACGCGCGCTCGGGCAACACGGCCAGCTCGGCGAAGCCGCCGGCCCGGTCGATCCCGACCGCGGTCCGCGCCAGGCAGAGGTTCGCCCTCCCCTCGCGGCAGAGGTCACAATCGCCGCAGCCCCAGTTCGGCTCGATCGCCACCCGCTGACCCGGCCGGATCCGCTCTACGCCGGGGCCGACCGCGGCCACGTCGCCCACGAACTCGTGGCCCGGGGTGAGCGGGTACCGCACCGGTCGCTCGCCGGTCCAGATGCGGTAGTCCGTCCCGCAAATCCCGGCCGCCGCGACGCGCACGAGCGCCTCGCCGGGGCCCGGGGTCGGCGGCGCGACCTGCTCGACCCGCAGTTGGCGGGGTCCCCGGAGAACGGCCGCCCGCATCACCACAGCACCTTCTCGGCGCGGAGTCGGTCGATGTCGGCGCGCGCCAGGCCCAGCCACTCGGTGAAAACCCGCTCGGTGTGCTCGCCCCAGGTCGGCGCCGACCGCCAGGCCGCGGGGCAGGCGGGCAGCCGAAACCCGTGGCCTTCGATCCGGACCCGACCCATGACCGGGTGATCGACGGGGAGGAAGAAGCCGAGGTGGTCGAGCTGGGGATCCGCGTGGAGGTCGGCGCAGGAGGCGACAGCCCCGGCCGGGATCCCCGACGCCTGCAGCGCCTCGGCCGCCGCCTCCGCACTCCGCTGTCCGGTCCACACCGTGATCGCGGCCTCGAGGGCGCCCGCGTGCTCCCGGCGCCCGGCCAGCGTGGCGAGCGCCGGATCGCCGGCCCAGTCGGGCTGACCGATGAGCCCGGCCAGCGCTTGCCATTCCGCCTCTGTCGTCACCGCGAGCGCGACCCACCGCTGGTCCCCGGCGCAGCGGTACGTCCCGTGAGGAAAGGCCTGGACATCCTCGTTGCCGCGCCGGCCCCACGCCCGGCCGTTCACGGCCTCCTCGAGCAGGGCGGGCGCGAGGAACTGGAGACCGGCCTCGAGCTGGGAGAGGTCGATCCACTGCCCGCGGCCGGTGCGGCGGCGATGGTCCAGGGCCGCCAGGAGTGCCGCGGCGCCAAACGTGCAGGCGACGAAGTCCGTGTACGCGCCGTAGATCATCGCCGGCTCCCGGTCGGGCCAGCCGGTGACCGCGTAGAAACCGGCCAGGCCGGCCATGATCGTCCCGTAGCCGGGGTAGCGGGCGTGAGGCCCGGTCTGGCCCTGCTGGCAGGTCGAGAGCATGACCAGCTCCGGCTGCTCATGGGCCACGCTCGCGTAGTCGAGACCCCAGCGCGCCATGACGCCCGGCGTGAAGGCCTCGGCGACCACGTCGGCCCGCCGGATCAGCCGGCGGGCGAGGCCGCGACCCTCGGCGGTGTCGAGGTTCAGGGTCACGCCGAGCTTGCTCGCATTGTAGTTGACCCAGAGGTGACTCCGGTCCAGCCCCGGCTGGCCGTCCCGCCACGGGGCCAGGTTCCGCAGCGGATCCGGATGGCGAGCGGACTCGATCCGGATCACCTCGGCCCCGAACGTCGCGAGGTAGCGGGTGGCGAGCGGCCCAGCCGCCGCCCAGGTGAAATCCACCACGCGGACGCCGGCGAGGGGGGCCGGCGGCGACACCGGATCGGGCACCGACGCCCGGGGCGCCGGCCGCTCGTCCAGCACGGCCGCGGTATGCTGGCCGGGCTCGGGGGCGGGCCGGACGCCGATCGGCGTCGTCGAGAAGCGGGCGAACGGGCCGGGCACCGTGACGGTTCCCAGGCCCGGCTGCTCCACCGGGATCAGGAACTCGCGGGCCAGGAGCTGGGCGTTTTCGAGGAGGTCCCGCGGTTCGGAGACGGGGGCCAGCATGACGCGGCGCCGCAGCGCCTCCTCGTAGAGGCCCTGCTTCGTGCGGCGCGCGAAGAACGCCGCCACCGCCGCCTCGACCTCGTCGAATTCGGCCTGCGCCGCCGCCGGCCCGAGCGCGCGGAGCCCGGCGTAGTCCCAGGCCTCCCATGCCTTGTCTCGCAGCACCGGGGGCGCCTCGCCCTCCTCCTCCATCCACGTGACCAGCGCCCTCAGCGAGGCGGCGCCGACCGGTCCTCCCGACATGACGGCGGCGACGTGGCCGTCCTTGACGGCAAAGATGACGCGCCGGCGGAGGCCGACGAACGTCGCGTTGGGGCCGTCGCGGAGCGGGAAGAAGCCGTCGTGGAGCAGCGGGAAGCCCGTTTCGCTCATCAGCGTGCGGACGATCGGACCCTGGGCGGCCACGTCTACCCACTGGCCGACGCCGGTGCGCGCGCGCCAGTGGTGCGCGATCAGGGTCGCGACGACCGCTTCCGCCGCCGCCAGGGACCAGGCCTGCGGCACGCCGATCCGGAGCGGCGGGCGATCTCGGTCCCCGCAGACGAAGGCGGGGCCGCCCAGCGCCATGAGGGTGAGGTCCGTTGCCTTCCACCCGGCGCGCGGGCCTGTCTGGCCGAAGGCGGTGATGGAGGTGAGGACGAGCCCGGGGTGCGCGCGGTGGAGCGCGTCCCACCCCAGGCCGCGGGCGGCGAGGTCGCCGGGGGCAAACGACTCGAGGACGAAGTCCGCGCGGGCGGCCAGCCGCCGGAACGCGGCCTGCCCATCCTCGGTGTCGAGGTCGACGGCGACGCTGCGCTTGCCGAGGTTGGCCGGGAGCCAGGCGAGGCTCCGCGTCGGCCCCGGCCGGTCGGCGACGAACGGCGGCGTCAGCCGGGCAGGCTCGCCCCCGGGCGGCTCGACCTTCACCACGTCCACCCCGAGGTCGGCGAGGATACGGCCGGCGAGCGCACCGCGGTGATCCGTCAAGTCGAGCGCCCGATAGCCGCCCAGCGGCCCGTGGCGCGGCCCGTGGGTGCTCACCCGGCCTGTTGGCCTCCGTCGAGGAAGACCACTTCCCCGGTCATGAAGTCGGAGGCGGCGGAGGCGAGGTACACGACCAGGGGCCCCAGCTCCTCCGGCCGACCGAGCCGCCGGGCCGGCACCTCACGGAGGAGCCGGTCGCGGATTCGCTGGTCGGCGAAGGCCTCGGCGTTCATGGGGGTGAGAAACCAGCCGGGGGCGATGGCGTTGACCTGGACGTTGTACCGGGCCCACTCGACGGCCAGCGTCCGGGTGAGCGCGATGATCCCGCCCTTGGAGGCGCTGTAGGCGGTGTAGCCGGAGAGCCCGTGGGCCCCGAGCACCGAAGCCACGTTGACGACCTTGCCCCGCCGCTGGGCGATCAGCGTCGGCCCCACCGCCCGGCAGAGCGCGAACGCGCCGGTCAGGTTGGTGTCGAGGATGGCTCGCCACTCGGCGTCGCTGGTTTCGACGAGCGGTTTCACCACCGCGATTCCCGAGTTGTTGACCAGCACATCGAGGCGCCCGAAGTGGTCGAGCGTCGCGCGCACCGCCGCCTCCACCTCGGGCGGCGCCGTCACGTCGGTCGGCAAGACCAGCGCCCGGCGGCCAGCGGCCTCGGCGGCGGCGGCCGTCGCCTCGAGGTCGGCCTTCGACCGGGCCAGGAGCGCCAGGTCGGCTCCGGCCTCGGCCAGGGCGAGCGCCGCGGCGCGCCCCAGCCCGCGGCTGGCGCCGGTGACGATCGCCACGCGCCCGTCGAGCCGGAGCTGGTCGAACACCGACACCGGATCCGCCTCGGTTCAGCTCTGGTAGAGCGACTCGATCAAGTCGGCGTAGTTCGTGCTGACGACCTTGCGCTTGACCTTCAGAGTGGGCGTGAGCTCACCGCCCTCCTGGGTGAAGTCGGCCGGCAGCACCGCGAACCGCTTGAGCCGCGCGTAGGAGGCGAGCTTGTCGTTGACCTGGTCCACCGTGCGGTGGACTCGCTCGACGACGGCGGGGTTCCGCGCCAGCTCGGCCAGCGGCTTGTCGCCGAGGCCGGCGTTCCGGGCGAACTTCCGGATCTCGTCGGGGCTCACGGTGATGAGCGCCACCGGGTATGGCCGCCGGTCGCCGTAGACCATCGCCTGGCTGACGAAGGGGTCGGCCTTGAGCAGGTTCTCGATATGCTGGGGGGCGACGTAGCTGCCCCCGGCGGTCTTGATGAGGTCCTTCTTTCGATCGGTGATGCGGAGGAAGCCTTCGGAATCCAGCTCGCCGATGTCCCCGGTGTGGAACCAGCCGTCGGGCTTGAACACCTCGGCCGTCTCCTCCGGCTTGCGGTAGTAACCTTTGGCGATGTTGGGCCCCCGGGCCATGATCTCGCCGTCCTCGGCGATGCGCAGCTCGACCCCGGGGAACGCCTGCCCGACCGTGCCGAACTTGTAGCGGCGCCGGCGGTTGACGGAAAGGATGGGGCAGGTCTCGGTCAGGCCGTAGCCCTCGAGGATCAGGATGCCCACCGCGTGGAAGAACTCGGCGATCTCGCGGGCGAGGGGTGCGCCCCCCGACACGCAGAACTGGAGGCGACCGCCGAGCGCCGCGTGGAGCTTGGCGAACACCAGCTTGTGGGCGAGGGCGTGCTGGAGCCGGAGCGAGAGCGGAAGCGGTCGGCCCTCGCGGGTGAGGCGGCTCACCTCCCGGCCCACCCCGAGCGCCCAGTAGAAGATCTTCTTCTTGGCCGGGGAGCCCCCCTCGACGCCGGCCAGGACCTTGGCATAGACCTTCTCGAAGACGCGGGGCACGCTGCAGATGAAGTGCGGTCGGACCTCCTTGAGGTTGTCCGAGAGCTGCTCGAGCCCCTCCGCGAACGCGGTGGTGAAGCCCCGATAGACTCCGATGAAGCCCTCGTGCCGCGCGAACGAGTGGGCCAGCGGCAGGAACAGCAGGTGGACGATCGACTCGCCCTCGAGCTCGATGACCTCGGCCGCCGCGCGCAGGGCAGCCAGGTGGTTGCCGTGGCTCTGGACCACGCCCTTGGGGTGGCCGGTCGTGCCGGACGTGTAGACGAGGGTGGCGACGTCCTCGGCCGACCCGGCGGCGAGCCGATCGGCGAGCGTCCGCTCGGCCTCCGTCCCGGCGCCGCGGCCGAGCCCGCGGAGGCCCGCCCAGTCCACGACCCGGAGGTTTTTCCCGCCGGCCCCGCTCGGGGCCTGTCCCTGGATGAGGACGATGGAGTCCAGGCGGGTCGCCTGCTTCGACGCCTGGAGCGCTTTGTCGAGTTGGCCGACGTCCTCGACGAAGAGTGTCCGGGCACCGGAGTCGTTGAGGATGTAGGCGATCGCATCGGGCGGGTAGCTCGGATAGATCGGGATCGTCACCCCGCCGGCCGAGAAGATCGCGAAGTCGGCGCGGACCCACTCGGCGCGGCTCTGGGAGAGCAGCCCGACGGTGTCGCCACGCTGGCGGCCGAGGGCGATGAGCCCGAGGGCCACCTCCCGGACCTCCTGACCGAGCGCGCGCCAGGAGACCTCGGTCCACTTCCCGCCCACCTTGACGAGCTGGGCAGGCCGATCGCCGTACCGGCTGACCCGCTCCCAGAACATCTGCCCGAGCGTATTTTCTGCCATACCCACACCCCCTAAGCTCCTGTCGTGATTAGCCTTATCTCAAGCCGCGAACCCGGGATAACGCGCTGCGTAATTCGGCTTGCCCGCTATGACGCAGCGTGTTATTCTCACGGCGTGAAGCACCGCGGCCCCGCCCCAGCCAGAAACACCCGAAACCGCCGCCGAGATGCCACCCCGGCGCCGAGCGGCCAGAGGAGACGCACGATGCCGAAGTCCCAGATCGATCCCCAGGCCCCGACGGGCTCCGAGTTGTTCAGCGAGATGCAGTCCAAGGCCCTGGAGGCGTACTCCGCCTTCGCTCAGACCAACCAGCGGGTCCTGCAGGGCTTCGTGGACCTGTCGGTGGCCACCGCCAAGGAGAGCATGCGCGCGTACGCCGAGCTGCAGTCGGCCGCCGTCGAGGCCGCGCGCGGCGCCCAGCCGGCAGCCACGGCCCCGTACCCGACGGTCGAGGAGCTGCAGAGCGATCCCTTCAGCTGGTACCAGAAGGGGCTGCTGACCGCGGTGGACGGGACCCAGAAGTGGTTCCGGTTCCTGGAGGCCAATGCCCAGGCCGTGACCCGCAGCGCCGAGCGGCTGCAAGCGTCCACCGAGCGGACGGGCAAGGAGATCCAGGAGGCCCTCACCTCCTACATGAGCCGGATGAAGGAGATCTACAGCCGGAACTAGTGCGGGTCCGCTCAACGGAGCCACACACGAGCCGAAGCCGGAGGGCCGGGGAGGTGTTCCTCGGCCCTCCGCCTCAGCGGTTCAGGCGCGCCTCCAGCTCCCGCAGCTTCGCCTTCAGCGCCGCCACCTCGGCCCGCAACGCCTCCATCTCGCTCCCCGCCGGCGCGGCGGGCGGCGGCGCCGGCTGACCGGTCGGCGGCCACCAGCCGGCCCGGCTGCCCCAGTCCCGCAGCACCCGTTCCGCCTCCCGCTGACTCGCCACGACCCCGGTCAGGCTCGCCTGAAGCGACTGCTGGACGAAATCCTGCCAGGCCTCCCCGTGCTTGATCAGCTGATGGAGGAAGGAGGTCGGCAGCGCCCCGCGCTGGTCACGCTGATTTTCGAGAATGATCTGGGCCAGCGTGAGGCTGGTCAAGTCCTGACCGGAGACCGCATCGACCACGCGGATCTCGCGTCCCTGCCGGATCAGCTCCTCGAGGTCCTCGAGGGTGACATAGCGGCTGCGGCTCTGGTCGTAGAGCTTGCGGTTGGCGTAACGCTTGATGAGGATCGGCTCGTCCATGAGCTCGCCGGCACCCGGCACCCCGCCGGCGCCCCAGTCTAACACTCCGCGTCATCGCCGCAAAGCGGCGGCCCCGTCGGCCGATTGATCCCGACTGGAGGGCGTGCTATCACGAGACATCCGCTCCTGGCCCCCCTGCCCGTCGGCGGCCGCCGCCGCGCGTCGCCGGGTCGCGAGCCGGCCGGCCGCGGAGAAAAGCTGGAGAGGAGCGCCCATGAAGCTGGAAGGCCGGAACGCCGTCGTGACTGGCGGCTCGCGGGGGATCGGTCGGGCGATCGCCCTCGAGCTGGCGCGCGAGGGGGCCGACGTGGTCGTCAACTACCTGGCCAGCGAGGGACCCGCCCTGGAGGTCGTGCGTGAGATCGAGAAGCTCGGCCGGCGGGCGTTGGCTGTCCGGGCCGACGTGAGCGATTTTCCCGACACCTTCCGGATGGCGCAAGAAGTCCTGGCCGCCCTCGGCCACGTGGACATCCTGGTCAACAACGCCGGCATCAACAGCGACAAGACCTTCGTCAAGATGGATCACGCCTCCTGGCGCAAGGTGCTGGCCATCAACCTGGACGGGGTCTTCAATTGCACCAAGGTCTTCATCGATTCGATGCTCAAGCGAGGCTACGGCCGGATCGTCAACATCACCTCGGTCATCGGCCAGATCGGCAACTTCGGTCAGGCCAACTACGCGGCTTCCAAGGCGGGCGTGACGGCGATGACCAAGTCGCTGGCAAAAGAGCTGGCCGGGAAGGGGATCACCGTCAACGCGGTCGCACCCGGATTCATCGAAACCGAGATGGTGGAGTCGATCCCCGAGAAAGTCCGCCAGCGGCTCCTCGACCTGGTCCCGCTCAGGCGCTTCGGGAAAGCCGACGAAGTCGCCCGGGCGGTCATCTACCTGGTGTCCTCGGATGGTGACTACATCACCGGGGAAGAGCTCTCCATGAACGGCGGGCTTTTGATGCGGTAGGCGGTGCGCCGGCCGGCGGGCGCGCGCCGCGGGCCCGGGCTTTACCGCCGGCTCAGCGGGGGCGCCAGGCGGCTGCGGTAGAGCTGGAGCGCCTGGCCCGCGATGGCCAGCCCGGTGGCGACCCAGAAGGACATCGCCTGGACCGCGAGCGCGGCCGGCGCGCAGACCGCGGCGCCCCACCCGGGCGCCTCCGTCGGCTCCGCGTACTCCACGTGGACTCGGGGCGGCATCACCCAGGCCTCGCCCTCGAGCACCGGCTCGCCGGCCTGGTTCAGGCAGACGGTGCGCAGGCAGAGGCGGTTCCGCTCCGGCAGGATCTCGGTGACCTCGACCCGGGCGGTGATCACGTCGCCCAGCCGCACCGGGCGCAGGAACCGGAAGGTCTGGGAGATGTAGAGGGTGCCGGGGCCCGGCAGCTCGGTGCCGATCACGGCCGAGACGAGGCCGCCGGTCAGGATACCCGGGGCGATGATCTCCCCGAAGCGCGTGCTGGCCGCGAAGGCGGGGTCGGAGTGGATCGGGTTGGCGTCCCCGGTCGCCTCGACGAACTCCCGGACGGTCGCCTCGTCGATGGTGCGCGTCAGCTCCGTCGCGTCGCCGACCGACAGCTCCTCGATCGTCCGACCCGTCATACCGGCTCCGGCCCGGTGGCCCGCCGCTGGGCGGCCGTCTCGTGCTCCTGGACGGCGCGGAGCGTCTCCTTCAGGAGCCCCTTCAGCTCGTCGAGGCGATCTTCCACCTTCTCGATGCGCTCCTCCAGGGCGACGACCTGGGAGGCCAGGCTGACGACCTGGCCGCGGGATGGGAGGCCGAGCGTGCGGAGCGCCGCGTCGTTGTACTGCTCGAGGCCCTTCTTGAGCGGCCCCTGCACGGTGAGCCACTGGTCCAGGTAGCGACCGAGCGCCTGGGCGAAGCCCTCGGTGGCCATGGCCTGACCCATGACTCGGGACCAGGTCTCGATCCACTGGTCCATGAAGCTCTTCCACTGTTGCATGAAGTCGGGGCTCACCTTGCCCTGGGTGGCCGCGTTCTGCCAGATCTCCATGCCCTGGGTGAGCAACGGCCGCCAGAACTGGGTGAAGTCGAAGCCCGGCGGCGGGGGCGCCGCGGCCTGGCCCATCGCCTTGAGCCAGGCCTGGGTCCCCTCCTCGAGCGACTTGCGCCAGAGGTCGAACATCTCCTGGGTCGGGTTCGCGCTCGTCATGATCCCGTCTTCAGTATGCCACGCCATGGCCGGCGGTCCGCGCAATTGAGATGCCCGGCATCCGGGGGCCCCATGCCCGGCCTCAGGTCGAGCGTTCGGCGAGCCATTCGGCCACGCGCGGCCAACAATGTCGGAAGGCCGCGCGACCGGCGATGAGTGAGATGTGCCCGCCGGGCAGCTCGAGGTAGGTCTTGTCCTCGGTGCCGACGTAATCGAGGAGCGCGCGGACGCAGGGCGCCGGCGCGATGTAATCCTCGGCCCCGGCCACCGCGAAGACCGGACAGCGAAGGCGCCCGAGGTCCACCCGCCGGCCCCCCAGCCGCAACTCGCCGCGGATGAGCCGGTTCTCCTGATAGAAGTCCTTGACCCACTGGCGGAAGAACTCGGCCGGAAACGGGACGTACTCGTTGGCCCACCGGTTCAGCGCCTTGTAGCCCTCGACGTACTTGTCGTTGTCGAGGTTCCACCAGAGGTTGAGGGCGGTCGAGACGTCCATGGTGGGCCTCAGCAGCTTGAACCCGAGCCGCACCCAGTCGGCCGGGATCGCGCCCACCGTATCCACCACGCGGTCCACGTCGTAGAACCGCTTGTCGAGCCAGCGGGCGAAGAGGCCGGCCTTCGAGAAATCGAAGGGGCCCGCCATGTTGACGAAACCCCGGACCGGCAGATCGGGGTGAAGCGCCACGAAGGCCGCCGACAGCGGCGCGCCCATGCAGTAGCCGATCACGGCCAGCTCGGAGGTGCCGGCCGTCTCCAGGACCTGGCGCGCGACCCGCGGCAGCAGCCGGGTGACGCATTCGTCCACGGTCAGCCCGTTGTCCTCCTCGCCGTAGACCCCCCAGTCGAGGAGGAAGAAGTCGAAGCCCTGCCCGCACATGAATTCGACGAAGGAGGCGCCGGGCTGGAGGTCGAAGATCGCGGGTCGGCTGATCCCGAGGTTGGGTACGAAGAGGACCGGGACCCGCCGGGTCCGGCGGCCGTCGTAGCGATAGAGCCGGGCCTTGTTCCGGCGATAGACGAGGGTCTTCGGGCTGAGCCCGATCTGGGGCTCGGCGGGATGGGCCATCAGCTCCACGGCCTTGGCCGTCCGCCGGAGGTTCCGGAGCCACTCGTCGGAGATCGCCTTCAGCGTTTCGGCCGACGCGGTCGGATCGAGCATGATCCCTCCCCTCTTGGGCGTGAGGCGTCGCTCCTCAGATGATACCGCGGGCGCGCAGCTCGGCCAGCCGCTCGGGGCCGAAGCCGAAGTACTTGGCGTAGACGTGGCCGTTATGGTAGCCGACCGGACGGCAGGCCACCTTGAGGCGCGGCGGCGTGCGGGTCATCCGCCAGGCCGGCAGCGCCAGGGTCAGGGGGCCGTAGATCGGATCCTCCAGCCGCCCGAGGCAGCCGCGCACCCACCAGTGCTCTTCGGCCAGGGTCCGGGTCGGCTGGTTGACGGGGCCGAAGACGACCACGCCGGGCCCGGGATCGGCCAGGACCTTGGCCAGGATCTCGCTCGCCGTGTAGGTCACCGACCAGCGCGCGATCTCTTCCCGGAGGGCCGTCCGGTTCGCCGGCTGGGTCCGGTCGAGCGTCGTCCGGAAGCGCGGGTCCTGGGTCAGCTCCGGCCGGCCCATGATCCGACAGATGGCCCCGAAGTTGGGGTCGGTATAGCCCGCGATGAAGGCCCAGCCATCCTTGACCGGCACGAAGGTGTAGACCGACACCGCGAGGTCGTAGATGCCCATCCGCTGCCGGACGTCGCCGGCGGTGTGGTAGAGGAGGAGCGTGTACTCGAGGTAGCGCATCAGCGCTTCCGCCCCCGACACGTCGATCAGCTGCCCCTGCCCCGACGTCTGTCGCCAGTGGAGGGCGGCCAGCGTCGCCATCCCCGCCCATCCCGCCTGTGCGTAGGCGCTGATCCAACTCCCCACCCGGGTCGGCACGGCTTCGGGGCGGTCGTCGCCCGGCTCGCCGGTGAGGAAAGCGAGCCCGGACAGCGCCTGGTCGATCAGGTCGTATTCGGGCCCGGTCTCGCGCGCGCGCGGGCCGAACTGGCCGTGGGTCGAGAGGGCGACGTAGACGAGGCGTGGGTTGAGCAGCTCGAGCTGGCGGTAGCCGAGCCCGCTGGCGTCCATCTGTCCGGCTGGAAAGCTTTCGATCAGGACGTCGGCCCGGGCGGCGAGCTGGCGGAAGAGCGCCGCGCCCTCGGGGTGCTCGAGGTCGAGGGTGGCGTAGGCCCGATTCCGGCCTTCGGCGAGGAAGGCGAGCCCTTCGCCATCCGCGCTGGCGTCGGCCGGCCCCCACGCCCGCGCCGGGTCGCCGCCCGGCGGCTCGAGCTTGACGACCTCGGCGCCCAGCTCGCCCAGAAACCCGGCCAGGACATGGCCGCCGTAGTGGGCGACCGAGCAATCGAGGACCAGGAGGTCGTCGAGGGCCTCCGGCTGCTCCGACGCCCGCGCGGGATCCTCGGCCTCCCGCAGCCACTCGCTCCAGGCCAGTGGGCCGCTCACAGTACGGGCGGAGTGCCTTTCCACTCGTCCGGCGGCTTGGCGCCCCGCCGGTCGGCCCACCGTCCGACCACGCCGCGCCGCTCGAGGTCGGCGATCTCGACGTCGGTCAAGCCGAGGACGCCCTTCAGCACTTGATGGTTGTGCCACCCGACGGGTTTCCCCGCCCACTTGTGACGGGCCGGGGTCGCCGAGAGCTTGGGGGCGGGGCCGTAGTCCACGACGCGGCCGTAGACCGGGTCGTCCAGCTCCCACACGCTGCCCCGGGCGCGGAAGTGCGCGTCGCGGTACTGATCGCCGCCATCCATGACCGGGGCCGCCGCGAAGCCGTGGGCGCGGGCCGCCGCCGCGACCTCGGCCCGCTCGAGGCCGGCGCACCAGGCCGCGATCAGCAGGTCCAGCGCGTCGGCGTGGGCCGGCGCGCGCCGGGCGGCTGCCGTGCGGAAACGCGCCTCGTCGGCCAGCGCCGGACGATCCAGCGCGGCGGCCAGCCCGCGGAACTCCCCGTCGGCGCCGGCCACGACCGCGACGTAGCCGTCACGACAGCGGAAGATGCCGGAGGGGACGTGGATCGGATCGCGGTTGCCGGTCCGGGGACGGTCCCGGCCGGTGAGCCCGGCGTAGAGCCAGGTCCAGTCGAGCGCCCGCAGGAGCCCTTCGCACTGGGCCATCTCGACGAACTGCCCCTCCCCCGTCCGGTCGCGCCAGCGGAGGGCGGCCAGGGCGCCCATGGCGCTCATGCAGGCGCCGAACCAGTCACCCAGGTAGTTGCCGACCTTCGTCGGCAGCGCGCCCGGGAATCCCGAGATGGCGGTGAGGCCGGAGACCGCCTGGGCCAGCCCGTCGTAGGAGGCGCGGCCTTCCGCGAACGGTCCCCACTGGCCGAAGCCGGTGTTGGCCACGTAGATGAGCCGCGGGTTGACCTCGCGGAGCTGGCGGTAGCCGAGGCCCCACTTGGTCTCGGTGGTGCCGGGCTTGAAGTTCTCGACCAGGATGTCCGAGCGCGCGGCCAGCTTGCGGATGAGGGCCTGGCCGTCGGCGTGGTGCATGTCGATGCCGACGTGGTACTTGGAGTGGTTCTGGGGGAAGAAGGCGACCGAGACGTTCTTCCAGAAGCAGCCGGCGTGGCCGAGGATCCGCGTCACGTCCCCGCCTCCTGGCATCTCGACCTTGATCACCTCGGCGCCCAGCTCCCCCAGGAAATCGGCGGTGGCCGGTCCGAAGATGATGACCGAGATGTCGAGAACGCGGAGTCCCCGCAGGGCTTCCGGTTTGACGGCGAGGGCGGCGGGATCGAACAGGCGGGCTGCCCAGTCGAAGTACGACTCGCCGGCCGCCCGCTCGGCGGTCATTCGACTAGAGCGCGAACATCCCGCCCAGGCGCATCAGCAGCGACATGTCCCCCTTGTGCTTCAGCTTTCCGGACATGAACGCCATCTGGGGGTTGAGCTTGCCGGTGACCATGTCCACCCAGTCCTGGGCGGCCATGGTGAGCGTCAGCTGGGGCGTCGGGGCCGGGCCTTCTTTCACCGCGCACGTCCCCTCCGCGATCTCGACGTGGTAAGTGCCCCCGCCCTCACCGGTGATGTCGTACTGGACCACGGCCTTGACGCCTTGCGCGCGCTCAGACTTGAACCGATTCGGCATCGCGTCGAAGGTTTCCTTCACCGTCGGCATGACGCGCCTCCTGGATGTGGCCCCCTCAGAACGTGAACAGGTCCATGCCGCCCGTGACGGTCAGCACGGCGCCGGTGATCGGTCTCGGAGGGGGGCTTCGCCCCCCGTCCGAACCTCCCCCCGAGGGGTGCGCGGGCAAAGCCCGCGCTCGGAGCGCTTCGTTCC
>DASYUM010000200.1:0-15240 GCA_036001225.1 Candidatus Methylomirabilota bacterium | reverse complement strand
TCGCCTACGTGATGGTGTACGACACCCAGAAGACCCTGATCGCCCATACCTTCGTGCCGCTGGTCCCGGCCGGCGTGATCGACAAGAACCTCGTCCCCGGCGAGGTGTCCAAGCAAGTGCGGGAAGTCGAGTACCCGGATCCGGTGAGCAGCGCGACCCGGCAGATCATCGACATCGGCGTCCCCATGCTGGGTGGACAGCTGGGGACGGTGCGGGTGGGCATGAACAAGCAGATCATTCTCGATGCCGCCCGCCAGTCCGGTTACCAGCTCCTCATGGTCTTCGCGGGAGTCGCGGTGGTGGCCGTTCTGCTCGGCGTCTTCTTCGCGCGCCGGATCGCCAAACCGGTCGGCCAGCTGGTGACGGCCGCCCAGCGCGTCGGCCAGGGCGACCTCACCAAGCTGGCCCCGGTCACCAGCTCCGACGAGATCGGCCAGTTGGCCGAAACCTTCAACCAGTCCATCGTCCGGCTCCGCTCCCAGGTCCAGACCGAGGCCGAGCGCGACGAGGAGCGGCGGAAGCGCGAGGAGCTGCAGCGGCACATCGCCCACTTCCTCAACACGGTCACCGAGGTCGCCCAGGGCGACCTCACCAAGCGGGGCGAGGTGACCTCCGACGTCCTCGGCAACGTCGTGGACGCCATCAACGTCATGGTGGGCGAGATCGGCACCGTCATCGGCGACGTCCGACAGGCGGCGGGCCGGGTCGCCCAGAGCTCCCACGAGATGATCGTGTCGACCGGTCAGATGGCCACCGGCGCCCAGGCCCAGACCCGCGAGGCCATGAGCGTGGCGAGCGCCATGGAGGAGCTGACCCTGTCCGTCCGGCAGGTGGCCGAGAGCGCCGAGGCCTCGGCGGGGGCCGCTCGCCAGGCGCTGGAGGCCGCCCAGAAGGGCGACCACGCGGTTCGCAACAGCCTGGAGGGGATGCAGCGGATCCGCGGCGAGGTGCAGACCATCGCCAAGAAGATCAAGGGCCTCGGCGACCGCTCGCTGGAGATCTCGGACATCGTCAACACCATCGAGGAGATCGCTTCTCAGACCAACCTCCTGGCCCTGAACGCGGCCATCGAGGCGGCTGGCGCCGGCGAGGCCGGGCTCCGCTTCGCCGTCGTCGCCGACGAAGTCCGCAAGCTGGCCGAGCGCTCGGCCAAGGCGACCAAGGACATCGCCGCCCTCATCAAGAACGTCCAGGCCGAGACCCACGAGGCCATCGTCGTCATGGAGCAGGGGACCAACGAGGTGGAGTCGGGCTACCGGGTCACCGTGCAGGCGGGCGAGAGCCTGAAGGACATCGCGCAGATCTCCCAGAAGTCGGCCGACCTCGCCCACGACATCTCACTGGCCACTCAGCAGCAGGTGCGGGGAGCGGACGGGGTCGCCACCGCGGTCCAGTCGATCGCGGGAGTCGCGGTCCAGACCGAGCAGGGCGTTCTTCAGACCCGGAAGACGGGGGACCAGCTGGTGCGGCTAGCCGAGGAGCTGACGGCCAGCCTGTCGCGCTTCAAGCTGGCGACCTGATGTGCCCGGGCCGATGACCGTCCCATCCCGTCGTCCTCGGCGCTCGGGCCTCGACCCGGGAGCGGACCGCGACCATGATCGTGTCGCCGGGGGAGGATAGTTCCGTGACCTGGGAGCTGAACCCCGACGACGTCGCCCGGCTGGTCGCCATCGTGACCGAGCGCTCCGGTCTCGCGTTCCCCGAGTCGCGATGGCCGTTCCTCCGCAACCGGGCCCGCGAGGTGGTCGTCCGCAGCCGCTTCACGAGCACCCGCCGCTGGCTCGACGAGCTGGAGTTGTCGGCGTCGAGTCGCGGCGCCCTCTACTGCGATCTCGAAGAGGCGCTCCAGATCCACGAAACGAGCTTCTTCCGCTACGAGGACCAGCACCGGCTGCTCGGGGAGTGCCTCTTGCCCGCGCTCGTCCGGACCGGCGGGCCCCGGGTCCGGATCGCCAGCGTCGGCTGCTCCACCGGCGAGGAGCCCTACTCGATCGCCATGACGGTGCGGGAGAGCCTCAGCCGACCCGGGCCGTGTCCGGTCGAGATCGTGGCCCTCGACGTGAGCCGGGCCGCCCTCACCCAGGCGGTGAGCGGCACCTACGCGGAGCCGCGGGTCACTGGCGTACCGGCGCCGTATCTCGGGAAGTACTTCGTGAAGGCCGCCGCCGGCTACGCGGTGGTCCCGGCGCTCCGTCAGATGGTCCGCTTCCGGCAACACGACATCCGACGGGGCTTCTACATCGGCAAGTTCGACGTGATCGTCTGCTGCAACGTGCTCCTCTACTTCACGCCGGCCATGCGGGCGGCCATGCTGGCCCGGCTGGCCGAGTCGCTGTGGGCGGGAGGCTACCTCTTCCTGGGTCACGCCGAGGGCGTCACGCCGTCGGCGCCGTTCGTCGAGGCGCGGGAGTTGGCGGCGGGGTTCGTGTACCAGCGCGCGGCCGAAGCGCGCCTGATGACGGCGTTGGGGCCGGCCGACGTCCCCGGCGGGAGCCTCCGGCATGCCTGAGGCGCCGGACCGCGAATTCCTCCTCAGCATCTTCCTCATGGAGGCCTGGGATACCCTGGCCACCCTCGAGGATGGCCTGGTCCGCTTGCGTGACCCCGGAGGGCCCACGGCGAAGGGGCTGGAGCCGCTGGTCGTCGTCAGCCATCGCTTGAAAGGCGCCGCCGCGCTCCAGGGTTTCCCGGGTCTGTCGGAGGTCTCGGGGGCGCTCGAACAGCTCCTGGAGCGGCTCCCGACGGTTCCGCCATCCGAGCGGAGCGCCGCGGCCGACTTCCTGGTGGACCTGGTCGGCCTCCTGAAGAAGCTCTTCGACGGCATCGCGAGCTCCGGACACGAGAACCGCGAGGAGATCGCGGGCTTCCGGAGTCGCCACGCCGCCTTCTTCGCCCCGCCGCAGCCCGGGCTGCCGGGACCCGGGGGGATGGAGACGCCAGCCGGCGAGCCGGTGCCGCTGTCAGCCGGCGCCGCCGGCGGTCTGCGGCTCGAGCTGGAGCGGTATTTCGCCGAGAACGCCGACATCCTGGCTTACTTCGGCCCCGAGGCGAGCGAGCACCTGGAGGCGATGACCAAGTCCCTCCTCACCCTCGAGCAGCGGGGGGCGGACGAGGCGGAGCTGGCCACGCTCTTCCGGGCGGTTCACACGCTCAAGGGCGCGGCCTACACCGTCGGGTTCGCCACGGTGGGCGATCTGGCCCACCGGATCGAGGATCTCCTGGTGGCCGTGCGGGAAGACCGGCTTGGCCTGACCGGAGACGTGATCGAGGCCGTCTTCGTCGGGGTCGACGCCCTCCGGATCCTGCTCGGGGCGGTCGAGGGCCGCCCGGCGGACCTGGACGCGGGGCTGGCCCGTGCGCTGGACGCCCTGGCCCGTCTCGCCCCCGCCGCCGAGGCTCCGGTGCCGCTCGCGACGACCGTCGGGGAGGCGGTGGTGACCAGCCTGACCGCTCGCCCGGTGGCGGCGGTGACCGAGCTGGTACCTGCCGAGCGGGCCACCACGGTGGTGGGCGCCGGCATCCGGGTCAACCTCGACCGGCTCGACGCGTTGATGAACCTGGTGGGCGAGCTCGTCATCGCCCGCAGCCGGCTCGACCGGCGGCTCCGCGAGCTGGATCGCGTCGGCCAGCTCCTGCTCTTCAGCCGCTCCCGCATGGCCAAGGCGGTCAAGGACTTCGAGAGCCGCCGACTACCGACCGGGTGGGGTGGTCCGACCTCTCCCTCCCCGGGTTCCCTCCCTCCCGGAGCCGACGGGCCTTCCCGCGGTCGACACGATTCGTCGCCTCCCCCGCTCCAGCCGGTTTCCCAGCTCTTTGCCGAGCTGGAATTCGACCGCTACGACGACTTCGACATCCTCGCCCGCAGCGTCACCGAGCTCTCGGCCGACCTGGCCGAGGTCCAGACCCAGCTGGCTGGCCTGATCCGCACGGTGTGGGAGGACACCGCTCACATCCAGCGGCTCACCGGCAGCCTCCGCGCCGAGATCACGCGGGCCCGCATGGTGCCGGTCGGGAAGCTCTTTGCCCGTTTCGCGCGCCAGGTTCGGGAGGCGGCCAAGGCCGCCGGCAAGCCCGTCGTCCTGGAGGTGAGCGGCGAGTCGGTCGAGGTCGACAACACGGTCATCGAGCAGATCTCCGACCCGCTCCTCCACCTGGTCCAGAACGCCATCGCCCACGGAATCGAGCCCGAGGCCGATCGGCGCGCCGGCGGCAAGCCGGCTCACGGCACCGTATACCTGAGCGCCTATCACCGGGGCGGCTTCGTCTACATCGAGGTCGAGGACGACGGCCGGGGCATCGATGCGGCCGCGCTCACCGAGGAGGCGGTCCGTCAGGGCTTCCTGCGCTCCGACGAGGCGGCGCGCCTGTCCGAGCAGGAAGCGCTCAACCTCGTTTTCCTTCCCGGCTTCAGCACCGCGCCCGTGGTCACCACCGCCGCCGGCCGCGGGGTGGGGATGGACGTCGTCCGCACCAACGTCGCGCGGCTCAATGGCGAGATCGACGTAGAGACCGAGCTCGGGGTCGGCACGCGCTTCACGCTCAAGCTGCCCCTGACCGTGGTCATTTCCGACGCGCTGCTGGTCCGCTGCGGTGGGCAGACGCTGGCGATCCCGCTGAACGCGGTCCGGGTGATCCTCAGCGTGCGGCCGGACGAAGTCCAGGCCGTCGGACGGGCGGAGATGGTGCGGGTGGACGACCAGCTGGTGGAGCTGTTCCGCCTCGATCGCGTGCTCGGGCTCCCGGCCGAGGAGCCGCGCTCGTCCCTGCCGGTCGTCGTCGTGCGGGCGGGCGGCAGGGCGGCCGCCGTGGCCGTCGATGAGCTGGGCGGCAAGGAGGAGATCGTCATCAAGAGCCTGGGCGGCTTCCTGGAAGGGGTGGGCCCGTTCACCGCGGCCACCATCTCGGGGGAAGGCCGCGTGATCCTGGTGCTGGACCCCGGCCGGCTGGCGGAGCTGGCCGAAGGCGTCGCCCGGGGGGCCACGGTCGGTGGGCGAGCGCCCGAGGATGCCAGGCTCCGCCGCGTCCGGCCGCCGATGGACGGCGCCCGGCGGGTCCTGCTGGTGGACGACTCCATCAGCGTGCGGAAGTTCGTCGGCCACATGCTGGAGCGGGCCGGCTTCCGCGTCCTCACCGCCAACGACGGGGCCGAGGCGCTCCAGCAGCTGACCGAGACGGCGGTGGACGTGGTCGTCACCGATCTCGAGATGCCACGCGTCAACGGCTACGAGCTGATCGAAGACCTCCGACGCCGCGCGGCGACGCGGAACGTACCGGTCGTCGTCCTCACCACCCGCGCCGGGGAAAAGCACGTCAGCCTGGCCCGTCGTCTCGGCGTCCAGCACTACGTCTCCAAGCCCGTCGACGAGCACGCCTTTGTCCGCCTGATCGAGTCACTGGCCGGCGCCGGGGTGGTCGAGCCCGCACTGACCGGAGTCGCCCGGTGATCACGACGCGACCCGCCGGCAAGCGGATCCGGGTCCTGGTCGTCGAAGACTCCGGCTTCATGCGGGAGATGATCCGCCAGATCTTGCACGCCGACTCTCAGATCGAGGTCATCGGCTTCGCCGCCGACGGCCTGGAAGCCATCGGGGCGGTGGCCGCGCTCGCGCCCGACGTCGTCACCATGGACGTCCACATGCCCCACGCCGACGGACTGGCCGCGGTGGCCCGAATCATGGCCGAGCGTCCGACGCCGATCCTCATGCTGAGCGGCGCCACCCGCGAGGGCTCGGCGGCGGCCATCCGGGCGCTGGAGCTGGGCGCGGTGGACTTCATCGCCAAGCCGGCCGGCCGCATCGATCTCGGCCTCGACGGGCTGCGCGAGACGATGATCCGGAAGGTGAAGATGGCCGCTCGGGTCCGGCCGATCCGCACGGTTGCGATCTCCCGCGGGGCGCCGGCCCCGGCCCGCCCCGGCGAGATTGTCTGGGGCGTGCCAACCCCGAGCCCGACCGAGGCGTGCGTGGTCGTCGCCGCCTCGACCGGCGGACCCGCCGCGCTCCTGACGCTGGTGCCAGCCCTGCCGGGCGGGCTCCCGGCTTCGGTCCTGGTCATTCAGCACATGCCGGCTCCCTATACGGCCCGGCTCGCCCGGGAGCTGGGCGCCCGCGGGGCCCTGCCGGTCAAAGAGGCGGAAGAGGGGGACCGCCTCACAGCGGGGACGGTCTATGTCGCGCCGGGGTCCTGCGACCTCTCGGTGTCGCGCCACGGTGAGATCCGCCTCCGCCCGGCAGCGCGAGACACCGACGTTGCCCCTTCGGCGAACCTGGCCATGGCCTCGGTCGCGCGCTACGCGGGCACCCTGGCCGTCGGCGTCGTCCTGACCGGGATGGGCGCCGACGGCGCGCTCGGCGCGGAGGCGATCGCGCGGGCCGGCGGCCGCGTCCTCGCCCAGGACGAGACCTCGTCGGTCATTTACGGCATGCCGCGAGCCGCGGTGGAGACGGGATGCGTGGATGCCGTCCTCCCGCTCGCGCGCCTCCCCGAGACGCTGGTCGCCTGCCTGCAGGACCCGCTGGCGTACCGCGCGTGGGTCGGCTGTGCCTCTTAGGGGACGCCCCGCGCCGGCGGCGCCGGACGGGCGCCCCGGGCCGGCCCGACGCCACGTCGTCTTCGCGCTGGGCGGCATCGAGCATGCCGTCCCGGCCCAGCAGGTTCGGCATTCGCTACCGGCCGACGGGGAGGTCGGGCGTGAGCTCGACTTCCTGGGCCAGACCTATCCCGTAGTGGACCTGCGGAGCCTCTTCCGCCTTCCCGGGCCTCCCGCGTCGACCCGCCTCATCCTTCTCGTCGAAGGCGACGGCGTCCGAGCGGCCCTCGTCGTCGATCGGCTCGTGGATCTCGTCCTCCTGGAGGCGGCGGCCATCGTGCCGCTGCCCCCGGTGTTCGCTGGTGTGGAGCGCCGCTGGTTCACCGGGCTGGCCCGCCTGGGCCCCCGGATCCTCTTGGTGCTGCGCGTCGAGGGGATTCTCGGCGCTCAGTCCGCCCCGGCGGCGGCGTCCGCCCTCCACGCCGCCGCGGCGGCGGGGTGAGGCGCGGGATGCTGCGGCGGCGCGCCAGCCAGCCCGCGACCACGCCCCGGCGGACGGTCGTGGTGTGCGCGCTCGGTGCGGCGCGGTTCGCGGTTCCCGCCGATCGGGTCGTGGAGTTGGCGCCGGTCGCGGCCTACACGCCGGTTCCGTGCGAAGACCCGGCGAACCTGGGGATGGCCCTGCACCGGGACCGTCTGGTGCCGCTGGTCGATCTGCACCCGCGACTCGGGCTGGGCCGAGCCGGTCCCGCCGGACCGCCCGGTCTGTGCTTGTTCGTCCGGAGCGACGCCGGCGAGGTCTGCTTCCCGATCGACGGCGTGGTTGGCCTGGCGCCCGCAACCGATGAAGGGCCGGGACTGCCCGTACTGAATCTCGGCGCCTGGGGAGGCTTCCATGGCTAAAGTGCTGCTCATCGATGCCGACTGGGAAAACCTCGTGGCTCTCCAGAAGGCCCTGGCGACCGCCGGCTACGAGGTCACCGTGGCCCTCAGCGGGTCGTTCGCGCTCACGATGCTCGAGTGGGACCGGCCGGATCTGATCGTGAGCCTGTCCGAAAACCAGGACATGGACGGCTACGAGCTCTGCTCGATCATCCGGGCCGATCCCACCACCAAGAACATCCCGTTCCTCCTCCTCACCGGGCCGGCGGGGCCGGTGGCCGCCGCGGCTGCCCGCGCCGGCGTGAGTCGCGTGATCGCGGGCAAGTTCAACCTCTCGACGCTCGTGGGCCAGGTCGGGGAGCTACTGAGCCGCCGCCAGACCGACGCGGCTCCGGCACCGGCGCGGGAGTCGGCGCCGACCGAGTCATCCGGGTTCCGGTCCTGAGCGGGGAAGCCGACGGGTCGGGCCATGCCCAAAGTCCTCATCGTCGATGACAGCGTGACGATCCGGAAGGTGGTCGAGCGCGCCCTGGAGGCCCGCAGCATCCAGGTCGTGTCGGCCGCGACCGGGGGCGAAGCGATCGAGCGGATCGAGCGCGAAGCGCCCGACCTCGTCATCTGCGACGTGATCATGCCCGACCAGGACGGCTACCAGATCTGCGACTACGTGAAGAGCCGTCCCGGCCTGGCCAAGACGCCCGTCCTCCTGATCTCGGGGATCGTCAACGGCACCGTGCTCGAGCGCGCAGCCCAGGTCCGCTCCGATGACGTGATGCGGAAGCCCTTCGCGGCCGAGGAGCTGGTACGGAAGATCGACGGCCTCCTCTCGGCCCGGCCGGCGGAGGCGCCGGCGGTGGCCGGGGGGTCGCCGGCCGACGGGACCACGCCGTCGCTGGCAGCGCTGAGCGGGCTCGTGACCCGAGCCGACGACCCGGTGCCGGACACGAGCAGCGCCCTGTCGGCCCAGGACCTCAAGACCTCGCTGGCCCAGTTCGCCGGGGTCGCCGGGGTGCGGCTCGTCGCGCTGGTAGATCGCGAAGGATTCCTGATCGAATCGGCGGGCGAGGCCACCATGGACGTGGAGCTGGCCTGGGCGTTAGCCTCGGCAGTCGCGGAAGCCGGGGAGGGCATCGGACGCGAACTGACCCAGGGACTGCTGCAGGCGCTGATCCTGGAATTCGAGGGGGGCATCGTACTCCTCCACACCGTCGGCCCCGCCGCCATGCTCGCGGTCGTCCTCAACGACCCGACCGTGCTCGGCAAGGTGCGCTACAGCGTCAAGCGGGCGCTCCCGGACCTGCTCCGGGCCATGTGAGGGCCGGACCCGTGGATAGCCTCAGGCAGCCGTCGGCCTGGCTGCTCGCCATCAGCGGCGCCATCCTCTACGCTTGGGCGCCGACCACTGTCTCCAACGAGCACCTGGCCGGGGCGGCCGACGTCCCGGGCTGGCTGCCGGTGGTGGCTCCCCCGCTGCTCTACGGGCTGCTGCTGACTGGACTCCCGCGTGTCCAGCTGGCGCGCCGGCTCGCGGGCGCGGCCGCACTCTGCGTCGGCTACGTCCTGCTCAACGTCGCCACGGCCGCCCTCTACGCGGCGATCGAGCTGTGGCCGCCGGGCGACATGAGCCCGGCGCTCCTGTGGGCGTATCCAGCCGCGGCGATCGTCCAGCTTCTCGCGGTGCCACTCGTCTTCTTCCCATGCCGTGACCTGCTGACGGAACCACGCCGGCGGCGCCGCGGGCGGGCCGCGGGCGCCCGGCGCATGCCCACCCCGCCCCTCACGCGGGGAACGTCTGTGTGGGATGCCGACCTGGTCGGCACGGCCGGCGGCGAGCGCCTCCGCGAAGAGGACCTCGGACGGGAGCTGACGCCGGAGTGGCGGCGAGCACTCCAGCCCCCGCGCCCGACGCCGGGCCCCCGGCCCCCGCTGGCGCGGACCCCGACGCCAGCGCCCCTGGTACCGCGACAGCCCGACCGGCTCCCGCGGCCGGACCGGCCTGGTATCTTCGAGACGAAGGCGTCCCCCCCGGCACCGTTGCCCGTCTCACCGCAATCGGTGGCGCCGGCCGTTCGAGAAGCGGCGCACCCTGCACCGGCGATCGAGACCACCCCCGCGCCGGCGGCCTCCGTGCTGGCCCCCGAGCCCCCGGCGCTGCTGCCGTCGAAGCCGATCCTGAGCGCGGCGATCGCGCCCCCGCCAGCACCCGTGGTCGAGCCAGCCCCGGCCCGACCGATCGTGCCGCGGGTGGAGCCACCCCTGGCTCCGACGCTCGAGGCGACCGCTGTCGCGGTCGAGGCCGCGCCGCCGGTCTCGGCTCCACCGACGCCCGCGCCGGCGGCCTCCACGCCGCCGACCCTGGCGCCGGCTCCCGAGGCGGGCCCGGTGGAGGCGGTGCCCCGACCAGACCACGCCGCCGAGACGCGGCGCATCGCGGCACGCCTTCGCCCGGTAGGCCGGCTCCCGGTCACGACGCACGCGCTGATGGGGGTGACCCTGTTCACCGCCTGCTCGCCACGGCTCGCCCAGGAGGTGGTCGTCCGTTCGGCGTTCCGGTTCCTCGCGGCCCTGATGCAGACGCCGGGACCGCACCCGGTGACCCAGGCCACGCTGCGGGGGGCCGCGGGCGCCATGGTCCTGACCCCGCTCGGTCCGCTGCGCGGGGGCGGGCCGGTGCTCGTCGCCGCCGTGCCGACCCGCGGCTCGCTCGCGCTGCTGGAAGTTCTCTCGCGTCGGATCGCCGCCGAGCAGCCTGCCGCCGGAGGCGCGTCGGCCTCGCCCGACGTCGCTGCCCATGGCCCGGCGGCCGCGACCGAGCTGCGCCCAGCCCCGGTGCCGCCGCGGGTAGACACTCTCGCCCGCGCCGTCGACGCCTGCGGCGACGTGGCGCCGATCGCGCTCCAGGATCCGACCGGGCAAGTGCTTCTCTACCTGCTGGTGAAACCCGGCGTGGATGGGCGCGCGCTCGGCCGCTTCGCCCGGGACGTCTACCAGGTGATGGAGGTCGATGACGATCCGGGTGGCGTGGGGCCGGTGCATTCGATCGTGCTCCGGCTGGGCGACGAGCGTGTGGTGATCCGCCCGGTCACCGAAGTGCCCAGCCGCTCGACGCTGTTGGTCGCCGGCGGCGGCGAGGATCGGCCCGGGCTCGCCCAGCTCCAGCTCGATCGCGTGGCGGCGCGCCTCCCCGGCGCCTGATCCCGACCGGCCTGCCTTCAGCCCCGCGCCCGTCGCTCGCGTTCGGCTAGCAGCAGGACGGCGCCGAGTAGCAGCGCAGCCCCGACGGCGCCCGGCCAGCCCAGCCGGTCCCCGAAGACCACGACGCCGAGGAGGGTGGCCGTCAGGGGCTCGACGAGGGCCAGGACACCCGACACGCCCACGGGCGTGGACCTGAGGCCGGTCACATAGAGGATGTAGGCCAACGCGGTCGGGACGATTCCCAGGTAGGCGAGGAGGACCCACGCCCGGGGGCCCGCGACGACCGGCTCGAGGGCGAGGGTCGGGGCGAGCGCGATGGCGGCGACCGAGAAGGTCAACGCGGCCACCGACAGCGGCGGCATCCTGGCCACGGCCGCCTTGACGACGACCGCGTATACCGCGTAGCAGAGGCCAGCTCCGAGGGCGAGGGTGATCCCGCCGAGGAAGTCGGGCGGGAAGGCGCCGAACTCATGGGGGCCGACGGTGAGGAGGGCGGCGCCGGTGACTCCCAGGGCCAGCGCGAGGGTCGTGACCGCGGTGACCCGCTCCCCGAGGAGCGCGGCGGCCAGTCCCGTGATCATCAGCGGCGCGCTGCAGATCGCGATGAGCGCGCCGACCGCGACCGACGTCTTGGCCACGCCGTAGAAGTAGCAGACCTGGTAGCCGCCCATGGCCAGCCCCGCCACCAAGAGCCGGCCCCGGTCGCGCCCACGCGGCCGGGCGAGGGAGCCGCCCAGGCCGCGGGCGGCGAGGAGGAGGCACGGCGCCGCGATGGCGACCCGGAAGAAGCCGATCAGGAGTGGTGACATCGGAGAATCGCGCGCGACGAGCTTCATGGTGGCGCCTGTCGTGCCCCAGGTCATGGCGGCAGCCACGATGAGCGCGAAGCCGAACAGCGGTCGAGGAGATGTCAGGGCGCGGCGCGCGGGCGGGGTCGAGGACCGGGATAGCCGTCGAACGTGAGCCGCTCGCCGTCGGAATGAAAGCCGGCCTCGGCCAGGCACCCGAGCCACGGCGAAGCGAGCACCGGCGCATCGTCCACCGTCTCCACGACGAGACGGCGGCCGCGCCGCTCCACGACGAGCGCGGCGACCGCGTCGACTCGCGCGTCGGCGGCGAGGTCGGCGGTCGTCCACAGCCGGGTTCCCTCGAGCCCGAGGAGCGGCTGGCCGCCCCGGAGGACGACCAGGTGGGCCGGGTGCCGGACGAGTCGGGGCTCGGGAAAGACGCCGCCGTAGCCGAGCGCGGGATCGACCGCCGAGAGGACGAGCCAGCGAGGATCCGGTCGGCGGCGGACCTCCCGGAGGTGTTCGATCGCCGGGGGGAGCGCATACTGCTCGCCGGAGCCCGGCTGGACGAAGAGCCCGCGCCGGACCGTGCCGGCGAACTCCCGACGCCGATAGACGGGGGCCAGCTCCCGCCACGGGGGGGCCCCCGCCTCCGCCCGAGCCAGCTCGCGGAACACGACGCCGTAGCGCGCGAGCAGCAGTCCCGCCCACGCCTCGGCACGGGCTTCGGGGTCGGTGTCGCCGGGCGGCAAGAGCGACCACCGGCCCGGCAGCGTGCGGAGCGTCACGCGCAGCCGCAGGGCCGAGCGGCTCGGCCGGCCGCCGCCGTGGGCCGCGTGGTGGAGGCCCTGGCGCCCGGGAAGCGAGCCGAGCAGGCGCACGGCCTGGAAACCGTCGCTCGTGAGCAGCCCGACGCGGGCCAGCTCCCACAGCGCGGCCAGCACTTCGGGGGGCTCCAGGCGGAGCAGCCGCGCCAGCTCGTCGAGGAAGAGGGCGCCCCGGCTTTCCAGCGCCGCCAGCGCGGCGCGCGCGGCGCCGCCGAGACCCTCGGGGGGCGGGGTCGCCCCCTCGGCCGGATGGCGGAGCCAGCCGAGGTCGCCGCGACCGAGGAACGCGATCGGCGGCGGACCGCCCGGTCGGCCCTCGGCGGGGTCGGGCGCGGCCGCGTCGGATCCGACGCGGCCCCAGAGGAACGTGCCGGAGAGGGTCAGCTGGTCGAGCAGCTCCGGCCGGTAGTCGGCGATGCGGACGGCGAGGACATCTCGCTCCCACGCGAGCGCGGGACGCTCCAACCCCTGCATCTGGGCCAGGATCTCCTGAAGGCCGGCCACGCCGTGCAGGCGCGCGTCGGGACCGACGCGCTGCCAGCGGCAGAGAAAATCGGTGAAGACCGCCGGCCCGACCGGCTCGATCTCGGCCCGCAGGCGGGTCAGGGTCAAGCGGTGGATGCGCTCGAGCACGGTGCGTTCGCACCACTGCTCGGCGGGTCCGCGGGCATCGTACCGCCCGCGGAAGACGACGCCCTCCGCCTCCAGGGCGGCCAGGGCCTGGGCGACCGCGGGCTCGGCCAACGCCAGCGCGGCCGCCAGATCGGCGACCCCGACGGGGCCGGCGTGGCGGAGCCGGCGCCGGACCAGTTCCCGCTGCGCGGCTTCGGGCTCCCACGCCTGGTGGGCCAGCGGCTCGGGGAGGATCAGCGCTGGCTCCTCGGCCAGACCGGGGTAGACGGCTCGGCACAGGGGCAGCGTCTCGACCGCGACCCAGACCGGCGGCCCGCTCCCGCGGCCGGCCTGCACGACGCGCCCCTCGGCCACCAGCTCGGCGAGCAGCGGACTGGCATCGCCGCCGGCCCGGAAGCCCAGCTCGGCCTCGGTCTGCGGGCCGGCGTCCTTCAGCGCCTCGCACAGCTCGCCGGCGTCGCGGACCCGGGTGGCCGGGACTCGTCCACCGACCTCCTCGGCCACGCGGGCGATCGCCTCGGGATCGAGCAGCCCGGCCAGCTGCTCGCCCGGGGCCACCTCCTGGAGGAGCCCGCGGTGCGACTGGACGGTTCGGCTGCGGCGCTCCTCGCGGGGGGCATCGTCGAGGAAGGCGTAGTCCCAGGCGGCGAGGATCTTGTGGGCGAAGGGCGACGGCGCCGGCAGTTCGCGGGCCTGGGTGCGGATCGTCCCCAGCCGGATCCCTTCCAGCACCGCCTGCAGGCGCGGCAGATCCAGGGCGTCCTCCAGACATTCGCGGAGCGTCTCTTGGACCAGGGGGTGATCCGGCACCGGGACGTCGAGGTCGGGGGCCCGGTTGTCCAGGCACATCTGCTGCTCGGGGAAGCAGGCGGCCAGGAGATCGGTCGCGCGAAGCTTCTGGAGGTAGGCGGGCACCCGCCGGCCGCCGGCATGGCGGAGGATCAGGAGCGCCCGCACGGCAGCCTGGCGGAAACGCGTCTCGAAGAGCGGCGCCGTCAGCACGGCCTGCACCAGCGTCTCCCGCAGCGTGGCCGGCGCCAGATACGTCCAGATCGCCTCCAGCGGAAACGCGTGACGCGGTCCGAACGAGAGGAGCACCGCGTCGTCCGTGGCCGCCGATTGGATCTCGAAGTTGAAGCTGCGGCAGATCCGCTTCGACAGCGCCAGGCCCCAGGCCCGGTTCACGCGCATCCCGTACGGCGCGTGGAGGACCACCTGGGTGCCGCCGAGGCTGTCGAAGAACCGCTCGGCCAGGAGCTCGGTGTCGGTCGGCACCAGGCCGACCGCCGCCTGCTGCCGGGCCACGTACTCGACGGCTTGCCGGGCGGCATCGGGCTCGAGCGCCGCCTCGGCCGCCAGCCACTCCGCCGCGACCGCGGGCTCGGCCAGGCGACCGGCGACCTCCATCCGGAGCCGGGCCACCGCCGCCGATAGCTCGGCGGTCCGGCCCGGCAGCTCGCCGTGCCAGAACGGGATCGTCGGCGGCAGCCCCTTCGCCGACTCCACGACCATCCGGCCCCGCTGGATGCGGAGGATCCGCCACGGCGCGTTGCCGAGCGTGAAGATGTCGCCCCGCATCGACTCCTGGGCGAAGTCCTCGTTGACCTGGCCGAGGGTGATCCCGTCCGGCTCCAGCACCACGTCGTAGTCCGTGCTGTCGGGGATCGTGCCCCCCGAGGTCACGACCGCCAGCCGGGCGCCTCGCCGGCCGCGGACCCGGTCGCGCAGCGTGTCCCAGTACAGCCGGGGCGCCGTGCCCTTGGGCTCGGTCGGCAGCCGCTCCGCCTCCATCCGGAGGACGCGATCGAAGTCGGCCCGGGTGAGGTCGCGATAGGGGGCCGTCCGGCGGACCAGGTCGAAGAGCCGGTCGGCTTCCCATTCGGCGTCGGCGGTCGTCGCCACCAGCTGCTGGGCGAGGACGTCGAGCGGCTGCCGCGGGATCTCGACCCGGTCGAGCCGACCGCCCCGGATCTCGCGGACGACGGCGGCGCACTCGAACAGCTCGTCGCACGTGAGCGCGAACAGCCGTCCTCTGGGCGTGGCCCCGAGCCAGTGGCCGGAGCGGCCGACCCGCTGAATCGCGGTCGCGATCGCGCGGGGCGACTCCACCTGACAGACGCATTCGATGGTGCCGACATCGATCCCGAGCTCGAGCGAGCCGGTCGCCACGATGGCCCGGATCTCGCCGGCCTTGAGTCGGGCTTCGGCCTCAAGCCGCCGGCGCCGGGAGAGCGAGCCGTGGTGCGCGGCCACCATCTCGGGTCCGAGGCGCTCGGTCAGTCGGACCGCGATCCGCTCGGCGAGCCGCCGACTGTTGGCGAAGACCAGGGTCGTCCGGTGCGCCCGGATGAGCGCGGCCAACCGCGCGTAGGTGGCGTCCCACACC
>DASYUM010000199.1:0-37673 GCA_036001225.1 Candidatus Methylomirabilota bacterium | reverse complement strand
CCGGCGCGGAAGCCCGGCATCCCGCGCTCGAGGACGAAGGCCGAGATCCCGCGGCTGCCGAGGGCCGGGTCGGTGCGGGCCATGACGACGGCGGTGCCGGCGACGCTGCCGTTGGTGATGAAGGCCTTGGAGCCGGTGAGGACGTAAGCGTCGCTTTCCTCGACCGCCACGCTCCGCATCCCGGCCGCGTCGGAGCCGGAGCCCGGCTCGGTCAACGCCCACGCCCCCAGCACCTCGCCCCGGCAGAGGGGCGGCAGGTACTTCTGGCGCTGGGTCTCCGAGCCGCACAGGTAGATGTGGTTGGTGCAGAGCGAGTTGTGCGCCCACATGGTGATGCCGACCGAGCCGTCCGCCCGCGAGAGCTCTTCCACCACCAGCGCGTAGGCGACGTAGTCGAGTCCGGCCCCGCCGTATTCGGCCGGGAACAGGGCGCCCAGGAACCCGAGCTGACCGAGCTTCCCGATCAGGTCGGCCGGGAACTCCTCGGCCTCGTCGTAGCGCGCGATGACCGGCGCCACCTCGCCCTCGGCGAAATCGCGGGCGGTCTGGCGGACCAGCTTCTGCTCGTCGCTCAGCTCGAAGTCCACGCCGCCCTCACGACCGCCGGTGGGCCCACGCGCGCACGAGCATCAGCACCCCGTAGGCGGCGAGGAGCCACGGCCCCACGCTGCCATCGCCGGAGAGCAACGCGTCCACCAGCTCCCCGGGCTTCCGGACCAGCTCGGCCGCCGCCGGCCCCGCCCGGAAGAATTCTTCCCCGGCCAGCAGGAGGAAGAGGATCCCGATCGTCAGGCGGAGGATCATCCTAAGCTCCGACCCGCCGGACGTGCTCGCGCACGAACCGCACGATCTCCTGGGTCGAGGCTCCCGGGGTGAACAGCTCCTTGACCCCCAGCGCCTTCAACCGCGCGATGTCTTCGGGAGGGATGATGCCGCCCCCGAACACCACCACGTCGTCCGCGCCCTTTTCGCGCAACAACTCGAGCACCCGGCCGAACAGATAGTTGTGAGCGCCCGAGAGGACCGAGAGACCGATCGCGTCGACGTCTTCCTGGATGGCAGCCGCCACGATCTGCTCCGGCGTCTGGTGGAGGCCGGTGTAGATCACCTCCATGCCGGCGTCGCGGAGCGCCCGGGCGACGATCTTCGCGCCCCGGTCGTGGCCGTCCAGACCTGGCTTGGCGACCAGGACCCGGACCTTGCCGTCGCCGGTGGCCACGCTAGGCCCCCAGGGCCGCCCGGATCTTCTCGGCGGCGGCCGCGATCCGGGCCCGGTCCCCGGGGACGAGCTTCCAGTCGAACCCCTTCCCGTCGTTCGTCCAGCGGGGGATCAGGTGGAGGTGGAAGTGCGGCACCGACTGGAAGGCGGCAGCCCCGTTGGCCTGAAGCACGTTGAGCCCATCGGGGCGAAGGGCCTCGCGCAGCGCCGTGGCCACCCGCTTGGCGGTGACGATGGCGGCCTGGAGATCGGCTTCGGCGGCCTCGAAGAGCGTCGCCGCGTGGGTACGAGTCACCACCAGACAGTGGCCGTCGTTGATCGGGTTGATGTCCATGAAGCAGATCGTGCGCTCGTCCTCGTAGAGACGGGTCGAGGGGATCTGCCCGTCCCGGATCTTGCAGAAGACGCAGTCCATGGCCAGCCTCGCCGCTCAGCCCTGTTTGCCGGCCCCGGCCTTCTTGATCTCGTCCTGGAGGCTGCGGAAGTCGGCTTTCGCCTTTTCGGTGCGCTGGCGGGCGTCGGGCGCCGCGTCACCGGGGAGGGCGCCTTCCGCCACGAAGGCGTCGACCGCGGCCTGGATCGCCTCCTCCCCCTTCCGGTGGACGTCCCGGAGGGCGTCCGGCACTTCCAGTCCCCGCCATCGCTCGGCCAGCCGGCGGAAGGCCCCTGCCTTCTCGACGCCGGAGAGGAAGGGTTGTCCGAACAGCGCCTCCCCGTCGGTGAGGATCTCGGTGAGCTGCTTGACGGCGGCCGCCCGATCGACGGGAGCCGCGGCCGACGTGGGGGATGCGGCGCCCGCGCCGGTGCCCGACGAGTACATCGGCAGATCACCCCGCCGCGGCTTGCCGTCGATCTTCCGCACCTCGATCTTGGCGATCTGCACGATCCCGCCGCCGCTCGCGAACTCGATGATGTCCCCGAGGTCGCGCCACGCCTCGACCTCGAGGGCACTGCCGTTCACCAGGTGGATCACGTCGGCGGCGAGTCCGGCCGGCCATCCCACGGCCGCCATCAGCACGAGCCCGCCCCCGATCAGCCGCGCTCTCATCATGGTCGGACCTCCTCCTGCGCCTCGGCGGCGTCCCGGACCTCGCGCTCGGCACTCGCCACCTCGTCGGCGGCTTCGTGCAACCGGGCGCGAGCCTCGGCCGCACCATCCGCCTCGGCGGTGAACGCCTCCGCCGTCAGGCGGAGAGCCCGCTGGCCCTGCCCATAGACCGCGTGCAGCGCCGCCGGCACCGCGAACTGGCGCCACCGCTCTTCAAGCCAGCGGAGCGCGCGCAGCTTCTGGGCCGGCGAGAGAAACGCCTCGGCGAAGAGCGCCTCGCCGTGGTTGAGGAGGGCGAGCATCCGGCGCCGGGCCTCCTCCCGGTCGAGGAGCGTCGGGGCCGGGGCCGGCGGTGGGCTGGGAGCAGTGCCCTCGGCGGCGGCCGCCGAGGCCGGCTCGGTCACCTCGTCGGGCATCGTCTCCTCGACCGTCGTCGCCTCGATCCTCGTCACCTCGGCCTTGGCGACCCAGACCCGGCCCCCGGCGATGACCAGCTCGATGGCATCGTCGGCGTCGTGCCAGGCATCGACGACCAACCGGCTGCCGTTGGCCAGGTAGACCACCTCGGCGCCAGCCGGCAACGCCAGCGCCGAGAGGCAAAGCGCGATCAGGATCCACCGGGGGCGATGTACGACCGAGCCGGGCCGAGACCCGAGCAGATCAAGGACGCAGGAATGCGCGCCGCCGGGCGTCGCGGGGCTGGGGCGCCGCCGCCCGGGGCGCGCTGTCCCAAAGACCGCGCCGAGGCGTATGCCGCGCCAGCGCGCCTCCGGACGTCGCGGGGCTGGGGGGCGCGACGGGGCGCGCCACCCGACGTTGCGGCGCGGCGAGGGCCGAGGCCGCAGAGATGCGACGGGTATCGGCACGGCTAGAAAATGATCGGTTCCTGATACCGCCCAAACACCTGCCGGTACACCTCGGCGATCTCGCCGAGCGAGACGCCGGCGTTGACCGCTTCCACCAGCACCGGCATCAGGTTGTCGCCGTTGCGACAGGCGTCGGCCAGGCGCTTCTGGTGGCGCTCCACCTCGGCCGCGTTGCGTCGCGCCTTGGCCGCCCGGACGTGCTCGATCTGCTCGCGTTCCAGCCCCTCGTCGATCTTGAGGTAGTGGATCGGCTTCGCTTCGGCCTGGACGTACTTGTTGACGCCGACCACCACTCGCTCCCCGGCGTCTTCCTGGAGCTGGGTGCGATACCCGGAGTCGGCGATCTCCTGCTGGGGGAAGCCCAGCTCGAGGGCGCGGACCATTCCGCCCAGCTCGTCGATCCGCCCGATCAGCGCCGAGGCCTCGGTCTCCATGCGATCGGTGAGGGCCTCGACGAAGTAGGAGCCGCCCAGCGGGTCCACGGTGTGGACGACCCCGGTCTCCTCGGCGAGGATCTGCTGAGTGCGGAGCGCCACCGTCACCGCCTCTTCGGTCGGCAAGGCCCAGGTCTCGTCATAGGAGTTGGTGTGGAGCGACTGGGCGCCGCCGAGGACGGCGGCCAGCGCCTGGATGGCCACCCGAGCGATGTTGTTCAACGGCTGCTGGGCGGTGAGGGAGACGCCGGCGGTCTGGGTGTGGGTGCGGAGGAGCATCGCCCGCGGGTTGGTGACGGCGAAGCGCTCCTTCAGGAACCGGGCCCACATCCGGCGAGCCGCCCGCAGCTTGGCGATCTCCTCGAAGAAATCGGAGTGGATGTCGAAGAAGAACGAGAGCTGGGGCGCGAAGCGGTTGGGGTCCAGCCCGCGCTTGACGCAGGCCTCGACGTAGGCCAGCCCGTCGGCCAGCGTGAAGGCCAGCTCCTGGACGGCGGTGGCGCCCGCCTCCCGGATGTGGTAACCCGAGATCGAGACCGGGTGGAACTTCGGGACCGACGTCATGCAGAACTCGATCATGTCCACCACGATGCGAACGGCCGGCTCGGGCGGGCAGATCCACTCCTTCTGGGCACTGAACTCCTTCAGCATGTCGTTCTGGATCGTCCCGTCCACCTTGCTCCACGGCACGCCCTGCCGCTCGGCCACCGCCAGGTACATGGCGAGGATGACCGAGGCCGTGCAGTTGATCGTCATCGAGGTGGTGACCTGGTCGAGCGGGATGCCGGCGAAGAGCCGCTCCATGTCCTCCAGCGTGGAGACCGACACGCCCTCTCGCCCCACCTCGCCGGCCGCCCGGGGATGGTCGGCGTCGTAGCCCATCAGGCTCGGCATGTCGAAGGCGGTGGAGAGTCCGGTCTGCCCCTGCTCGAGCAGGAACTTGAAGCGCCGGTTGGTGTCCTCGGGCCGCCCGAAGCCGGCGAACATCCGCATCGTCCACGGCCGGCCGCGGTACATGGTCGGGTAGACCCCGCGGGTGAAGGGGTACTCGCCCGGATAGCCGAGCCGCTCCGCGTAGGCCCAATCCGGCCCCAGGTCGCCCGGGGTGTAGAGGCGTTCGACCGGCAACCCGGCCATGGTCTCGAAGCGCGGCTTCCGCTCGGGGGCCTGGCCGAGGAACGGCCCCACCGTCTCCCGCTCCCAACGCCCCTTGTCGTCAGTGGCCTTCTCGCGGTCGTCCATGCGCGCTCCCGTCACTTGAGTTCCAGCAGAGACCGGGCGATCACCAGCCGCTGGATCTGCGACGTCCCTTCGTAGAGCTGGGTGATCTTGGCGTCCCGGAAGTAGCGCTCCACCGGATACTCCTTGATGTAGCCGTGGCCGCCGTGAACCTGGATCGCGTCGGTGGTCACCCGCATCGCCATCTCGGCGGCGTAGAGCTTGGCCATGGAGCCGGCGGTGCCGTAGGGCTGCCCGCGGTCCTTGAGCGTGGCCGCCCGCCAGGTCAAGAGGCGGGCTGCGTCCACCGCCGTCGCCATGTCGGCCAGCATCCACGCGATCATCTGGTGCTGGCCGATGGGGACGCCGAACGACTTCCGCTCCCGCGCGTAAGCGACCGAGGCCTCGAGGGCGGCGCGGGCGATCCCGACCGCCTGGGCGGCGATGCCGATGCGGCCGCCGTCGATCGCCTTCATCGCCACCTTGAACCCCTGGCCCTCGTCGCCGAGCCGGTTCGCCGCCGGCACCCGGCACTCCTCGAACACGAACTCGGCGGTGTCGGAGGCCCGCAGGCCGAGCTTCTCCTCGACCTTGGGGATCAGGAACCCGGGGGTGCCCTTCTCGACGAGGAACCCCGAGATGCCGTGGTGCGCCTTGGCCGGGTCGGTCTGGGCGAAGACCAGGGCCACCGTGGACTCCCGGCCGCTGGTCACGAAGATCTTGCGGCCGTCCAGCACGTAATGGTCGCCGTCGCGACGGGCGAGGGTCGCCTGGTTGCGCGCGTCGGAGCCGGCCTGGGGCTCGGTGAGGGCGAAGCAGCCGAGCCCGCGACCGGAGGCGAGCGGGGTGAGGAAGCGCTCGTGCTGCTCGGGCGTCCCGAACCAGTGGATGGGGGCGCCGACGAGGGAGTTGTTGACCGACATGATGACGGCATGCGAGGCGCAGGCGACCGCCACCTCCTCCAGGGCCAGGATGTAGGTGAGGGTGTCGGCGCCGACGCCGCCGAGCTTCTCGGGGACCATGATGCCCATCAGGCCCAGCTCGCCCATGCGCTTGACGGTGGCGTGGGGGAAGCGCGCCTCGCGGTCGCATTCGCCGGCGATGGGCTTCACCTCTTGCTCGGCGAAGTCCCGCGCCAGCGACTGCACCATCTGCTGTTCGTCGGTCAGCTCGAGCTTCACTCCAATCTGTCCTCCATCCGGTCGCGCGGGTCCTGTCGCCCGCTCGCCGGCTGCGCGGGCCCCACCCGCGCGACCGGGCAGCCAGCGCTCATTACGCCTTCTCCTTGAGTTTCTTGAACTCCTCGGTGAGCAGGGGGACGACCTCGAAAAGGTCGCCCACCAGACCGAAGTCGGCGATCTTGAAGATCGGGGCGTCGGGATCCTTGTTGACGGCACAGATGATCTTCGACGTCCGCATCCCGGCCAGGTGCTGGATGGCTCCCGAGATGCCGCACCCGATGTAGAGCTTGGGCGAGATCGTCCGCCCCGTCTGGCCGACCTGGAACCGGTGGGGACGCCAGCCGGCGTCCACCGCCGCCCGCGAGGCGCCGACGGCGGCGCCGAGGACCTTGGCCAGCTCCTCGAGGAGGACGAAGTTCTCGGGCCCCTTGAGCCCCCGACCCCCCGACACGACGATTTCGGCCTCGGTCAGCTCGGGCAGGCCGGTCTGGGCCTCCTCCCGGCGCTCGACGAACGTGGTGGCGGCGGCCGGCACGGCGACCGCCGGGCGCTCGACGGCCGGCGTGCGCCCCGTTGCCTCGTCGGCCACCTTGAAGACGTTGGGGCGGAGCGTGGCCAGCCACGGCGTCTTCTTCCACCGCACCTTGGCGAGGAGCTTGCCGGCGTAGACCGGTCGGGTCGCCGTGAGCTGACCGTCGCTCAGGCCAAACGCCACGCAGTCGGCGGCCAGGCCGGCGCCGAGCCGCGCGGCCAGCCGCGCCATCAGCTCGCGGTGCCGGCTGGTGACGGCGCCCCAGATGGCGCGCGGACCCTGCTGGCCGGCCAGCTCGGCCAGCGCGGCGGCCCAGACCTCGCCGCGGTATGGCGCCAGCGCCGGATCCTCCCAGAGCCACACCCGGTCGGCGCCCCAGGCGGCGAGCTGTTGGAGGCCGTCGGCCTGGGCCTTGTCACAGAGCCAGACCGCCTCGACCCCGGCGCCTAGCTCCGGGGCCCGGCGGCGCGCCTCCCCGAGCAGCTCCGCGGTGACCTTCTTGGGACGGCCCTGCCGGTCGTCCTCGACGATGCACCAGAACGCGCCCGGCATCACCGTCTCCAGGCCGGGCTGCTCGGTTCTCGGCCCGGCTGCGCTGTTCCCACCGCCCTCATAAGGCCTTTGCGTCCTCCCGGAGCGCCCGCACCAGCTCGTGGGCGATATCCTTGGCCTCGCCGGTCAGGATGCGCCCCGGGGGGCGCGGCGGCAGCGCTTCCAGGGCCACGACCTCCAGCTCGCGCGCCGTCTCGCCGAGGCCGAGGTCGCCCGCCTTCAGGTCCTTGATCTCCTTCTTCTTGGCCCCCATGATCCCCTTCAGCGTCGGGTAGCGAGGCTCGTTCATTCCCTTCTGGGCGGTCAGCACGCAGGGCAGCGGGAGCTCGAAGACCTCCAGGCCGCCCTCGACCTGGCGGCCGGCGCGCACCTTCGATCCGTCCTCGGCGATCGCCTCCTCCATGACCCAGGACAGGCAGGGCCAGCCCAGCAGCTCCGCCACCTGGGCGCCGACCGCGCCCATGTCGTCGTCGATCGCCTGGCGGCCGGTGAGGACGAGGCGCGGCTGCTCGAGCTTGACCACGGCGGCCAGGGCCCGAGCGGCGAGCAGCGTGTCGGCTCCCTCGAGGGCGGGGTCGTTGACGTGAATCGCCCGGTCGGCGCCCATCGCCAGGCAGGACCGGAGAGCCTCCTTGGCGCGCTCGGGACCCATGGTGACCGCGACGGCCTCGCCCTGCCCTCGCTTCTCCTTGATCCGGAGCGCCTCCTCGATCGCGAACTCGTCGTAGGGGGAGACGATCCAGGTGATTCCGGTGGTGTCGATGCTCCGCGCGCCGCCGCCGATCTTCATCTGGGTGGCGGTGTCCGGCACCTGCTTGACCAGGACCAGGATCTTCATCTGCCGGGCTCCCTCGGCCATCTAGGCCGGCGTCGGGGACTTGCCGAGGATCTCGTGCCGGATGCGGCCTTTACCGCCGCGCTTCACCGTGTACATCAGCCGGTCGGCGGCCTTGATCAGCATCTCGACGGAGTCGGGAGACTCCAGACAGGTCACCACGCCCATGCTGAAGGTGACCGGCCAGCCCCGCAGCCGGGCCATCTCGCTCAGGCTCTCGTGCACCTTGCCCACGACGACCTGGGCCGCCTCGTAGGCGGTTTCCGGCAGCAGGATGGCGAACTCGTCGCCGCCGAGCCGGGCGATCGCATCGCTGGTCCGGATCTGACGCCGGACGGTGTCGGCCACCACCCGCAGGAGGCCGTCACCGACCCCGTGGCCGAGCCGGTCGTTCACGGTCTTGAAGTTGTCCACGTCGATGTAGCAGAGGCTGAACGGGTGCTCGTAGCGCCGCGCCCGCTCCAGCTCGGCGTTGGCCATCTCGGCGAAGGCGCGATGGTTGGCGACGCCGGTCAGGTAGTCCGTCCGCGCCAGCCGGTCGGCCCGGTCGAAGGCGACCTTGAGCGCGGTCAGGACGTAGGCCAGCGTGATGAGGAAGAAGCCGAACTGGGCGCTCACGATGCTGTAGGGGACGGTGAACGTCGACGGGCCAGGGTCCCCGCGGAGGGTGGCGGCGACGCCGGCGACCGCGCTGACCGCCGCGCTGACGGCGGCGATCAGGATCGACGGCCACTTGCCGACGAACCAGGCGGCCAGCGCGACCGGCACCAGGTAGTAGACGAGAAAGGAGAGGTTGGGCGCCGTCAGGTACTGGAGGATCCCCGTCACCGCGACCAGCCCGACGCCGAGCGCGGTCAGGGCGGCCTTGGACTGCCGGCCGAGATAGCCGAGGACGTTCATGCCGACGCGAGAGAGCCTCGCCCTTCCTCCCTGGGTCGTGGACTGGGACGCTGGCGCCTCGCCGAGGACGCCAGGAGGCGGGAGCACGGGATGCTCGGCGGGGCGCCCACCGAAACCGCTCTTATTGTAGCGGCCGCGCGCGGGTTCAGTCAAACTCCCCGGGCCCATCCAGGGCGCTCGTTGACGGCGTCGAAGAGCCCGGCGTATGCTGCGCGCACTCATGCTCGAGGTCGCGGGCCTCCGGGTCGCCCACGGCGACGTCCAGGCGCTGTGGGGCGTCGATTTCGAGGTGCCGGCCGGACGCATCGTGACCCTGCTCGGCGCCAACGGGGCTGGGAAGACGACCACCCTCCGCGCGGTGTCGGGGCTGATCCGGCCGGAGAGCGGGACGATCCGCTTCGAGGGCCGCGACGTCACCGGGCTCGCGCCGCACGCCATCGTCGGCCTCGGCCTCAGCCACATCCCGGAGGGCCGGCGTCTGTGGGCGGGGATGACGGTCCGCGAGACCCTCGAGCTGGGGGCCTATCCGACCCGGGCCCGGGCCGGGCTGCGGGCGAGCTTCGAGTGGGTGTGCGGGCTCTTCCCGCGCCTGGCCGAGCGGCAAGGGCAGCTCGCCGGGACCCTCTCCGGCGGTGAGCAGCAGATGCTGGCGATCGGCCGGGCGCTGATGGCCCGGCCGCGACTGCTCATGCTGGACGAGCCGTCGCTGGGGCTGGCGCCGCTGCTGGTCGCTGAGCTGTTCGAGACCATCGTCCGGATCAACCGGGACGGAGTGACGATGCTGCTGGTCGAGCAGAACGTTCACCAGGCGCTGCGGATCGCGCACTCGGGCTACGTGCTCGAGACCGGCCGGATCGCGCTGACCGGCTCGGCGCAAGCGCTCCTGGACGACCCCTACATCAAGGAAGCCTATCTCGGGTTGTAGGTGGCCCTCACCCGGGTCCGCCCGTATGGTTCGGTCAGCGTCTACCTGCCTGGCTCACCGCGCCGCCGCTTCCTCGATCTGGACCGCGGCGGCCGGGTCACCCTCGCGATTCGGCGGACTGCGGTGGGCGACGTCCGCGACCTGTGGGCCCGGAATGCGGACGCTAGCTGGGTCGGGGTCCTGGCCGGCGGCGCGGACCACCCGTTGTGGGGACCCTCCGATCGCATCGTCCGCGCGCCGGCCCTCGACCACCCTCCCGAGACCCTGACGGTCTGCGGGGCCGTCCGCTGGGACGCCATCGAAGCGATCCCGCCGTTGGCCGAGCCCGCGCGCCTGCCGCCGGGCGCGGGCACCACGCTGCTCAACGTGCTGGCTTCGCTGGCGGCCGACCAGGGCGCGCCCGCCCTCCGCTACCGGGGCCCGTTTCCGACCGAGCAGCTCTTCTGGGCCCTCGCGGAATGCTTCCGCTACGACGCCGGCACGCCCGATCCGCTCGACGCGTTCCTCCACGACGCGGAGGCGGCGTTCGCGACCGGGGAGTCCCGCGAGGCGCCACTCGACTGGATCCCGGCCCCGTACGAGCGGCTGTTCCACGCCGATGGCATCTACGTCCAGCTCCGGGACGGAGTCGAGAAGGTCTGGTGGGAGGGCCGGGCCTACTACCGTCCCGACTGGCAGGGGCTCAGCCGGCGCGAGCATCGGGTGCTCCGGCCGATGGCGGGGCCCGACGGTCAGCCGCGGCACGTCGCCGCCCTCGAGGCGCTCGGCCATCGGCTCGAGGACCATCTGGTCCTCGACGCCCGCGGGGAGGTCGTCGGGCGGCCGGCGCTGGACGCGCCCGATCCGGGGCCGGCCGCCGACGTGCCGCTCCCGGCGATCTGGCGTGAGGCGCTGGCGGCGCTGCTTCCGCTGGCGGCGACGCCGCTGCTGGCGCCGGCGATCGCGGCGGTCTGGCCGGGCTTCGACGTCGCCTGGGGCCCGGTCCGGCGGGATCTCGTCGAGGCGCGGGGAGAGCGGGTGCGCCTGTCGCTGGCGCTGCCCGGCCTCTACCGGACCGCGGGCGGCGGCCGGCGGCTCGCCCGCGACCTCGTCGGGGAGGTTCTGGCCCTGGTCGGGCCCGCCGTGCGCCGAGCGGCCGCGGCGTGGCTCGACGCCGAGCCGCCGGCCCGGCAACAGGCGCTGCTCGAGCAGGCCGGGCGTCGGGATCGCACCGCCCTCGCCGCGCTGACCGCCGCGCCGCTGGGCCGCCTCCTCGACGCCCTGTCCGCCGGCGAAGCGCTGCCGGCTCGCGTCAGCGGAGACCTTCCTGCTCGCGGAGGCGCTTGATCGCCTCGAGCTGAAAGAGCGAGTCGCGGTCCTTCGGCCGTCCGAGATGGCGCTTGATGCGGATGAGATCCTCGAGGCCGATCACCCGGACCGGCCAGCCGGAGACCGTCACCTGCTCGGCGCGCGGCAGCAGATCGTCGTAGGTCCCGATCGGTTCGAGATACCCGAGGAGGTCGAGCGGAAACTCGCCATCGACCACGAACGTGTAGTTGCAACCCAGCGCGAGCGCCCGCCCGTCGAGCCGAAACTTGAGGTCGGGCGGCGCCCCGCGGAGGGTCAGGCTGAGCGTGCCCAGTGCGGCCGCCAAGCGCTCGAGGTTGTCGCCCGTCCGCCGGTAGCAGAAATCGACGTCGTAGGTGACCCGCGCACTGCCCATGAGCGCCTCGGCCTGCCCGCCGATGACCATGAACTCGACGCCGGCCTGGGCGAACAGCGCGCAGAAGCGCTCAAGCGGGCTTTGATCGGGCGTCTCGGCCAATCTGCTGCAGCCGCAAGGCCGCGCGGCGCGCACGTTCCGCCCGGCGCGCGCGCTCGGTCGGGGTGACCCGCATGTTCTCGCGGATGAGGGACAGATCCACGCCGTTCTCGTCGTACTGACCCGGAAAGCCGAACGAGGCAGGCGGTCTCGGCCGAAGGGGGCCTTCGGGACTCTTCGCCATGTCACCCATTCTACGCCTCGCGCGTGCCGCGCAGCGCGCGCCAGACCTTCTCGGGCGTGAGCGGCATGTCGAGGTGCGTGACCCCGAACGGGGTCAGCGCGTCCACCACCGCATTGACGATGGCCGGCGGCACGGCGATGCACCCGGCTTCGCCGATCCCCTTGGCGCCGAGCGGGTTGCGGGGCGACGGCGTCAGCGTCTTTTCGAGGTGTGGCTCGGGCACGTCCTCGGCGCGGGGGACGGCGTAGTCCATCAGCGTCCCCGTGAGGAGCTGGCCGGCCGCATCGTAGACGATCTGCTCGAGGAAGACCTGGCCGAACCCCTGGGCGAACCCCCCGTGGAGCTGGCCCTCGGCGAGCAGGGGGTTGACGATCGTCCCGCCGTCGTCCACCCACACGAGCTGCGCCAGGGCGATCTGCCCCGTCTCCCGGTCCACGCGCACCACGGCCACCACGCTGCCGAAGCTCCAGGCCTCGCCGTCGGGCTGGAAGAACACGGTGGCATCGAGGCCCGGCGTGATGCCGGGCGCGGGCGGCCGGCCGGCGTGGGCGGCCGCCGCCACCTCCTTCCAGCTCACCTGACGGGCCGGGACGCCCGCCACCTGGAAGCCGCCGGGCACGCCGACGACGTCGTCGGCCTTCGCCTCCAGGAGCGCAGCCGCGACGCGCTTGCCCTGCTCCCGCACGGCCACGGCGGCGCTGGCCAGCGCGCCACCGCCGAGGGCCACGCTCCGGCTGCCGAAGGTGCCGAAGCCCTGGGACGCCGAGCGGGTGTCGCCGTGGAGGACCACCACCTCCTCGGGCACGACCCCGAGGAAGTCGGCCACGATCTGGGCGAACGTCGTCTCGTGGCCCTGGCCGTGCGGACTCGAGCCGGTGACCGCGGTGATCGAGCCGGTGCGCTCGACCCGGACGCTCCCGCTCTCCCAGCCGAGCGCGGAGGGCTCGATGTACGAGGCCAGCCCGATCCCGACGATCTCGCCCCGGGCGCGGGCCGCCGCCTGCTCCTGGCGAAGCCGCTCGTAGCCCGCCGCCTCCAGGGCCCGATCGAGGGCGCGCGGGTAGTCGCCGGAGTCGTAGACCTGGCCGGTGACCGTGCGGAACGGGAAGCGGTCGGCCGGGACCAGGTTCCGCCGGCGTAGCTCGGCCGGGTCCATGCCGAGGGCGCGCGCCGCCTGGTCCACGAGCCGTTCGATGAGGAACGCCGCCTCCGGCCGGCCGGCCCCCCGGTAGGCGCCGATCGGCGCCGTGGTGGTGAAGACGCCGGCGGTCTCGATGTCGCAGGCCGGGACCACGTAGGCGCCGGGCAAGAGGCGGGCGTGATTCCAGGGCGAGACGGCGGCGCTGTTCACCAGGGAGCTGCCCAGCGGATAGACGACGCGGCCGCGCAGCGCGGTGATCCGCCCGTCGGCCGCCACCGCCAGCTCGCCCTCGGCCACCGCGCCCCGCCCGTGCTGGGTGGTCAGGAGGTCTTCTCGGCGGCTGGCGATCCACGCGACCGGGCGGCCGAGCCGCATCGAGAGGTAGGCGACCAGGACATCCTCCCCATAGGGCGCCGTCTTCACGCCGAAGCCGCCGCCGACCTCGGGGGCGATCGCGCGTACCTTGGACTCCGAGAGCCCGAGGATGCGCGCGATCTCGGCCCGCACCGCGAACGGCGCCTGGGTCGAGCTCCACAGGGTCAGCTCGTCGGTGGCGGGATCGAAGGCGGCCAGCACCGCCCGCGGCTCCATCGCCACCGCGGACAGCCGCTGCTGGACGACGCGCAGCTTCACGACCCGGGCGGCCGACGCGAACGCCGCCGCCGCGTCACCCTGTCGCCAGGCCTGGCTGAAGGAGCGGTTCGTCCCGAGCTCGGGAAAGATGACCGGCGCGTCGGCCGCCAGCGCGTCCTTCGGCTCCACCACCGCCGGCAGCGGGTCGTAGTCCACCTCGATCAGCTCGGCGGCGTCCCGGGCCTGATACGCGCTCTCCGCGGCGACCGCGACCACCGGGACCCCGACCGCCCGCACGACGTCGGCGGCCAGGATGGCGTGGGGCGGCACCTTCATGTCGGGGAACAGCCGGATCACCGGCAGGGGGCCGAGATGGCGGACCTCGGCGCCGGTGACCACGGCCACCACGCCGGGGGCGGCGCGGGCCGCCGTCACGTCGAGCCGGCGGATCCGGGCATGGGCGTGGTCCGAGCGGACGAAGGCGACGTGGACGAGGCCAGGAGGGCGGAAGTCGTCCACGTAGCGGCCGACGCCGGTCAGGAGCCGTCGGTCCTCGACTCGCTTGAGGGCGCGGCCGATGTAGCGGTGGTCGGTCGACTCGGCCATGGTGGGAGCAGTCATAGCACGGCCGAATCGGCCCGGTCTACTTGACACTCCGTCACGGGCGCGGGTACGGTAAGGCCGCTTCGCGCGAGCGCTCTCTGACCAAGAGGAGAACCCCATGAGCGACCTTCCCGGATCCGTCCCGTACGTCGTCGTCGGCGCCGGCATCCACGGCCTCTCCACCGGCTGGCACCTGGCCATGGAGCTGGCCCGCCGCAAGCGCGGCTCAGGCCGCGACGTCGTCGTGCTCGACAAGACCGGCGTCGGGGCCGGGGCGTCGGGGATCGCCTGCGGCTGCGTGCGGAACCTCTACATGACCGAGCCGCTCCACGCCATCCTCCGCCACAGCGTGGACGTGTGGATGTACGACCCGGTGGCCTTCGGGTTCCAGCAGGTCGGCTACATCGGCGTGGACGAGGAGCAGCACCTTCCCGAATACGAGCGCGTCTGGAAGAGCCAGAACGCGGCCGGCTACCCGTCCGATCTCTACGCGGGCGAGGAGGCTCGGCGGTTCGTGCGGGGGCTGTGGCCCGACTTCAACACCTCGCACGTCGGTCTCGCCCTCCACGAGAAGGTCAGCGGGTACGCCGGCACCCGCCAGGCGGTCACCGGCCTGGCGGAGAAGTGCGCCCAGCAGGGCGTGCGGGTCCTCCCCGGCGTCGAGGTGACCGGCTACGACGTCCAGAACGGCCGCGTGCGCGCGGTCCTCACCAGCCAGGGGCCCATCCGGTGCGAGGCGGTGATCTGGGGACTGGGGGCCTGGACCCCCCGGCACTGGGCGATGCTCGGGAAGCCGACGACCGTGGAGTGCCGGTACCCGTACGGCAGCACGGTCCGAAAAGACATGTGGACCTACTGGCGGCTCCTGGAAGGCGAGGTCTACCACGACGAGCCCTATCTGACGGCGGCCGGCCTGAACCCGCCGGTCCTCCACGTGGAGACCTCGGAGCCGGTGATGGACCCGGCCTCCGGCCGGGAGATCAAGGACTTCACCTACGTCTACTTCAAGAACGCCAACGAGCGAATGGACCGGCCGGGACTCCAGGGCGGCACCACGCCGGTGAAGCTCGGCCCCATCGCGGTGACCGACCCCTACGGCCACGCCAACGACGAGTACCAGGCCGATCCCTGGTTCGCCGATTACTTCTGCGCGGCGATGGGCCAGACCATGTCGCGCTTCAAGGGCTGCCGGCCGAGCTTCCGCGAGCGCCGCAACGGCGGGATCGGCGCCTTCACGCCGGACAACGTGCCCGTCTTCGACTGGGTGCTGCCGAACGTGTACATGATCGCGGACTCGAACCACGGCTTCAAGATGACGGGCGTCGGCAAGCTGGTGGCGCGGTACCTGATGGGCGACGACGTGCCGGAGCTCCGGCCGTTCGCGTTCAGCCGGTACGCCCAGGGGAAGACCTTCGGGGCCTCCCAGAGCCACTCGCCCTGGGTGTAGCCGCCCTCACTCCGGCAGCCGGCCGATGACCGATTCTGCCAGCCCCAGAATCCAGGCCGCCTCGTCGTAGGCCCGGACCGCGTCGGCCGCCGAGTACTGCTCGGAGGGGACGAGGTCGATGTCACCATAGAAGGCCGTCTCCCGCTCTCGCCGCAAGCGCCGCGAGATCTCCGCGGCGCGCGCGAGATGGGGGCGCACGTCGGCCGCGAACTTCGCCCCGTGTTCGACGAGCAGACCGCCGACGTCGTGGAATTTCGGCGGCTCGATGCCGATGGCCCGCAGCACCCCCTTGAGCGCCAGTTCCACCAGCTCCTGCGCCTCGCGCACGACATCGGAGGCATCGCCGTGGTCACGCAGCACGGCCAGGGCCCGAAGACGCCCGCGGGCTTTCACGAGATAGCTTCGCGCCAGTCCCTGACTCGTCACAGCGTGAATACCTCGCCTGGCTTGAGGTCGGGCTTCAGCTCCCAATACCAGGCGTTGCCGCGTCGGATTCGCCGCGCGCCAAGCGCCTGGAGTCGGGCGCGGAACCCCTCGAGGTACCCGACCAGGAAACCATCCCGGTCGTAGACGATCCGGGCGTCCTCCACCATGTCGAGAAAGAGCGGGCTGCCGTGCTCGACCTCGGCCGGCGTCTTGAACACCGGTGAGAGAGTGACGGGGGCGCCACTCGAATCGACCTCGCGCAGCGCGCCTTCCAGCCGGGTCTCAACCGGCAGGAACTCGTCCACCCGGCGAAGCCGCCCCCGAGGCAGGTCGCGCGCGACAATGAGCAGGTCCACGTCGGAGTCCTCGCGCGGCGTCCCGCGTCCGACCGAGCCGAACACGGCCACGGAAACGAGTCGTTCACCGTAGTGTGCCCGCAACTCGGCGACGAGCCGATCCACCAGTCGCGCGTAGCGTTCGAGCAGCGTCATGGCTCCCCGCGCCATTCTACCGCGAGCCCTTCCATCGGCAGCCAAGCCCGGGAGTAGACCCGCGCGGCCGCGGGTTTTCCCGGACGATTGACAGCCGCGCCGGCCCGTGCCGGACTGCCCACCAGGCGCCGCGGGCCCTGATTCACCCGATCCTGGAGGTTCCGACGAGCAGCTACATCTCGCGGAGGCGCTTTCTGACCGGCAGCGGCGCGGTCGCCGGCGCCGCGGCGCTCGGCCACCTGCTGCCCGACCGGTATCTCGGCGGCGGCGCGAGCTCGGGCGGTACTGGTGGAGCTGCGATGTTTGCGCGGAGCGAGCCCCTGCCCGTCCCCGGCGTGGCGCAGCACCACGCGGGTTGCCTCACAGGCCAGCCGCCGGGACGTTTCCGCGGGAACGTGGACGCCGTCCTCGAGCGCGGACTGACCGGGCTGCTCGGGTCCGCCAGCACGGGGGCGTCGACGCAAGCAGGAAATGCGGCCCGTGGCGGTACGGGAGAGCCGCACGGTTACGCCTAGCGCGAGCCCTTGCGTTGGCCGGGAGGACCGGCATATAACCGGAGGCACCATCAGGGAGGCTGAGGATGATCTGCTACGTGGATCTGGAGCACCCGACGCTGGGCCCCTCGCTGGTCAGCGAGCGGCCGGAGGCGGCGGGGCGCAAGGCGGAGATGGTGACCTGGGCGATGCGCTTCGAGGCCCTGTCGGGGGTCCCGTGTCTGCTCCAGCTTCCAGTTCCACCCCGAGCGCTACACGGACGCCCATCCCGACGGCCGGACGATCCTCGCCAACTTCTTCCGGCTGGCCGGGCTCGCCCGACCCCCCGAGGTCGCCGCCGCCCGCGCCTGAGCGGGCCTTGACAGCCGGCGGGCCTTGTGGCGACATGCCTCCACCACTCCGACGGGCCGCGGGACCGAATGGAAGGAGAGGCGCCATGCACGAGTACATCCCGGAGCTGAAGGAGCAGTATCGCCAGGGCGAGATTACCCGGCGCGAGTTCATGCGGGCTGCCACCCTGCTCGGCATGTCGGCGGCCGCTGCCGGGGCGTTCGTCGGCGCCGGCCCCCTGGGCACCCGGGCTGCCTACGCGCAGAAGCGGGGCGGCGTCCTCCGGGTGGGCACCCGCGTCCAGAAGATGAAGGATCCGGCGACATTCGACTGGGTCCCCATGTCGAACGTCGGGCGCCTGATCGCCGAGTACCTCACGCTCACCGATCACGAGAACATCACCCACCCCTACCTCGTCGAGCGCTGGGAGGCGTCGAACGACCTGAAGACGTGGACCCTCCACCTGCGCAAAGGCGTCCAGTTCCAGATGGGGCCGACCAAGCGGCGTGAGTTCGACGCGGCGGACGTCGTGTGGAACATGAAGCGGTGGCTGGCGAAGGAGACGGGCTCGTCGATCCGCGGGCTACTGAGCTACCTCCAGCCCGACGGCATCGAGGAGGTCAACCGCTACACAGTCAAGCTTCACCTGACGACCCGGCAGATGGCGGTGCCCGAGCACCTCTTCCACTACCCGGCCGTGGTCCTGCCGCGCGAGTGGGGCGGCGACTTTCTCAAGGAGCCCTGGGGGACCGGGGCCTTCGTGCTGGACAAGTACGTCGTCAGCGAGCAGGCCAGCCTCAAGCGGCGCGCCGACTACTGGCAGGCGGGCCGGCCCTACCTGGATGAGGTCCGCTTCCTGGACCTCGGCGAGCAGGCGGCGGCGCACGCTGCTGCCCTGGCCTCGAAGCAGGTCGACCTGGTGACCAGCGACGTTCTGGACGTCTCGACCATCGACGTCATCGAACGGATCCCCCATGCCCAGCTCCTCGAGGTCAAGACGGCCCAAACTGCCGTGATCCGGATGCGCGCAGACAAGAAGCCCTACGACGACGTCCGCGTCCGCAACGCGATCAAGCTCTGCCAGGACCACGCGAAGCTGCTGGAGGTCGCGCACCGGGGTCGGGGCGCGGAGGGCGCCGAGCACCACGTGGCTCCGGTTCATCCGGGCTACTCGCCCGAGGCCGCACCGAAGCAAGACATCGCCAAGGCCAAGGCTTTGCTGACCGCCGCCGGCTACCCCAACGGCGTCGATTTGGAGCTCGACCTCAAGCCCTCGCCGGCCTGGGAGCAGCTCTGCATGCAGGCCTTCAAGGAGATGGCCGCCCAGGCGGGAATCCGGATCAAGCTGAACGTCATGCCGTCGGCCCGGTACTGGGAGATCTGGGACAAGACCACGTTCGGGTTCACCGCCTGGACGCACCGGCCGCTCGACACCATGGTGCTGTCGCTGGCCTACCGCTGCCGGGATGGGAAGCCGGTGCCCTGGAACGAGACGCAGTGGTGCGATCCGACCTTCGAGAAGATGATCGACGAGGCCGAGGCGGTCCTGGATCACAAGGAGCGCCGCAAGCTCATGGCCAAGATTCAGGTCTACCAGCGTGAGAACGGGACCATCGGCGTACCCCTGTGGCGCTCGGTGTTCGAGGGCGCGGACAAGCGGCTCAAGGGGTACAAGGCCCACCCGACCTCGTATCTGCTCATCAACGACGCGTACGTCGAGAGCTAACCGCAGACGCGACTGACGCGGCCGCCATCCGTTGCCGGGCGCGGCGCACGAGGGCCGCGCCCGGCGCCCGCTCACCTCTCTCCCGGACTCTCCCGGCGACCTCCCCTCGCCAACGAAGAGCGAGGGAATGGCGGGCCGCGCCGACCGAGGCTTGTGTCGCGGGGCCGCCTGGACTACTCTGGCGGCACCCTGTAGGAGGCCCGGACCGGCAAGGCGGCTTGCCCCTCCTGCACTCCCGAGGTGAGTTTGGCCCGGTTCCTCGCCCGCCGCCTCGTCTTCATGCTGGTGACCATGGTGGCCGTGTCGGCCATCGTCTTCGTCATCAGCGAGGTGGTCCCGATCGACGTGGCCCGCAACATCCTGGGCCCCTACGCCTCGCAGGACTCCGTCGACCACCTGCGCCAGCAGATGGGGCTGGACCGCCCGGTGCCGGTCCGCTACTGGCTCTGGCTCACCCACTTCCTGCAGGGTGACATGGGGACCTCGACGAATCAGCTCACGCCGGTCGCCCCCCTCCTCGGCCGCCGTCTGCTCAACTCGGGCACCCTCGCCGCGGTGGCCTTCGCGCTGATCATGCCGCTGGCGCTCATCCTGGGCGTCGTCGCCGGCATGCGGGAGGGCGGCCGGCTCGACCGGCTGATCTCCCTCGGCAGCCTGATCAGCACGTCGGTCCCGACCTTCGCCAGCGGGGTGTTCCTGATCCTCATCTTCACCTTCTGGCTCGGCTGGCTGCCCGGCTCGAGTGTCCTCGACAGCGAGTCGTGGGCGTACCAGGCGCCGGCCAAGCTGGTCATGCCGGTGCTCGCGCTCATGCTGGTGGACGTCGGCTACGTGGCGCGGATGACCCGGGCCAGCATGGCCGAGGTGATGGCGAGCGCCTACGTGCGCACCGCGGTCCTCAAGGGCCTCCCCTACCGGCGGGTCATCGTCCGCCATGCCCTCCGCAACGCGCTGCTGGCGCCGATCACGGTCATCATGCTCCACATCAACTGGCTGATGGGCGGCATCGTGGTGGTGGAGTCCCTGTTCGGCTTCCACGGCTTCGGCTGGATGATGCTGGACGCCGCCCTCAACAAGGACGTGCCGGTGATCGAGGCGGGCGCCATGGTGGCCATCACCGTCGCCGTCGGCACGCAGCTGATCGCCGACCTCCTCTACACCGCGCTGAACCCGCGGATCCGCTTCGCCTGATGGCGCGCGTCCTCGATCAGGACCGTGTCGTCCTCGAGCCGCCCGTGCCGCCGGTGGCCGCCGCCCGAGGCCAGACGGCCCGTCGGCTCGGCCGGAGCCTGGCCCGGCTCTTCGAATCGCCCGTGGCCACGCTCGGGCTGGCCATCATCCTGTTCTGGGTGGCCGTCGCCGTCCTGGCGCCGCTCATCGCGCCCTACTCGCCCACCGCGCTGGCCGGACGGGTGGCCCAGCCGCCGTCGGCGCAACACTGGCTGGGGACCGACGAGCTCGGTCGCGACATCCTGAGCCGGATCATCTGGGGCAGCCAGACGATCCTGCTGCTGGCCCCCACCGCGGTCGCGGTCTCCCTGCTGGTGGGCGGCCTGATGGGGCTGGTGGCCGGCTATCGCGGCGGGATGATCGACGAGCTGATCATGCGGACGGCCGACATCATCCTGGCCTTCCCCGTCCTCCTGCTCTACATGATCATCATCGCCGCGGTCGGCCCCTCGCCGCTCAACATCGTCTTCGCCGTCACCTTCGCCTCCAGTCCCGCCATCGCCCGCATCGTGCGGAGCCTGGTGCTGGATCTGCGGAGTCGCGAGTTCGTCGCTGCCGCCCGCCTGCGGGGCGAGTCGGCGTGGTACATCATGCTGGTCGAGATCCTGCCCAACGCCAAGGGCCCGCTGATCGTGGACGCCTGCATCCGGGTCGGGTACGTGGCCTTCACGATCGGGACGCTCGGCTTCCTGGGTCTCGGCCTCCGGCCGCCCACGCCGGACTGGGGCGGCATGGTGAACGCGGCCCGCAACTGGATCATCATCGCGCCGTGGATGGCGGCCTTCCCGTGCATCGCCATCTCGTCGCTGGTAGTGGGCCTCAACCTGTTTGCCGACGGGTTGCGCGAGATCTCGCTCAAGGATTGACGACCCACCCCGCCGTGCCGCTCCTCGAGCTGCAGCACCTCTCGGTCACCTACGCGACCCGCGCGGGCGACGTCCGCGCGGTACGGGACCTTTCCTTGACCGTCGAGCGCGGCCAGGCCTACGGGCTGGTCGGCGAGTCGGGCTCGGGCAAGACGTCGGTGGCGATGGCCGTCATGCGCTACCTGGGCCGCAACGGCCGCGTGGACCATGGCCGCATCCTCTTCCGCGGCGAGGACCTGCTGGCGAAATCGGAGGAAGCGCTGCGGGCGCTGCGCGGCAGCCGGATCGCCATGGTCTACCAGGACCCCCTGAGCGCGCTGAACCCCTGCCTGACCGTGGGGGAGCAGCTCGCCGAGGTGCTGCTGGTCCACCGGGCGATGGGCCGTCAGGACGCCTGGACGGCCTGCCTCGCGATGCTGGAGCGGGTCCACATGGCCGACCCGCCCGCCACAATGGGGCGCTACCCGCATCAGCTGAGCGGGGGCCAGCAGCAGCGGGTCCTGATCGCCATGGCGCTCCTGGCCCATCCCGACCTGCTGGTCATGGACGAGCCGACGACGGGGCTGGACGTGACCATCGAGGCCACCGTGCTCGACCTCGTCGCCGAGCTGCGGCGGGAGCTGGAGACGGCCATCCTCTACATCAGTCACAACCTCGGCGTGGTGGCGGGGATCTGCGACCGGGTGGGCGTGATGTACGCCGGGGAGCTGGTGGAGGAAGCGGACGTCGGTGCGCTGTTCCTGAACCCCCGGCACCCGTACACGCGGAGCCTCCTCCACTGCGTCCCGCGGCTGGACGCCAGCCGGGCCGGGCGGCGCCTGGCCGCCATCCCCGGCCAGGTGCCGCAGCCGACCGCCTTGCCCCCCGGGTGCGTCTTCGAGCCGCGCTGCGGCTTCGCCCGGGATCAGTGCGTCGCCAGCCGGCCGGCGCTGGAGCCGGCGGCGCGCGGCCACCTCGTGCGGTGCCTCCGCTGGCGGGAGATCGGGACGGCGACCGCGCCCGCGGAGCCGGTGACGGCGGCGACGGCCCCCACGCCGCGTGCCGAAGCCGGGCCGCTCCTCCGAGTCGGGGATCTCAAGAGCTACTACGAGCAGGCCGCCGGGACGCTGGCCCGGCTTCTCGGGCGGCGGCGCGCGGTCCGGGCTGTGGACGGCGTGGCGCTGGAGGTCGCGGCCGGCGAGACCCTGAGCGTCGTCGGCGAGAGCGGCTGCGGGAAGAGCACGCTGGCCCGGTGCATCGCCGGACTGGTCCGGCCCACCGGCGGCCGGCTCATCTTCCGCGACCTCGACATCGCCAAGCTGGTCGAAGCGCGGGATCCCTCGGTCCTGCGGGACATCCAGATGGTCTTCCAGAACCCGGACTCGACGCTCAACCCCGCCCATCGCGTCGCCCGGGCCCTCGGACGCCCCCTCCGGCGCCTGGCCGGGGTCCCGCGCCGGCGGGTCCGGGCCGAGGTCCGGCGGCTCCTGCGCGAGGTGCAGCTCGACGACAGCTTCGCCGACCGGCTGCCACGCCAGCTCAGCGGCGGCCAGAAGCAGCGGGTCGCGATCGCCCGCGCGCTGGCCGGCAGCTCGCGGCTCCTGATCTGCGACGAGCCGGTCTCGGCCCTCGACGTCTCGGTGCAAGCGGCGATCCTCAACCTGCTGGCCGACATCCAGCGTGCCCGCGGCACCGCCATGCTGTTCATCTCTCACGACCTGAGCGTGGTGCGCCACCTCTCCGACTACGTCGCGGTGATGTACCTGGGCCAGGTGTGCGAGATCGGGCGCACCGACGAGGTCTTCGCGCCGCCCTGCCACCCGTACACCGAGGCGCTCCTGTCGGCGGTGCCGGAGCCCGACCCCCGGCCCCGGCCGGGGCGGATCCGGCTCCACGGGTCGGTGCCGAGCGCGCTGGACCCGCCCGCGGGCTGCCCCTTCCACACCCGCTGCCCCCGGAAGCTCGGGATCATCTGTGAGACAACCCCGCCCCCGGTGCAGGCGGCCAGCCCCACGCACCGGATCGCCTGTCACATCCCGCTGGCCGACCTGCGGGCGGCCCCGGCGATCGTGACGCCAGGCTGACGACCACCCGAGCCCCGAGGAGTCACATGAGCACGTACCGGGACCTGCAGGATCGGATCGACCGTGGCGACGTCATCATCCTCGATGGCGCGGTCGGGACCCAGCTCCAAGCCATGGGCGTGCCCATGCACGGCGTCGCCTGGGCGGCAGCGGCGCTCCAGACGCATCCGTACACGGTCCGCCACCTGCACGAGGCGTACGTCAAGGCGGGCGTGGACGTCATCACGACCAACACCTACGCCTCGGCCCGCCACAACCTGGAGCCGATGGGGCTCGGCGACCTGACCGCCGAGCTGAACATCCGGGCGGTCCAACTCGCCCAGGAGGCGCGCGATCGGGCGGCCAAGAACCGGCCGGTCTACATCGCGGGGTCCATCTCCAACTTCGGCCTGGTGACCGGGGGCGAGCCTCGCCGGTATCGCTCGCTGCTCGGGCGCAGCGCGATCACCGCCGAGCAGTCGCAGGCCAACCTCCGCGAGCAGGCCGAGATCCTGGCCGACGCCGGCGTCGATTTCCTGCTGGCCGAGTCCACCGGCAGCCTCGAGCACCGCAAGTGGGTGACGCAGGCCTGCTCGGAGCCGGGGCTCCCGAAGTGGGTCGGGTTCAAGTGCCACGTGGACAAGGGCGACTCCACGGTGAGAGTCGGTTACCAGTCGGACACGCCCCTGATCCAGGCGCTGGACGAAGTGCTCCCGCTCGGCGGGGCGGTGATGAACATCTTCCACAGCAACGTGGAGGACACCGCGGCCGCCCTGCCGCTCCTGCTCGAGAAGTGGTCGGGGCCGATCGGGATCTACCCCGAGGCGGGCCGCACGGACTACGTGGACCCCCAGCGCAACCCCGAGGTCCAGAGCAACGTCTCCCCCGAGGAGTTCCTCGACCTGGCGCGGAAATGGGTCCAGCAGGGGGTGCAGATCGTCGGCGGCTGCTGCGGCATCGGGGTGGAATACATCCGCCCGCTGCGCTCGGAGCTCCCCCCGCAGATCCCGACGCCGCGGCGGGCGGCCGGCCGCGTGGCTTAGCCGGATCTCGAGAGAGCAGACCGGGCGGCTCGCCGCCCCGTCAAACGCGGCTCGGGCGCCGGCCCACTGGCCATGAGCGAGACCCGACGGGACGCGAGACAGCCAGCGCTGGAGGGCCTGTACCGCTACATCTGGCGCATCAGCGGCAGCCGGCAAATCTGGCTGGTCTTGCTCTCCTGCGTGGTCTTTCCGCTCACCATGGTCCCGCTCGAGCTTCAGCGGCGCATCGTCAACAACGCCATTGGAGGGCTCGATCTCCGCCGGCTGTGGTTCTTCTCACTCGTGTACGTCGCGGTCGTCCTCCTCCAGGGCGGACTCAAATACGCGATGAACGTCTATCGGGAAATCCTCAGCGAGCGGGCGATCCGCAAGATGCGCCGCGAGATCTACCAGGGGATCCAGGCTGGCGGCCAACCGTCCCGACCCGCTACCGGAACTGACGCCCCCACCGGAGCGCACGTCTCGATGGTCGTGACCGAGGTCGAGCCGCTGGGCGGATTCGTCGGGGAAAGCCTATCGGTCCCGGTCGTGCAGGCCGGCGCTCTCCTGAGCGTCCTCGGCTACATGCTGTGGGTAGAGCCCCGAATCGCGGCCGCCAGCTTCGTGCTGTATTGCCCCCAGTTGTTCTTGGTCCCGAGCATTCAAGCCGCCATCAATCGACGCGTGCAACGGCGCATCGTCCTGGTCCGCGAGCTGAGCGAGCAGCTCATCCAGGATTCCACCGAGTCAGAAACGCCCGAAGCACGCGTCCAGCAATACGACGAGCGAACCCACGACATCTATCGACAACGGAGACGGATCGCCTATCTGAGCTACTCCATCACGCTCATCAACAATCTGCTCGATCACTCCGGCACCATCAGCGTCCTGCTGGTCGGCGGCTGGCTGGCCATTCACGGGCGCACCGACCTCGGTACGATCGTGGCGTTCGTGTCCGGCTTCGAGAAGATCGCGGAGCCGTGGCGGGAGCTGATCTCGTTCTATCGACGCGCGTCGGATGCTCGCGTGAAGTACCGGCTGCTGGGTGATTTTCTGGGCGAGGCACAGTCGGCTCCTTCGGCGGTCAGGCCGGCGGTCGGGTGACCGAGAGCTCGACCAGGCGAGCCGACTCGGCGGCGCGCCCGGCCGGCCCCCGCCGCGCCGTTACTGGGCCGGGTATAGCTGGGTCGGACTGCAGGGGGCCGAGGGAATCCAGCCGTTGACCCGGTTGGCGTGCGTGCAGTACGTCCCCGATTCCTTGGTGACGGGCGGAAAGATGACGTCCAGCCGGGTGGCGTGGTTCTGGCAGATGGGGCACATGATCTCCCACCCCAGCGCCCCCGCCCCCTGGCTCGATTCGACGGCGTTGAGCCAGCTCTCGAAGCGCGTGTAGCGGTCCTTCCGGGTCGAGCCGAACTCGCCCAGGACCGTCGGCTTCCCGGCCGCGGTGGCGATGTTGATGTGGTCGGTGATCCAGGGACCTTCCGACTCGCTCGCCAGGCGCCAGGATTCCGGATACATGTGGTAGGACCCGAAGTCGATGCCGGGCAGCTTGGTGTTCTTGGTGTAGCAGAGACCCTGGGAGCCGTCGTACATCCAGGGGTGCCACCGGATGTTCTTCGGGTCGTTGTAGCCGTCCGCGGTATAGACCCCGGTCTTGGTGCAGTCGAACCCCTCCTCGCCAGTCGCGATCATCTGGTGGGCGCCCAGCCCCTTGATGTGGGCGGCCATGTCCGCCATCCAGGCGGTGACGACGGCCGGATCGCAGCCCTGGCAGCGCGGCTCGTTCATCAGCTCCCAGGCGAAGATCGTCGGGTCGTCGGCGTACCGGCGGCCGTTGAGGCTGTTGGTCCGGGTCACGACTTGGGTGATGTAGCCCTTGTAGAGCGCGATGCAGTCCGGATGCGTGTAGAAATGAACGGGCTGCGGGCTGCTGACCCCGCAGGGGCACCACTTCAGGTACTGATCGATGCCGCCATATTCCTTCCAGTTGTTGCCGAGCGTGAGGATGAGCTTGACCTGGTGGGTGTTGGCGGTGGCCAGGACGTAGTCGAGGTGACGGAACTCGTCTCGGACGGTCTGGTATTCCTGGCCGGTCCAGGGATTGGTGTGGGCGCCGCCGTCGTTGTAGACCCACGGCAAGGGCTGGAGCAGCCGTTGGTTCAGCGTTCCGTCGTTCCCGCTCACCCCGGCGTTCATGAATCCCCAGGTGCGGAGGACCGTGAAGCCGAGATCGTTGGCGAGGTGCATCATCTCCCAGACGTGGGCGTCCGACCCATAGGACGCCGCGTCGAAGATGAAGTAGGCATTGGTGCCGACGAAGCGGAAGGGGCTCACGCCCTGGACGAACCCGCTGCCCTGGGCCGTCACATAGGCGAGGTTGCCGATCGCCCCGCTGCACGCGACTGGCAGCGGCACCGTGCGACACGGACCGTGGGCGAGCGCCCGGCCGGCCGGCAGGCCGAGACCGAGCAGCCCGACGGCGACGAAGATCCAGAGCCCGCGCAGACAGAGATGTCCCCGACCACTGCCGTTCATGATCCCTCCCGGCCGGCCCCGCGGGGTCCGGCCGAGAGAATCTACGGGGTGTGCCGGGCGAGATCAATCCGGGAACCGCCGCGGGGTGAGAGGCCTAAGGGAAACGCCGGGGTGGCCGCGCGGGCGGAATTCGGGGAGATGCGCCCACCGCCGGGCTGTTTCGAGGGGGTGCCCGGATCCTTCGACAGGGTCCGGGCGCCTTTCCGCTCGGGCTTATCCGGAACGCGGCGCGGGCGGCCGTCTCAGTTCGCGGCGCTGAAGGTCTCGCGCCACCCGATGCACTGGCCCAGTGCGAACCCGGAGAAGTCGGGCTTGAGCCCGCGCAGGCCGCGGACACAGAAGCCGGGCCTCCACAATTTGATCTCGTCGATCAGCGCGGTGGCGCGGGCCTGGCCGCCGCCGAGGTCGGCGAGGGTCACGCAGACCGAGGAGAACACGAAGCCGGCCGGGAGGGTCTCCGTCTGCGTGACGAAGTCGCTGTTGGCCATGAGGCTGTCGTGGTACATGGTGTGAATGAGGGTGCCCGAGCACGGGTCGTCCGGCTCCGACCCCCCGCGGAACTCCACAATCAGTTTGGCCCCGTCGTTGACCGCCGTGCGGATGGTCACCATGGGGAAGTCGGTCGTGCTCACCTGCGTCCCGAACCCTTCGGCCGTGCAGGTCGTGAGCAAGCCGGTCGTCCCCACGAGCCAGAAGATGCCGACCTCGTTGTCCGGGCCGCCGCCCGGGCCGTCATCCCAGAGGGCCGCCTCCGTGTCCCGGTTGCAAAACGGCTCGACCCAGAACTGGGTGAACGCGGAGGCCGCCGGGGGCTGAGCCACCCATGTTCCCGTCAGGGCCAGCCCGAGCAGCGTGCGGATCAGGATCCGTCGCATCGTCTCGTTCGTCATCGTCTTCCCTCCTGCTGAAATCTAGCTGCCGTATTTCGGGGGTGAGTAGCGCGCGAACGGGGCAATGGGCCGCCCCTCCCGAAAGCGGCTCACGCCGAACTCGCTGGGGTCCAGGCCCTCCGGGCAGCGGCCGCTGAGGATCAGCTCGCTGATCACATCGCCGGTAACCGGCGCGTGCTTGAAGCCGTGGCCGCTCCACCCGCAGTCGAGATAGAGGCCGGCCATGGCCGGCACCGGCCCCAGCGCCGGCATGTGGTCGGGCGTCTCGTCGTAGAGCGCCGCGTACCCGCCCCGCGAGAGGCCCCGCTCCATCACCGGGAAGCGGTACGCGATCGCCTCGGTGGTCTTGACGATCTCCTCGAAGTCGGCCGCCTCGTTGTAGCGCTCGGGGTCGGCCACTTCGGCGTAGCGGGTGATGCCGTAGAGGGTCAGGTCTCCGTGGTCCGGCCGGCAGTACGTGCCCTGGATGAGGTCGTAGACGGCCGGATGGGTCGGGAACTCGACCGGTCGGCGAAAGATGATCATCTGGTGGCGCCGGGGCTCGATCGGGATCTCGACCCCGAGCGGCGCGGTGAGCCGGTTGGCCCACAGCCCCGCGCAGACGACGACGACCGGGGCGTCGATCTCCCCCGTCGTCGTCCGCACGCCCGTCACCTTGTCGCCGGCGGCACGGATCTCGGTGACCTCGGTGTACTGAACGATGCGGGCGCCGAGATCGCGCGCCCGGTTGGCAAAGGCGTTGGTCGTGAGCGCGGGATCGGCGCAGCCGGAGTGCTCCTCGTAGCAGGCGGCCCCGATGTCGTCCACCGCCATCGCGGGGACGAGCGCGCGGACCTCGTCGAGGCCGATCGTGCGGACCTGCCCTCCGACCTGGCGCGCGCGGGCGACCACCCCCTCGAGCACCGGCCGGTCCTGATGGCCGACGAACTGGACCCAGCCGATCTCCTGATAGCCGCAGTCGTCCCCGACGATCTCCTTCCAGTTCCGGTAGACCTCGGCCGACCGGTTGGCCGAGACCGTGAGGTAGGGGTGGGCGTAGGTTCGGCGGACGACGGCCGTCGAGCGTCCGGTCGGCCCCGAGGCGAGGAACTTCTTCTCGAGCAGCACCACGCGCCCGGCGCCCTTGCCGGCCAGGTGGTAGGCGATGGACGCGCCGTGGACGCCGCCGCCGACCACCACGACGTCGGCGGTGGGGGGAAGCTCGCTCACCGGATCATCCTGACGTGGATCGTTGCCGGTGTCCGGCCCGCCTCACCGCTGGCCTCCGGCAACCTCCACGCCGGCGCCGGCACGCTCCGGCGCGGGCACCCAGCCCTGGCGCTCGCGCCAGTCGGGCGGGGTCTCGGCGAAGCGGTCGAGGCGCAGGGAGCTGAGATCGGTGAAGCCGCACTTCCCGTACCGCACCAGCTCGCTGATCGCCTTCCCGGCCGCCGGCGAGAGGCCGAAGCCGACGCTCGACATGGTGGCCACCACGAAGTTCCCGGGGTCGGCCAGCCGGTCCAGGACCGGAAGACCGTCCGGTGTGTTCTCGACGATCCCGGCCCAGCTCCGGATGAGGCGGAGGTGGGCCGCACCCGGAAACAGCTCGGCCAGGCGGCGGGCCAGGCTCCTCACCAGCGGCGTGCTCGGCTTCTCCGGCGCCGACATGTCGGTGACGTCGATCCACTCGTGGGGCCCGCCTCCGTAGGCGAGATTGCCGCGCAACGTCTGCCGGCCGTAGAGGCCGTTGCCGTCCACGCCGCCCCGGAACATGAGCGGCAGGGGCTCGGTGATGATCATCTCGGCCCGGGCCGGCGCCAGCGGCAGCCAGGCCCCGACCATGGCCGTCAGGAGCCCGGTCTGGGGCCCGGCGGCCGCCACGACCACGTCGGCCCCCAACCGCCCGCGGGGGGTCTCGACCGCGGTGACGCGCCCACCGGCGACCGTGAGGCCGGTGACCGGCGTGTCCTGGTAGATCCGACCGCCGTGATCCTGCAAGGCCCAGGCGTACGCCTGGACGGTGCGCTGGGGGTTGGCGTGGCCCCCGTAGTGCGTGAAGGTCCCGCCCAGCGCGTTGTCACCCACGATGGGCACCAGCTCCTTGAGCTGCTGGGCGTCGAGGACATCGGTGCGGAAGCCCCGTTCGGCGGCGATCTCCGCGCTCCGCCGGTACCACGCGAGCTGGGGCTCGGTGAGGGCCACCCGGATGCGGTTGGGCTGATACTCGGTGGGGTAGCCGAGTAGCTCGTCCATCTGGGGCCAGAGCCGCTGCTCCTCCAGCCCGAGGGGGCTATAGACGTGGGTGGCGCCGCCGCCGTTGCGTCCCGAGGCTTCCCAGCCGACGATGCCCTTCTCGAGGACGAGGACGTCCACGCCCTCGCGGGCGAGCCACCAGCCAGCGCTGAGCCCGGTCACGCCCCCGCCGATGATCACCACCGAAGCGCCAGCGGCCCCTCGCGTCACTTGTCGACCATGAGCGGGGACTGGTTCGGCCCCATCACCGCCGTCGGGTTCCAGTGCGGCGCGAACTGCGTGGGGATCCCGAACCAGACGACCCAGTCCTCCCGCATCGCCGCCGGCTCGTCCGGCGGCCACAGCACCGAGAGGGGGAGCGGACGCACGGGCGGCCGGTAGCTCGCCAGCGGGAGCTCGGAGACCGGGGTCCCCGCCTGCTCCGCCAGCAACAGCGCCACCTGCTCCCGGCACCGCCGGCCCTGACAGGGGCCCATGCCGACCCGGGTCAGGCGCTTGATCTGGTCGGGGTGGACGGGGCCGTCCGCCAGCAGGGTGTGGAGGGTCCGGGCGCGCATCGGGTCGGATCGCCGGCCCAGGTACCGCGGCGGCTGGACCTCGACCAGCTCTCGCCGCGTCACCTCCTCGCACTGGCAGGCATGAACCTCCCACCCGCCGGCGTTGATCAGGGACCGGAGCCACCGCCGCCAGTGGCTATGCACCTCCTGCGGCCTGCCCGCGCTCGGTGCCCCCAGCTCCGCGCGCCGCGCGCGGGCTCGCCCCTCGTCGAGCGCACCCAGCGAGGCCGCCGCCGCCAGTCCCGCCAGCCGGCCCTGGCCGCGGGCGACCTCCGGATCGGGCACCATGCCCTCGTGGAACCCCGCGCCGTCGCCCGCCACGAAGACCTCGGGGACGCTGGTGCGCATCCACTCGTCGGTCTCGGGCACGAACCCGCCCAGCTCGGAGCGGAAGACGAGCCGGCAGTCCAGCAGGTTCAGCAGCTCGACATTGGGGACGAGCCCGACGGCGAGACAGATCGTGTCGCAGCCGAGCTCGGTCTCGCTGCCGCGGATCGGCGCGAGGTCCCCGTCGAGCCGCACCAGCACGACCGATTCCACCTCGCCGGTGGCGCCCCGCGCGGCTTGCACGGTGTGTCCGGTCAGGAATCGGACGCCCTTGTCTTGCAGGGCCCGACGGAGCGCGGCGTCGCCACGGACCTCGGCCTCGACCTCCACCACCGCGGCCACCTCGACCCCGCGCTCCAGCGCGAGAGCCGCGGTCGCCAGCCCCAGGGGCCCGGAGCCCACCACCACCATCCGCTGGGACACCAGCGCCCGGTAGCGAGTCATCAGCGCGAAGGCGCCGTTGGCCCCCATGGCGCCGGCCTTGTCCCAGCCCGGAAACGCCATCGCCAGATCCCGGGCCCCGGCGGCGACGACGAGGCGCTGATAGCCGAGGAGCCACGAGCGCTCGACATCGGCGAGCCCCAGCAGCGGGCCGTCCAGCTCGCGCAGGGCGGGACCGTTGCGGAAGGCGCTCCACACCGAGACGCCGAGCTGGACCTCGACGCCCGCGTCGTAGGCGTCGGCGAGCGCCGGATTGGCGGCCACCACCCGCTCCAGCATCCCGGCGCGATGGCGGAGGGAGGGATGGAGCCGCTTGCCGAACCAGAGCGGCACGTCCATGGCCAGCAGGTCGTTGTCGATCGGGTTCTCGTCGAGGAGCACGGTCTCGACGCCGGCCCGCGCCGCCTCGATGGCCGCCGCCACACCCGCCGGCCCCGCGCCCACAACGACCAGCGGCACGCGCCGGTCGGGCGTCGGCGCCTTACCGGTGATGGACTTGGGATCGGTTCGACGTTGCAGACTCGGGTCCATCGGCACGCGGTGCATCATACACCAGCCGCCCGCGGTCCACGCCGGGCGTGGGTGGCCAGCTCGCCCCCTCGAGCGCGACGGCCAGCGCGGCGAGGAATTCCCCGAGGGCCGCGGCCTCCCCGTTCACGGATGCTATAGTAGGCGCCGCTCCCGAGCGGAGCGAAAGGAGCCAGGCCGGTGACCACCGAGCAGGGCCGCGTCCTCGCCCACCACGACCGCGTCCATACCCTGCGCGTGCCCAACCTGAGCGAGGTGAACTTCGAGCGTCTGCGGGCCGGCAGGCGGGAGCGCTTGCAGGCGATGATGCGGCGGCACGAGCTGCCGGTCTGCCTCTTCTACAACCCGGCCAACATCCGCTACGCGACCGGCACCGACGTCATGGGGGTGTGGACCGCGGGGACCTTCGCCCGGCACTGCGTGGTGCCGGCGGAGGGGGCGCCGATCCTCTTCGAGTACAAGGGCTCGGTCCACATCTCGCAGAGGCTGGTGGCCGACGTCCGGCCGGCCTATACCTGGCAGTTCGGTGGCGTGGAGTCGCCGGACAAGGCCCGGGAGTGGGCGCGGTCGATCCGGAGCGTGTTGAAGGGGCTGGGATTCGAGCGAGGGCCGCTGGCGGTGGATCGGCTGGACGCGCTCGGCTTCCTGGCCCTCCAGGCGGAGGGGATCACGCTCGCCGACGCGGGCCCGGCCACCGTGGACGCGCGCGAGGTGAAGACGCCGGAAGAGGTCGAGCTGTTCGCCATCAACGGCGCCATTGGCGACGCCATGCTGGCCGAGTTCGAGGCGGCCATCCGGCCCGGCATCCGCGAGTACGAGCTGCTGGCCGTCCTCGGCCACGCCCTGCTCCGCTACCACGGGGAATTCCTGTTCACCCGGCTGGTCGCCTCCGGCACCAACACCAATCCCTGGATGAGCGAGGCCCACGACAAGCTGGTCATGCCTGGCGACCTGGTGGGCGTGGACACCGACGCCAACGGCTACGAGGGCTACGTGATCGACGTCTCCCGGACGTTCCTCTGCGGCGACACACCCTCGCCCGAGCAGCAAGAGGCCTACCGCGTCGCCTACGACTGCGTGACCGGGATGCGGGAGCTGCTCCGGCCGGGGCTGACCTTCGCGGAGTTCGCCGACAAGGCCCCCCGGCTGCCCGAGGCCTACAAGGCCCAGCGGTACCCGACCATGGTGCACCAGGCCGGGCTCGAGGACGAGGGGCCGGGCATCCCCTACCCCGACGACGATCGCGGGCCCCGCCGGATCATGCCCCGGCGAGAGATCAAGGAGAACATGGTCCTCTGCCTGGAGTGCTACGCGGGGAAGGTCGGGGCTCCGTTCGGCGTCAAACTCGAGGACCAGGTCCTGGTGACCCGGGACGGCGCGCAGCTTCTCTGCACCTTCCCCTACGACGCGAAGCTTCTCAGCTGAGGGACTGACCGCTCACCGGAGGACGGCTGAGAGCTGCGTGGTTCCGACTTCTCCGAATCTAGCGACCGCGCTTCCCGCGCGCCCCGGGTCCGATTTTTCGCTTGACATGGTCTCGGAGGCACGGCGGGCGGCCGTCGCGGACCCGCCGTCAGCCCCGCCCAGCAGGCCGCGCCGGCTCGCCGCACCGCGCGCCGCCGGCGCCGAGGCGAAAACCATTCGCTCGCCGCGATTCGCCGACGAGCGGCCTCCCGGGAGGCCCGAAATTCGCGTGGTAGAGTCCGGGCGAAGGAGGCCCGCCATGGCCCTCGCCGCGCTCTCCGTGCTCCCGTCCATCACGACCGACCTCGACCGGCTCGGCGACGAGCTGGCCGCCCTCGCGGCCCACCTCGACGCCGCCACCGCGCGGTTCCTCGCCCTGCTCCGCGAGTTCGACGCGCGCGGCGGCTGGGCGAGCGGCTTCCGCTCCTGCGCCGAGTGGCTGAACTGGCGGGTCGGCCTCGCCCCGGGGGCGGCCCGGGAGCACGTGCGCGTGGCGCGGGCGCTCGGGCATCTGCCCCGGCTCACCGAGGCCCTGGCCCGGGGGGAGGTCTCCTACTCCAAGGTGCGCGCCCTCACGCGGGTCGCCACGCCGGAAACCGAGGCCCGGCTGCTGGCGGTAGCGCGGACGGGGACGGCGGCCCACGTCGAGCGCATCGTCAGGGGGTGGCGGCGGGTCGACGCGCAGGGGGAGGTCCCGGACGCGGCCGCGCGCCACGGGCGCCGGTGGCTCCAGGTGTACCCGGACGAGGACGGAATGCTGGTCGTGCGGGGCCGGCTTTCGCCCGAGGCCGGGGCCGTGTTGGTGCGGGCCCTCGAGGCAGCCCGCGAGGCGCTGTACGCGCAGCGGCGGGTCGACGCGGCGACGCCGGCCGAGGCGGACCCGCCGACCCATGGCCAGCAGCAGGCCGATGCCCTCGCCCTGGTCGCCGAGACGGCCCTCGCCCAGGGGCTCGATCCCGTCCCGGGGCAGGAGCGCTACCAGGTGGTGGTCCACGTGGACGCCGCCGTGCTGGCCGATCCGAGTCGGCCCGGGCAGGCGGCGCTGGAGGACGGGGTGAGCGTTCCCGCGGAGACGTCCCGGCGCCTGGCGTGCGAGGCGACCCGGGTCGTGATGCGCCACGCGGGGGACGGGTCGGTGCTCGACGTGGGGCGGCGGACGCGGGCGATCCCGCCGGCGCTCCGGCGGGCGCTGCAGGCGCGGGACCGCGGCTGCCGGTTCCCGGGCTGCGGGGTGCGCCACGCTCAGGGGCACCACCTCGGGTTCGCGCGCCCCGGGCGGCGGGGCCCCAGCCCCGCGACGCCCGGAGGCGCGCATATCCAGCACTGGGCCAACGGCGGGCCAACCCGGCTGGACAACTTGGCGATGCTGTGCCGCCGGCACCACCGAGCCGTCCACGAGGAGGGCTACCGGGTCGTGCGCGAGGCCGACGGGGCGCTCCGCTTCAGCACGCCGGCGGGGCGGCCCATTCCTGAGGCGCCGGCGCCGCCGGCCCTGCCCGTCGACCCGGCGGCGGCGCTCGTCGCGGCCCACCGGGGACAGGGCCTGGCGATCGATGCGTGGACGGCGGGCCCCGCGTGGCACGGCGAGCGGCTCAATCTCGGCTGGGCGATCGACGTCCTGCACCCCGCGGCCAATCGAGGCGCGTACCCGCCCGCCGGCCACTCGCCCTGATCATCCCACGCCCGAGAACGCGTCCGGCGAGCCGCGTTAGTCGTTAGACGGAAGTCTTTCTCTTCCTTGCCTCCGATTTACTAGCGAAGGACCGCCGTCGTCCGGCGCCTGATCAGCTCGAAGTCGATGCGGGCCCCCAGGCCGGGGCCGCTCGGGGCGTGGACCAGCCCCTGCCGATCGACCTCGATGTCCTCCACCAATCCGTACTTCTGGGCGGCCGCCGGCAGCAGCACCTCGAAGTACTCGCAGTTGCGGATCGCCATGGTGACGTGGAGGTTGGCCACGTTGTTGAGCGAGTTGCCGCCGTGGTGGATCTCGAGGTTCATGTGGAAGGCCTCGGCCAGGTGGGCGGCTTTGACCAGCGGCGTGATCCCGCCCTTGACCGCCACGTCGCCGCGCAGGAGATCGGTCGCCCGCGCGGTGATCCAGGGGGCGAAGGCGGTGAAGCCGCCGGGGCTGTACTCGGTGGCCAGGATCGGGATGTGGAGGTGGCGCTTGAGCTCGACGTAGTTGTACAGATCGTCGTCGGCCAGCGGGTCCTCGTACCAGTGGTAGTCGAGGGCCTCGATGGCCTTCCCGACCCGCAGGGCATCCGGGTACTCGTAGGCCCAGCTCCCGTCGAGCATGACCGTGAAGCCGTCGCCCACCGCCTTCCGCACGGCGGCGCAGACCGCGATGTCCTGCCGGGGCTCGGTGAGCGGGTGGATCTTGTACGCCGTCCATCCGTCCGCCTTATAGCGGGCCGCCTCCTCGGCGTACGCCTCCTTCGACGCCAGCACGGCCGAGCTGGCGTAGGCCGGCACGCTCTCCCGGTACGCGCCGAGCAGCCGGGAGATCGGCAGGCCCGCCACCTTGCCGGCGAGGTCCCACAGCGCGACGTCCACCGCCCCGATCGCCCGCAGCGTGGTGGAACGGTTCTTCTGCCACATCGCCTGATAGAGTCGCTCGCGGTCGAGCGGGTCCTGGCCCATCACGAGCGGCTTCAGGTACTGGACCAGCGACTGGCCGTCGAGGTGGGCGCCGCGCATGGCCGAGCCGAGGAAGGCGTGGCCCTCGATCCCGTCGTCGGTGGCGAGCGTGACGAGGCCGAGCTGGCTCTCGCCGCCGAAGCGGCCGGTGTGCCGTCCGTACTGGGTCGCCGGGATGTCGGGCCAGGCGAAGAGCGTGAGGGTCAGATCCGTGAGCTTCATCGCGCGCGGTCTCCCGGTCAGCGCAGGATGAGGAATCCGGCCGTCGTGGCTCGCCGCACCATGGCCCGGATCGGGTCGTAATCCCGGTCGCGTACCGGCACGAAGCGCGCGAGCAGGCCGTCGGCCAGGATCACCCGCCCGTCGGGGTCTTCGGCCATCGTGAGGAAGACCTCGCGCAGGCGGGCCTTGACGTCGTCGCCGAGCCGGCTCGACACGACGACGGGCGGGATCGGACAGGGCCCGATCGACTCGACCACTCGCAGCTCCGAGGCCACCCGCGGATCGCGCTTCGTCTCCAGCTCCAGCACCGTGCTGTCGATGCCGGAGGCGTCCACCGCCCCCTCGCGGACGAGCTGGATCGATTTCTGGTGGCCCCCGGAGGCGACGGTGCGGCCGAAGTAGCCGGCCGTCTCGCCGAGACCGAGCAGGTGATGGCGCGGCATGACGTAGCCCGAGTTCGAGGCCGGGTCGTTGTAGGCGTAGCTCCGGCCGCGGAGATCGGCGAACGACTTGAGCGGGCTGTCGGCGCGGACGATCACGTCGGTGAAGTAGACCGGGCGCCCGTCGTAGCGTGGATGGGCCATGACCGGCGCGCACAGGAGCTCCACCGGCCGGTCGGGGCGGTCGAACTTTTCCGTGTAGGGCAAGCCGCAGATGAACGCCACCTGGATCAGCCCCGCGTCGAGGCGCCGGTGCCGCTCCTCCCAGGCCAGTCCGACGAGGAGCTCGGCGGATTCGCCGAGCCGCTGGCTCACGTAGTGGGCCATCCGCTCGTAGATCGGGCGGGCGTTCTCGGCCAGGAACGAGGCGAGCGTGAGCATGGCGGCCCGACCATGATGGCACCGAATCGCTCGAAAGCAAATCGCCCCGGCGCCCCCGTGGAGTCCGCCTTGACAAGCTTGGCCGAGCCCGCGGTAAGCTGGGGCTCGTGCGAGCCCTGAGGTTTCTCGTCCTCCTCTGCCTCTGCATCGACTTCTCGAACCCGATGCTCCCCGGCGCCGTCCGCCTCGAGCCGGGCGAGTCCGTCGATGCGGTCCACACCGATCGCCCGCGCGTGGAGCTTCCGGCGACTCGGCTGCCCAGCCCGAGTCAGCTTCGTCGGCTAGTCGGGACGGAGGTGCGTGGGCCGTCGGCCCCCGCGAACCCCGCGCCGCCCGACCGAGGTCGGCCCTTCCGCGCGGCCCGCGCCCCCGCCGAGCCCGACCAGCCGCCCTCGCCGTCGGGCGACCACTAGACCGACTTCCCGCCCCGTCGGCTCCGCGTATCGAGGCCCGGACGGCGTCCGGGGTCCTCGCATCGCCCGGCGAGCGCCATCCGGGTCCCGCGGCGGCCCCCCCTCACGGCGCCCGGCGCCGGCCCGGGCGGGTCCTCGCGCGACAGGGAGAGCAGGATGGAGAACGATTCGGTGCCGCACCTCGAGTCCAGCCCGACCCCGCCAAATCAGGGCCCGCGATGTCGTCGACTGACCAGGGCGGCGTGAGTGGCGCGGCGCCGGCATCGGCGATGCTCCCGTGGCGCGGAATGGTCGCGTATCTCGGACTGACGTTCCTGCTGGCCTGGGTGCCCGCTATCCTGCTCGACCAGATCTGGGACGGCATCCGCGGACTGTTCCCGACCAGCTTGCTGGCCGCGTCGGCCTTCTACGCGCTGACGATGGGCTGGCAGCCGTTCCTGGCGGTGTGGATCGTCCGACGCTGGATCGACCCGCCGGGCTACCTGGACCACGGTCTCCGGCCGGCGCCGCCCGC
>DASYUM010000198.1:0-19788 GCA_036001225.1 Candidatus Methylomirabilota bacterium | reverse complement strand
CCCGGATGGCGGTCGGTGGCCAGGATGCGGCCGCGGTTCGCCATGAGCTGGGCCAGATGGGTGGTCTTGGTGCCGGGCGCGGCGCAGACGTCGGCGACGGTTTCCCCGGGCTCGGCGCCGAGGGCGTGACCGACGAGGATCGCGGCCTCGTCCTGGACGGCACACCAGCCGTCCCGGAGGGAGGCCCATTCTCGCGGGTCCCCGGCCTCGTGGACCCGGAGCCCGTCCGGCGCGTACCGGCACGGCTCGACGCGCGCGCCGGCGCGGCGGAGGGCGTCGGCCAGGTCGGCCGGCGTCGCCCGCAGGGTATTGGGCCGGACGACCACTGGCGGGCGCTCGTTGAGGGCGCCGGCCAGCGCGGCGGCGTCAGCCTCGCCGTAGCGAGCCACCCAGCGCCGGACGAGCCACGTCGGCTGCGACGTCCGCACCGCCAAGGTCTCCAGGGGATCGCCGACCGCGGCCGACGGCGGGGGCCAGGGACGCGGCGTGGCGGCCAGAGCCCGCAGCACCCCGTTCGCGAATCCCGCTACGGCGGCGGGTCGGCGGCGCTTGGCCAGCTCCACCGCCTCGTGGACAACCGCCCACGGCGGGATGCGGTCGAGGAAGCCGAGTTGGTAGGCCGACAACCGGAGGAGCGCGCGGAGCCACCCCGGCAGCTCGGCGAGGGGCCGGCGAGCGACGCGGGCGAGGTGCCAGTCGCAGAGCCGCTGCCAGCGGAGCGTGCCGTAGACCAGCTCGGTGACGAGCGCGCGGTCTCGCGGGTCGAGCCCCGCGCGCGCCGGCAGGCAGTCGAGCAGCGGATCGGGGAAGGCCGCATCGCGCTCCACGCGCTGGAGGATCTCGAGCGCCACCGCGCGCGCCGAGCCCGCGGGCCGCGCCGGCCGGCGGGCGGCCGTCGCCCTACCGCGCGGGGACATGGTCTCCGAACACGGCGCCGGGTCCTAGCCGGGCCCCGTTCAGGAACATCGCCCACGCCATCGCCCGCCGGTTCTCCGGCTGGACCTCGGTCGGCTCGAGCAGGCCGGCCCCGGTGCCGATGCATAGCAGATCACCGGCCCGGGTGAGGACGCCGGGCTCGCCGGACCCGGACCGCGCCCGCGCCCGCCAGATCAGAAGCCGTCCCGTTGGCCCCGCGGTCGCGGCGCCCGGCCAGGGGTTGACCCCCCGGATCCGCGCCGCCAGCTCGGTGGCCGGGCGCGTCCAGTCGAGCGCGCCGTCCTCCTTCCGGAGCCGCGGCGCCAGCGTGGCCGCCGTGTGATCCTGCGGCGCCGGCGTGATGCGGTCGAGCTGATCCAGCGTCTGGAGAAGGACGGTCGCGCCCAGCTCCGCGAGCCGCCCGGCCAGCTCACCCGCCGTCTCTTCGGGGCCGATCGTGACCGAACGCTGGAGGAGGATCGGCCCGGTATCCATCCCCTCGTCCATCCGAAACGTGGTGATGCCGGCCTCCGGCTCCCCTCGGATGATCGCCCACGCCACCGGCGCCGCCCCCCGGTAGCGGGGCAAGAGCGAGGCGTGAACGTTGATGGAGCCGAGGGGTGGCAGTTCCAGTATCGGCTTGGGGAGGATCTGGCCGAACGCCACCACCACCGCCACGTCGGGTCGAAACGCGCCGAGCCGCTCGGCCCAGCCCGGCTCACGCAGGCGAGGGGGCTGGAGGACCGGGAGCCCATGCTCCGTCGCCTGCCGCTTGACCGGCGGGGCGGCCAGCCGTTGGCCGCGCCCGGCCGGCCGGTCGGGCTGGGTCACGACGGCGAGGACGGTGTGCTGTTCGAGGAGCGCGCGCAGGGTGGGGAGCGCGAAGGCGGGGGTGCCGTAGAAAAGGACGCGCATGGGTGAGGCGGCCGAAGCCGGCGCAAGCCGGCGGCGCTACAGCGGTCGGGCGCCGCCGGCCAATTCCTCCCGGAACCCTTCCTTCTTGATCCGCCGCTTGATCCGGTCACGCGTCACCTTGTCGAGTCGGTCGATGAACAGAATCCCGTCGAGGTGGTCGATCTCGTGCTGGAAGACCCGGGCCAGGAGGCCGGTGGCGCGCTGGCGGATGGGAGCCCCCTGCCGGTCCTGGGCTTCGATCACCACCCACTCCGAGCGGGTGACGTCGGCGAAGATGCCGGGCAGCGACAGGCACCCCTCGTCTTCGCGCACCGTCCCGCCCGCCTCGACGATCACCGGATTGAAGTAGGCGCGGGTGACGCCCTTGCCCGCGTCGAGGACGAAGATCCGGAGCGCGATGCCGATCTGGGGCGCGGCGAGGCCAATGCCGACCTGGTCGTACATCGTCTCGCCCATGTCGCCGAGCAAGCTCTCGATCTCCGGCGTCACCGCCGTCACCGGCTCGGCGCGGCGGCGAAGACCGGGATCACCGTAGTGCCGCACCGACAGGACCGCCATGGCGCCTCCTTTATCCGGGTCCTATTGTAGCGCGGCTCACTCGGCCGACCCGCTACGGCAGCTCGACCGGATCGACGTCCACCCGCCATCGCACCGCCCCCAGCCGCCGCCGACCCCGGAGCGGTTCGAGCAGCCGGGCCACGGCCCGCGGCAGCTCGCCGTCTCCCAGCAACGCGAGCTGGACCCGGGCGCCGGCCATCGGAGCGGGTCCGAGCACCGCCAACCCGTCGGCGCGCGCGCGCCGGGCCAGGTCGGTCATCCAGGGGCCAGCGTCGCCGCCCTCGGCCACGATCCGCGCCAGACGGCGCACGGGCGGGTAGCCGAGCTCCTCGCGCTCGGCCCACTCCCGCCGGTAGAAGAGGTCGCGGGCCCTCAGCGCGATGCTCTCCAGCGCGTGGTGCTCCGGGTAGTACGACTGAAGCCAGAGGCTGCCGCCAGGGCTCACGCCCTCGGCGAGGTGCCAGCCCAGCTGGAACGTCCGCTCGGCCGCCCGGAAATCGGGGAGGTTCAGCGTCGCGTCGGCGTGCACCAGCGCGGTGAGACCGACCGGCGTCTCGGCGCACAGCCGCAGGGCCATCTGCGTCCCGACGACGACCCGCACCTCGCCGGCGCGGAAGGCCGCCCGCACGGCCGCCCCCCGGGCCGGGCTCAGCTCGCCGTCGTAGCGGGCGACCCGCGCCTCCGGAAAGGCCGCTCGTGCTTCGACCTCGAGCCGTTCGGTGCCCCAGCCGAGGACGGACAGCCGCCGGCCGTGGCAGCGCCCGCAGCGGCTCGCCGCCGGGTGACGGCCGCCACAGAGGCGGCAGCTGAGCAGCCGCGCCCGCAGATGGTAGGTCAGGGGCACCCGGCAGCTCGGACAGCGCCGGACCGCGCCGCACTCGATGCAGCTGAGCGCGCGGCCGTAGCCGAGACGATTGAGCAGCAGGATCACCGCCTGTCCGGCGCCGAGTGTCTGCCGGGCGGCATCCCGCAGCGCAGGTGAAAGCGCGGCCCCGGCCGGCATGCCGGTCGTACGGAGATCGATCCGGTGGACGGCCGGCCAGCCCTCGCCCTTGGCCTCTTCTGCCACCGCCTCGGCGGATCGGAGGCGGGCCCAGGCCTCCAAGCTCGGTGTCGCGCTGACCAGCAGGCAGCCCGCGCCTTCGAGCCGCGTCCGCTGAATGGCCAGCTCCCGCGCATGCCAGCGCGGAGTATCGAGGGCTTTGTGAGCGGGGTCGTGCTCGTCCACCACGATCGCGAGGCTCAACCCGGCCAGCGGGAGAAACGCGGCCGCCCGCGTCCCCACCGCGACCCGGGCCGCGCCGCGGCGGCATTGCCACCACGCTTCCCACCGGCGGCGCGGGCTGTCGTCGCTGGTGACGAGGAGAACCGGCTGGGCCAATGCCTGCTCGAGTCGTCCCGCCCACCTCCTGGCGGTCTCGATCTCCGGCGCCAGGACGAGCGTGGCGCCGCCGCCGTCGCCGGCGCGGCGGACGGCCGTCTCCACGACGCGGCCGCGCTCGGCGCCGTAGGCCACGACCAGCGACGCGGCCGACCGCGAGGGCGGGGCCGGCGGCAGCGTCTCCGGCGCCACCGACCGGGCGGGAGGCGGGAGCGCGCGGGCCACCGTTTCGCCCCACGCGCTGGCCGTCTCGTCGGCGGCCCACCGCGCCAGCTCGAGCAACAGCGGGGTCAGGGCCGGAACCGGATCGAGCAGCGCCTCGATCGGCTCGCGGGCCGCGGCTTCGTGGGCCGCGACGCCGACGACGACACCCGCCCGAGCCCGCCCGTGGAACGGCACCCGCACCCGCTGCCCCGGGGTGAGCCGGGGGGCCAGGGCAGCCGGGACCGTGTAGCTGAAGACGCGCGGGATGGGAAGGTCGACGACGACGTGGGCGACGCCAGCCGGCAGGCTCACCCGGCTACCCGCCGAGTCGAGCGTGGCGACCGAGGACGCCGAGAGAACGCGCGCCGCAGGACGTCGCGGGCCTGGCGCCCCGCCGCCCGAGGCGCGCGAACCCAAAGACCGGGTCTCGGCCCGGTCCGGCTCACGCCGGACGGGCTGGTCCCCCGCCGCGCACCCGATCGTATTCGCGGCGGACCAGCTTCAAGTCGTCGTAGGCCTGCTTGCGATAGGCCGGTCCCGGGTTCCGCAGCAGGAACGCCGGGTGAAAGGTCGGGATCAGGACTGTATTCCCGTACTGGTGCAGCTGCCCACGGAGGCGGCCGATCGGCTCCCGGGTGCGGAGGAGCGTCTGGGCGGCAAACGTCCCCAGCGCGCAGATGACGCCGGGCCGGATCGCCGCGAGCTGGCCGGCCAGGAAGGGGGCACAGCTCGCGATCTCGTCGGGCTCCGGGTTTCGGTTTCCCGGCGGCCGGCACTTGACGATGTTGCAGATGTAGACCTCGTCGCGGCTGATCCCCACCGACTCCAGCATCTTGGTGAGGAGCTGGCCGGCCCGGCCCACGAACGGCTTCCCCTGCCGGTCCTCCTCCTCGCCCGGGCCCTCGCCGATCAGCACCAGCCGGGCCGCCGGATCACCACTGCCGAAGACGATGGTGGTACGCCCGCCGGCGAGTTTGCACCGGGTGCAGCCGGCGATGGCCTCCTCGACCCGGCGGAGGGCGACGGTGGGGCCGGCCAGGTACTCCTGCTGCATCGGAAGGGCCCGCAGCCCGAGCGCCTGATGAAATCGGAGGTGATCGATGAGTCCGCGGACGGTGTCGGCCAGGAGCGGGGCCGCGTCGCTCACGGAGAGGTCGGCGTCATGGCGGCCGTTCGCCGCAGCGCCTGCACGCGATCGAGAATCGCGTCGGCCACCTCGGCCTTCGGCCGCCGGCCCAGCTCGACGACGCCTCCCCAGCGATCGACCATCACCACCTGGTTCTGCTCGACGTCGAACCCGATGTCCGGCCGGCTCACGTCGTTGGCGACCATCAGGTCCACGCCTTTGGCCTCGAGCTTGGCCCGGGCGCTGGCCGTGACGTCGGCGGTCTCGGCGGCGAACCCCACCAGGAAGCGGGACCCCTTGGATCGGCCCAGCTCCTGGAGGATGTCGGCGGTCGGCGACAGCGGGAGGTTGAGCGGCTCCTGCTTGGAGTGGATCTTGCCTCCCGCCGGCGCCGCCACTCGATAGTCGGCGACCGCGGCCGCCTTGATGACGATGGTCGCGGGCCCGACCGCGTGGAGCACCGCCTCGCGCATCTCTTCCGCCGTCTGCACGGGAATCACCCGCACGCCGGCCGGCGGGGTGAGGCTGGTGGGACCGGTGATCAGGGTGACCTGGGCTCCGCGCCGCCAGGCCTGCCGGGCGAGGGCGTAACCCATGCGCCCCGACGAGCGGTTCGAGATGTACCGGACGGGGTCGATCGGCTCCCGGGTCGGACCGGCGGTGATCAGCACTTGGTCCCCGACCAGATCGCGCGTGGGCCACACGAGTCCGGCGACGATCTCGACGATGTCGGCGACCTCGGGGAATCGCCCGACCCCGGTGAGCCCGGAGGCCAGCTCGCCGTAGCCCGGCTCCATCACCGTCGCTCCCTGCGCCCGTAGTCCGGCGACGTGGCCCTGCACGGACGGATGATGCCACATCGCGCCATCCATCGCGGGGACGAACAAGACGGGCGCCCGCGCCGCGAGCAGTAGGGTGCCGAGGAAGTCGTCGGCCAGACCGAGGGCGGCCCGGGCCAGGGCGTTCGCGGTCGCGGGCGCCACGACGAGCAGGTCCGCGCGCTCGGCCAGGGCGATGTGCTCGACCGCCGCCGGCTGCTGGGGATCGAAGAGGTCCGTCAGGACGGGGCGGCCGGACAGGGTGCGGAAGGTCAGCGGGGTCACGAATTCGCCGGCGTGCTGGGTCATCACGACCGTGACCTCCGCCCCTAGGCGGCGCAGCTCGCGAACCAGGTAGGCGGCCTTGTAGGCGGCGATGCTCCCGGTGACGCCCAGGATCAGCTCGCGTCCCGAGAGCATGGGACTCAGGCGCTCGGCGCCGCCGGGGCCTCGGGCTTGGCCTCCTCTTCGTGGCGCTTCGGGCGGAGCTTCGAGGCGATGACCTCTTCCAGCGCCGCACTCGTCCACTTCTTCCGCTTGGTCTCCACCTGCGGCGCCGCTCCCCGGTTGAGCTGGCGACTCCGCTTGGCGGCCAGCACGACGAGCAGGTAGCGGTTCGAGATCTTTTCCAGGCAATGCTCCAGGGATGGGAACGACATGAGAGGGTTCCTCCTCCTCGATGGGTCAGGATGCCGGGTCACGCGGGCGCTGCCCCGCGCCTTCCGGCGCTGCCGGCAGATCCGGCAGGCTGAGGACGAGGCGGGAGGTCCGGCAGCGCTCGGCCTCGATGATGCACTGGAGCTGCCGGACGGCCTCGTCCAGGTGGCGGTTCACGATCAAGTAGTCGTACTCGCGCCAGGCGCCGATCTCCTCGATGGCCCGGGCCAGGCGACCGGCGATCTCCTGGGGTGCATCCGATTTGCGCTCGCGGAGCCGTAGCTCGAGCTCCTTCATCGACGGGGCCACCACGAACACGTACAGCCCCTGCGGGTACCGCGCCCGCAGCTGGCGGGCGCCCTGGGTATCGATGTCGAGCAGGATGTCCTCGCCGCGGTCGAGCGCCTCTTCCAGGGGGCGAGCGGCCGTCCCGTACAGGTTGCCGTGCACTCGCGCCCACTCGGCGAACTCGCCGCGCTCCACCATTTGACGAAAGATCGTCTCGGAGACGAAATAGAAGTCGTGGCCCTCCACCTCGCCCGGCCGCGGCGGGCGCGTGGTGTGGGAGACCGAATAGCCGAGGTTGGCGACGACCTTTCGGATTTCGCCGCAGAGGGAGGTCTTGCCGGCACCCGAGGGGGCCGAGACCACGATGAGCATGCCGCGTCGATGAGTCACGGTCGGGCGTTCGGTCCGGTCGCCTGCCGCACGGCCCCCGCCACCCCCTCTTCCCTTCACTCCACGTTCTGGACCTGCTCGCGGATCCGCTCGACCACGGTCCGGGCCTCGAGTACCCGGGCGACCATCTCGCCATCGTCGGCTTTGGAGGCGACGGTATTCACCTCGCGATGCATCTCCTGGGCGAGGAAGTCGAGCTGGCGGCCGACCGCCCCGCCACCGGCCAGCAGGATTCGGAACTGCCCGCAGTGAGAGACGAGCCGGGCCAGCTCCTCGGCCACGTCGCTGCGCGCCGCCAGCATGGCGGCCTCCTGCGCGATGCGCCCCGGATCGGCCGGCGCCTCCTCGAGGAGCGCGCGGATCCGCGCCCGGAGGCGCTCCTGGATCCGCGCCAGTGCCGCGGGGAGCAGTCGCTCCATGCCGCCCGCCCAGGTGTCCAGACTGGTCAGGTGCGTCCCGAGGTCGGCCGCCAGCGCGGCACCCTCGGCCTGGCGCATTCGACCCAGTTCCTCGACGGCCTGCCCGGCGGCGTCCTTCACCAGCACCGCGCACTCGGCCTCTTCGTGATCCTCGGGCTCCTCGACGGTGACGACGCCCGGCAGCCGCAGTAGGTCAGCCAGGGGCAGCTCCATGGCGAGCCCGAGCGCCTGGGCGAGGGCACGCGCGCCCCGCAGGTACTCGGCCGCCAACGCGGCGTCGGTCCGCAGGACCCCGGCGCTGCCGGCGACCCGGCGGGCGACGACCGTCAGATCGACCCGACCGCGGGCCAGGCGGCCCTGGACGAGTTGCCGCAATTCGGCCTCGTGCGACGCCAGGCTGCGCGGGATCTTGATGCTGACTTCGAGGAACCGGTGGTTGAGGGAGCGCACCTCGGCGACGATAGCCAGGCGCGCACCACGGGCCTCCGCCCGACCATACCCGGTCATGCTGGCGATGAGGCCCATCAGTCCACCCATGCTAGCCGATGCCCGCGCAGGGTGTCAACGCGGCGCTCCCAGATGGACAGCCCCCGGAACGCTCGAAATGACAAAGGGATCGCCGCCATTCGACGACGGCGGTGCCCGGGTTCCGCCGGCGCCCCTCCGACACGCCGGGGAGGGCTTTTTTATTGACTTTCAACCGAGTCTATTTTATTTTGTTCGCGTTAGTTTCATCACATTGCTGTCTTGCCCGAGCGGTCGGGCTCCGGGCGGAAGGGAGGCGCCATGGCGTCGGAAGCTCCCACGCCGAAGACCCGCCCGAACCACTATGTCTGCCGAGGCTGCCATCTCTACCTGCTGGCCTGGGACCCCCCGACCGGGACCGTGGAGATGTACCACAAGGTCGGCCTGTGGGCCGATCTGTGGAGTGGGCACGCCCGACTGATCTGCCAGTACTGCCTCGGCGCGACCGAGGTGCTGCCGGATCAGCTCGTCGTCCTGCTTCGACAGCGCTACGGGATGGGTTCGCCGATGTTCGAGGCGCGCCGCACCCCGGCCTGACCTCTCCCGCGTCGCCTCGCCTGCCCGCCGGGCGGCCTCCGCGTTGACACCGCCGCCGCCCGGCGGGTATAGTCCTCCCGACTTCCCGGATCGCCGCCATCCGCCGGTACCGACCCGCGCGGTTCCCAGGAGGAGCCCCCATGCGCATCCGACGCTCGCAGGCGTTGACCCGGCGCGAGTTCCTGATTGCCGCGGGCGCCCTGAGCGGGGCGGCGGCGCTCGCGGGACCGGCGCGAGCCCAGGCCCGGCGAGCGATCACGGCCTCGCACAGCGTCTCCACGTTCGTCTACGCTCAGCACCTGGTCGCCCGGGAGAAGCGGTTCTTCGAAGACGAGGGCGTGGCGGTCGACAAAGGCTTCATCGTTCCCGGAGGCGGCGCCAAGGTCGTGCAGGCCCTGGCGGCCGGCCAGGCGATGTTCGCCCTCGGCGACTCCAACCACCCGCTCAAGATCTCCGAGAAGGGGAAAGACGCCCTGATCCTCTTCGCCACCGACACCCGCTGCTCGTACGCCAACATCGTGGCCCGCAAGGAGCTCTACGATGGGGGGCTGACCAGCGTCGAGAAGCTGGGGACCGTCAAGCGGCCGGGGGGCGGTAAATGGGTCATCGCCGCCACCGCCATCGGCTCGGGGACGCACGTCTACGGCAACTACGTGCTCGACCAGTACAAGGGTCCCGACGGGAAGCCGCTCAACGCCGGGGTCGAGTGGGTGGGGGGCGGCGCCTCCACCACCATGCTCGGCGGGCTCAAGGCGGGGAAGTTCGACGCCATCATGGCCGTGCCCGAATGGCTGTGGGCCGCCGAGGACCAGGGGTTCGGCAAGGCGATCTACAACGTCCTCGACGAGAAGGTCTGGACCCAGGTCTTCGGGGGCCCGCTGCCGGTGACGGTGGGGTACTGCCTCAAGGAGACGATCGAGAAGGACCCGGCCGCGGTCCAGGGCTACGTCACGGCCTGCTATCGGGCCCAGAAGTGGATCCAGAAGGCGGCCGACACCGACATCCTCGAGCTCCTGCACAAGCCGTACATGGACACGTTCACGAAGGACGAGGTGCTCCGGTCCATCCGCTACTACAAGGGAATCTTCGACTGGGACTTCCTGGTCGACGAGAAGGAATACCAGGAGGTCCTCAAGATCTTCCTGGCCACCAAGACCCTCGACCGGGAGATCCCCTTCGCCACGGCGGTGGACATGTCCTTCGTCCGCAAGGCCCACCAAAAAGTCCAAGGCTGAGCTGGGTCTGAGTCGGGTTCGCGTCGAAGTCCGCGACCTCAGCAAGACCTTCACCACCGGCGGCCGCCCCGTGCCCGCGGTCGCCTCGGTCACCTTCGAGGTCCGCGACAAGGAGTTCGTGGCTCTCGTGGGGCCCTCGGGGTGCGGCAAGTCCACCGTGCTCAACATGATCGCCGGCCTCGTCGGGCCTTCGGCCGGCGAGATCCGCCTCGACGGCCGCCAGCCCGCCGGGATCCCGCCTGAGGTCGGCTATGTCTTCCAGAAGGACACCGTCTTCCCGTGGCGCACCGTCTCTCGCAACATCGCGCTCGGGCTCGAGTATCGCGGCGTCCCGGCGGCCGAGCGCGAGCGCCGGGTGGAGGACGCGGTTCGACTGGTGGGCCTGGAAGGGTTCGAGGAGGCGTTCCCGGCCACGCTCTCCGGCGGCATGCGCCAGCGGGTGGCCCTCATGCGCACGCTGGTCGTCGAGCCCGAGATCCTCCTCATGGACGAGCCGTTCGGGGCCCTCGACACGCATACCAAGCTGCGGCTGCAGGCGCAGCTGCTGGCGCTGTGGCTGGCCCGCCGGCAGACCGTCATCTTCGTCACCCACGACCTGGCCGAGGCGATCACCCTGGCCGACCGCATCATCGTCCTGACCAGCCGTCCCGGCCGGGTGAAGCTGATCCACGAGGTGAAGCTCCCCCGGCCGCGGGACGTGATCCGCATCCGGGAGACCGAGGAGTACGCCCGCGAGTTCGGCGGGCTGTGGCACGTGCTGGGCGAGGAGTTCGCCAAGGCCGACGAGGGCCGGTGATGTCGCCGCGGGCGCCCATCCATCTCTGGCGGGCCGGGATCCTCCTGGTCACGCTGGCGCTGTGGGAAGGCCTGACCCACCCGGCCATCACGAAGAGCGTGTCGCGGGTCGCCTACTTCATCGACCCATTCTTCATCAGCCGACCCTCCGCGATCTGGGCCCGCTTCTGGCACCTCAACTCGGCCGCCGTCCGGGTTCCCCTGTGGGAGCTGCTCCTCTCCACGCTCGAATCCACCGCCATCGGCTTCGCGGTCGGGGTCTCGACCGGCTTCGTGGCGGGGCTGATCCTCGGCCGCAACGAGCGGCTGGCCCTCATCCTCGGGCCCTACATCGTGGCCGTGAACTCGCTCCCCCGGATCGCGCTGGTGCCGCTGGTCACCATGATCTTCGGCTTCGGGCTGGCGGCCAAAGTCGTCCTCGCCTGGCTCATCGTCTTCTTCATCGTCTTCTTCAACACCTTCCAGGGCGCCCGCAGCGTGGACCCCGATCTCATCCACTCGGCGCGCTTCCTGGGCGCGTCCGAGCGCCAGGTCATGCGAACGGTGGTGGTGCCCTCGGCCCTGGCCTGGACCTTCGCCTCCCTGACCCCCTCGGTGTCGTTCGCGCTGATCGGCGTCGTCATCGGCGAGTTCATCGGCGGCGAGTCGGGCGGAGGCATCGGCTACCTGATCATCGCCTCGCTGGGGACGCTGAACGCGGCCGACATGATGGTCGCGCTGATCGTCCTGGCCGCCACCGGCATCGCGCTGGCCATCGGCATCCGCCAGCTCGAGGCCCGCTTGCTCCGCTGGCGGCCCGAGTACCAGAGCCGGGCCTAGCGGCCGGCGACGGGTCCGAACGCGGAGCGGGGCGACGCCCCGCTCAGGCGAAGCGGGCCGCCTTGAGGAACTCCCGGGCCGCCCGCAGGAGGGCCGGCTCGACCAGGCCGGCCCGCTCCAGCTCGTCGAAGCAGGCCGAGATCGCGAGCACGGCATGCAGCCGGTAGCCCCGGGCGGCCAGCCGCTCGCGCCCGCCCTGCTCGCGATCGATGAGGATGACCAGGTCCTCGACGATCAGCCCGGCCGCCTCCAGCGGCTCGATCGCCTCCAGCTTGCTCGTCCCGTCGGTGACGATGTCGTCGATGACGACCACGTGCTCGCCGGCCTGGAAGACCCCCTCGATGCGCCGCTTGGTCCCGTATCCCTTCTCCTCGCGCCGCGCGTAGAGCAGCGGGACGCCGCCGGCCAGGCTGGTGGCGACCGCCAGGGGCAGCCCGGCATAGGGAATGCCGGCGATCCGGTCGGCCCGGCAGCGGCCGACCTCGGCCGCCATCAGGCGGCCGACCTGGGCGAGCACCGCCGGGTAGGAGACGACGACGCGCAGGTCCACGTAGAAGGGCGAGGTGAGGCCGGATTTCAGGACGAACTCGCCGAAGCGGAGGGCGCCCATCTCGAAGAGCCGCCGGACCAGCGCGCGCTGCTCCTCGGTCATGCTCCCAGCTCCTGGAGGATCGCCTCCGCGGCCCGGAGCGGGTCGGGCGCCCCGGTGATGGGCCGGCCGACGACGACGTAGTCGGCGCCGGCTTTCCGCGCGGCCGCGGCGGTCGCGACCCGCGCCTGGTCGCCGGCCTCGGCGCCGGCCGGGCGGATGCCCGGCGTCACGATGAGCCAGTCTGGTCCCATGGTGGCGCGGAGCCGCCGCGCCTCCTGGGGGGACGCGACCGCGCCGTCGCAGCCGGCCTCGCGGGCGAGCCCGGCCAGGTGGACGACGTGCCCCTCCACGGCCAGCGGCACCTGCAGGTCGCGCTGGAGCGCCGCGCGATCGAGGCTCGTGAGCACCGTGACCGCGAGGACCCGCGGGCGATCGCGACCGGCCCCGGCGGCAGCGCCGGCCGCCGCCCGCAGCATCTCCCGGCCGCCGGCGGCGTGTACGGTGAGCATCGACACGCCGAGCCGCGCGGCTTCCCCGACGGCGCCGGCGACCTGGGCCGGGATGTCGTGGTACTTGAGGTCGAGGAACACGCGGCCGCCGCGCTTGCGCACCAGCTCGACGGCCGCCGGCCCGGCCGCCGTGAAGAGCTGGGCCCCGACCTTGAAGGTGGAGACGACCCCGGCCAGCCGGTCGAGCAGCGCCTCGGCCTCGGGAAGGCCGGGCACGTCGAGGGCCACGATGAGGCGATCGCGGCGGTCGCGCGGCTCGAACGGCATGGCTCAGCCCCGGAGGGCCCCGTAGTAGGCCTGCAGCGGCTTGACCTCGAGCGAGCCCGCCCGCAGCGCTTCGATCGCCTCCAGCGCGGCCTGGGCGCCTTCGATCGTGGTGTAGTAGGGAATGTTCTGCATCACCGCGGTGCGCCGGATCAGGTAGGAGTCGCGCCGGGCCCGCCCGTCCTCCGGGGTATTGATGACCAGGCAGATCTCGCCCTGCTTCATGAGGTCCACGATGTTGGGCCGCCAGCCCTCGGCGACCTTGTTGATGACCTCGACCGGCATGCCGTGGCGGTCGAGGAGCTTGGCCGTCCCCTGCGTCGCCACCAACCCGAAGCCCATCTCGTACAGGCGGCGGGCGATCGGGACCAGGGGGCGCTTGTCGCGGTTCCGCACGGAGAGGAAGGCCTTCCCGCTCCGCGGCAGCGGGGAGCCGGCGGCGATCTGCGACTTCAGGTAGGCGACCCGGAATTCGCGGTCGAGTCCCATCACCTCCCCGGTCGAGCGCATCTCCGGTCCCAGGATCACGTCCACCCCCGGGAACTTCACGAACGGGAAGACGGCCTCCTTCACCGCCACGTGGGGCAGGTCGGGCGGATCGGTCAGCCCGAGCTCGCGCACGGTCGCCCCCAGCAGGACGCGGGTGGCGAGCTTGGCCAGGGGGACGCCGATGGCCTTGGACACGAAGGGGACGGTCCGCGAGGCCCGGGGGTTGACCTCGAGGACGTAGATCGTGTCGCCCTTGATGGCGAACTGGACGTTGAGGAGGCCGACCACCCCCAGCTCGACCGCCAGGGCGCGGGTCTGGGCCCGCAGGCGCTCCACCTGATCGTCGCCGATCGAGTAGGGCGGCAGCGCGCAGGCCGAGTCGCCGGAGTGGATACCGGCCTTCTCGATGTGCTCCATCACGCCGCCGACCAGCACGTCGTGGCCGTCGGCCAGCGCGTCCACGTCGATCTCGAGAGCGTCCTCCAGGAATTTGTCGATGAGGATGGGATGCTCGGGTGAGACCCGAGCCGCCTCGGTCATCCACGCCCGCAGCCGCTCCTCCTCGTAGACGACCTCCATGGCCCGCCCGCCGAGGACGTAGGACGGGCGCACCAGCACCGGGTAGCCGAGGCCGGCCGCGATGCGGGCCGCCTCGTCCACCGAGCGGGCCGAGCCGTTCGGCGGCTGGTTGAGCCCGAGCTTCCGCAGGAGGTCGGCGAACCGTTCCCGGTCCTCGGCGCGGTCGATCGCTTCCGGAGGCGTGCCGAGAATCCGCACGCCGGCTCGCTCCAGGGGCACGGCGAGCTTGAGCGGCGTCTGGCCACCGAACTGGACGACGACACCGAGCGGCTGCTCCTTCTCCACGATGTTGAGGACATCCTCCAGGGTCAGCGGTTCGAAGTAGAGGCGGTCGGAGGTGTCGTAGTCCGTGGAGACCGTTTCCGGGTTGCAGTTGACCATGATCGCTTCCACCCCGGCCTCGCGGAGGGCGAAGGCGGCGTGGACGCAGGCGTAGTCGAACTCGATCCCCTGCCCGATCCGGTTCGGCCCCGACCCCAGGATCACGACCTTCGGCCGTTCGGTCGGCGGGGCCTCGTCCTCCTCCTCGTAGGTCGAGTAGAGGTAGGGCGTGTGGGCCACGAACTCGGCGGCGCAGGTGTCCACCATCTTGAAGGTGGCGCGGATCCCGTGGGCCTGGCGGACCAGCCGGATCTCGCCTTCGGTGCGGCCGCTGAGCTCGGCCAGCCGCCGGTCGGCGAAGCCGAGCCGCTTGGCGCGCCGGAGGGTGGGCGCCGACAGGTCGGGCGCGCGACGGAAGGCTTCCTCGAAGGCGATCAGCTCGGCGATCTCGGCCAGGAACCAGGGATCGATGCGGGTCAGGGCGGCGATCTCGTCGAGGGCCATGCCCCGCCGGACGGCCTCGGCGACGTAGAGGACGCGGTCGGCGTTGGCGACCCGCAGGCGATCGCGGAGCGTCTCCCCGTCGGGCGCCGGATCGGCGAGGCCGAGCCCGTGGCGGTCCTGCTCCAGGGACCGCAGCGCCTTCTGGAGCGCTTCCTTGAACGTGCGCCCGATCGCCATCACCTCGCCCACCGACTTCATCTGGGTGGTCAGGGTCTGGTCGGCTTCGGGGAACTTCTCGAAGGCCCACCGGGGGATCTTGACCACGCAGTAGTCGATGGTCGGTTCGAACGAGGCCGGCGTCTCGCGGGTGATGTCGTTCCGCAGCTCGTCGAGGGTGTAGCCGACGGCCAGCTTGGCGGCGATCTTGGCGATCGGGAAGCCGGTGGCCTTGGAGGCAAGGGCGGACGACCGGCTGACCCGGGGGTTCATCTCGATCACCACCATCCGGCCGTCCCGAGGGTCCACCGCGAACTGGATGTTGGAGCCCCCGGTCTCGACGCCGATCTCGCGGATGATGGCGAGGGCGGCGTCCCGCATCGCCTGGAACTCCTTGTCGGTCAGCGTCTGGGCGGGGGCCACCGTGATCGAGTCGCCGGTGTGGATGCCCATGGGGTCGAAGTTCTCGATCGAGCAGATGATGACGACGTTGTCGGCGAGGTCGCGCATCACCTCCAGCTCGAACTCCTTCCACCCGATCACCGATTCTTCGACGAGCACCTGGCCGACCGGGCTCTGCTGGAGGCCCCAGCGCACCGCGCCTTCCAGCTCCTCGGGGTTCCAGGCGACCGAGCCGCCGGTGCCACCGAGGGTGAACGAGGGCCGCAGGATCACCGGGTAGCCCACCTCGCGCACCACCTCGCGAGCCTCGGCGACCGAGCGGACGAGCCCCGAGCGCGGGAGCGCCAGCCCGATCTTCAGCATCGCCTCCTTGAACAGCTCCCGGTCCTCGGCCTTGCGGATCGCCGGCAGCTTGGCGCCGATCAGCTCCACCCCGTAGCGGTCGAGGACGCCGCTCTCGGCGAGGGCGACGGCCAGGTTGAGGCCGGTCTGGCCGCCGAGGGTGGGCAAGAGCGCCTGGGGGCGCTCGACGGCGATGATGCGCTCGAGGATCTCCGGGGTGAGCGGCTCCACGTAGGTCCGGTCGGCCATCTCGGGGTCGGTCATGATGGTGGCCGGGTTCGAGTTGACCAGCACGACCTCGAACCCCTCCTCGCGGAGGGCTTTGACGGCCTGGGTGCCGGCGTAGTCGAACTCGCAGGCCTGGCCGACGACGATCGGCCCCGAGCCGATCAGGAGGATCTTCCGGAGGTCCGTCCGCTTCGGCATCAGCTCGCGCTCGCAACGCGCTTCCGCGCGTTGAGGATCGTCACGCCGACCAACTGGTTGCCCCGGTACCGCATCAGGACGCCATCTTCCGTCAGTTCGCTGTCTGTCGCGCCCTGCGGACGCTCGAGGTCACCCTATTAAACTGATCCGGGTCCACCGGCTTCCAGTTCTGTGTCAGGGCTCCAATGCCTCTTTCCGTCCAGTTCTGTGCCACGACGCGAGTTTGCTCCTCCTCACGATCTCATCGTCGAGGGAACGGAACCGTAGGATCCAGCCTCTTCCATCGGCCACCTCCCGGGCTGCTCGAAGTGTGGCCGACTACCGATCCTCGAGTAAGCCGTAGACGATGGAGACCTCGGGCGGCGATTCCTCGCGCCTGACGATGAACTCGACGAGGCGGCTCTGGCCCAGCCACCGGGCCTCGCCCGAGCCGGCGAGCTGCTCCCCGAACACGGAGAGCCGCTTCTCGACCCGCTCGCGCACGGCGTGGGCCTCGAGCGCCGCATCGGACTCGGTCGTGAACGAGGCCCACTCCGGCTTCTGCCCGGCCTCCTCGGTCTTCCGATAGGCGATGAAGTAGCGGGGCATCAGCTCATCTCCCTCCCTTCTGGTCCATCAGGTCGACGAATCGCCGGAACAGGTAGTGCGCGTCGTGGGGCCCCGGGGACGCCTCCGGGTGGTACTGCACCGAGAAGATCGGGAGGCTCCGGTGCCGCATCCCTTCACAGGTCCCGTCGTTCAGGTTGACGTGCGTCATCTCGAGGCCGCGGGCGCCGCAGGAGTCCGGATCCACCGCGAAGCCGTGGTTCTGGGATGTGATCTCGACGCGGCCGGTGGCGAGGTCCTTGACCGGATGGTTGGCGCCGTGGTGACCGAACGGCAGCTTGAAGGTGCGAGCGCCGAGGGCGAGGGCCAGGATCTGGTGGCCGAGACAGATGCCGAAGACCGGCAGCCGGTCGGTCAGCCGGCGGACCGCCTCGGCCAGATAGGGCACGCCCTCGGGGTCGCCGGGGCCATTGGCGAGAAAGAGCCCGTCGGGCTCGAGGGCCAGGGCCTCCTCCGCGGTCGCGAAGGCGGGGAGCACGGTGACCCGACAGCCGAGCGCCACCAGGTGGCGGAGGATGTTGCGCTTGACCCCCGAATCGTAGGCGACCACGTGGTGGCGCGGCGGCGGCGGCAAGCCGTAGCCCTCCCCGCGGTGCCAGAGCGATTCGGTCCACTGGTAGCCGGTCTGGCAGGTGACCTCCTTCACCAGGTCGCGGCCGAGGAGACCGGGGGACGCCTTCGCCTTGATCACCAGGGTCCGCGGATCCAGGTCCTCGGTCGAGATGATCCCTTGCTGGGCGCCGTGGTCGCGGAGGCGGCGGGTCAGGGCGCGAGTGTCGATCCCCTGGATCCCCACGATGCCGTGGGCCCGCAGGTAGCCGTCGAGGGTGCCCGTCGCCCGCCAGGACGACGCGAGGGCCGAGGCCTGGCGGACGATGAAGCCCTCGACCCAGGGGCGTCGCGACTCCACGTCTTCCTCGTTGACCCCGGTGTTCCCGATGTGGGGAGCCGTCATACAGACGAGCTGACCCTTGTACGAGGGGTCGGTCAGCACTTCCTGATACCCGGTCATGGCGGTGTTGAAGACCACCTCGCCCACGGCTTCGCCGCGGGCTCCGAGCGGCTCGCCCTCGAAGACCCGGCCGTCGGCCAGCGCGAGCAGCGCGCGGCCGCCGCTCATCGAGCGCCATCCTCGGTGAGCACGCCGGCCCGCATGACGATTCGCCCGCCCACCACGGTCATCCACGGGCCGCCCACGCACCGCCAGCCGCCGAACGGCGTGTTCCGCGCTCTGGAGAGGAAACGGGCGGGGTCGATCCGGTGTTCCCGCTCGAGGTCGAGGATGGTCACGTCGCCGGGCGCACCGGGCGTGAGGCTGCCGCCGGGCAGGTCGAGGACGCGGGCCGGCCCCGTGGTGAAACGCGCCACCAGCGTCGGCAGGTCGAGCACCCGCTCGCGGACCAGGTGGGTCAGGCAGAGGGGGACTGCGGTCTCGAGGCCGACGATCCCGTTGGCGGCCTGGTCCAGCTCGACCTCCTTGTCGGCCAGGGCGTGGGGCGCGTGGTCGGTCGCGATCGCGTCCAGCGTCCCGTCGGCGAGCGCCTCCCGGCAGGCCTCGACGTCGCGCTTCGACCGGAGCGGCGGCGCCATCTTGGCGTTCGCGTCGTAGCTACGGAGCGTCTCGTCGGTGAGGATCAGGTGATGGGGCGTGACCTCGCCGGTCACCGGGACTCCGCGGGCCTTGGCATCGCGGAGGAGCCGCACGGCGGCCGCCGTCGAGACGTGGGCGATGTGGAGCCGGTGGCCGGTCAGCTCGGCCAGCGCGATGTCGCGGGCCACCATGACCTCCTCGGCCGCCGCCGGAATCCCGCGGAGCCCGAGGTCGGTCGCCACGAAGCCCTCGTGCATCACGCCGCCTTCGCTGAGGTTGGCGTCCTCGGCGTGGGAGATGATCGGCTTCCCGAAGGCTTGCGCATACTCGAGCGCGCGCCGCAAGAGCGCCCCGTTCATGACCGGGCGGCCGTCGTCGGAATAGGCGACGCAGCCCGCTTCGGCCAGCTCGCCCAGCTCGGCCAGCTCGCCGCCCTTGAGCCCGCGCGTCACCGCCCCGATCGGGTAGACGCGGATGCGGCCGGCGGCCCGGGCCTGGGCCAGGATGTAGTCGGTCACCGCGCGGGTGTCGTTGACGGGGCTGGTGTTGGCCATGCAGGCGACCGCGGTGAACCCTCCGGCCGCCGCCGCCCGCGTCCCGCTGGCGATCGTCTCCTTGTACTCGTAGCCGGGCTCCCGGAGGTGGACGTGGATGTCGATGAACCCCGGGGCGACGACCCGGCCGGCCGCATCCACCGTCGGGGTCCCGGCCGGGGCGTCCAGTGCGGACCCTACCCGGCTCACCAGGCCGTCGAGAATCAGGACGTCGGCCGGCCCGTCCAGGCTGTTGGCGGGATCGATGACCCGGCCGTTCCGGATCAGCAGGTTCATGCTCGCGCTCCCTTCCCACGCCAGTCGAGCGTCGCGGTCCGGAGCCGGGCCGAGAACCGAGCAGCCCTAGGACGCAGGGAGGAGGCGCGCCGGGGCGTATGCCGCGCCTGCGCGCCTCCGGACGTCGCGGGGCTGGGGCCCCGCCGTCCGGGGCACGCGACCCGACGTTGAGGCACGCCGACGACCGAGGACGACGGGATGCGACGGTTATCGGCCCGGTTCATGCGTCGGTCCCCTTCCCGCCGAGCAGCAGATAGAGCAGGGCCATCCGGACGGCCACGCCGTTCGCCACCTGCTCGAGGATCACCGAGTAGGGGCCGTCGGCGACCTCGGGCGCCATCTCGATGCCGCGGTTCACCGGCCCGGGGTGCATGATCAGGACGTCGTCCCGGGCCGCCCGCAACTTGTCGAGCGAGAGCCCGTAGAGACGGGAGTACTCGCGCAGCGACGGGATGTAGTTGGCGGTCATCCGCTCCTGCTGGAGACGCAGCATCATGATGACGTCCACGTTCCGGATCGCGTCTTCCAGCCGGTAGGCGACCTTCACGCCCAGCTCCTCGACCCCGGGCGGGATGAGGGTCGGCGGCCCCGCCAC
>DASYUM010000197.1:0-1734 GCA_036001225.1 Candidatus Methylomirabilota bacterium | reverse complement strand
GTCCATGAAGACGATGCGGTCCGCGACTTCCCGCGCGAAGCGTACCTCGTGGGTCACGACGATCATCGTCATCCCGCCCTCGGCCAGGCGGCGGATGACGGCCAGCACCTCGCCCACCAGCTCGGGGTCCAGGGCCGACGTCGGCTCGTCGAAGAGCATCAGCCGCGGCGAGATGGCGAGGGCCCGGGCGATCGCCACCCGCTGCTGCTGACCGCCGGACAGACGGTGCGGCAAGTGGTGAGCGTGGTGGGCGAGGCCCACGCTGGCCAGCAGCTCGACGCCGCGGGCGCGCGCCGTCTCCGGGGGCTCCCCGTACACGTGGACGGGCGCCTCGACGATGTTCTCCAGGGCCGTGCGGTGCTCGAAGAGGTTGAACTGCTGGAAGACCATCCCGATCCGGGCCTCCGCCCGGAGCCGGGCGATGTGGCGCGCGGGGCGGAGCGCGCCGTCCACCTTCTCGTAGCCCACGTACTTGCCGCCGACGGTGACCTCCCCGCGGTCGAGCGTCTCCAGGTGCGCGATCAGCCGGAGGAGCGTGCTCTTGCCCGAGCCGCTCGGGCCCATGATGGTGACGACCTCGCCGCGGCCGACGGCGAAGTTCACCCCGCACAGCACGTCCCGGTGACCGTAGGCCTTCCACACCTCCCGGCACACCACGAAGGGCGTGCCGTCGTCGGGACCGGTCCGGGCGGCCTCCGAGCCGGCCAGCCGGATGAAATCCGCCGCCGGCGGCCGCGCCGCCTCGCCGATCACCGGGGGCCGCGCCGCGGCCGGGGCCGGCCGCCGGTCCGGCTCGCGCCGCAGGCGGAAGCCGAAGAGTCGCCCCAGGGCCGACTCCTCCCAGGAGCGGGGCTCGGCCTCGAGGCTCACCTTGCCCTCGAGCGCGAACTGGACGCCGGCGATCAGGGTGGTGAGCGCCAGGTACATGAGGCCGGCCGCGCAGAAGACGGCGAAGAACTGGAAGTTCTGGGCCACGATCTGCTGGCTGCGGAGCGTCAGCTCGTTCACCGCGATGACCGAGGCCAGCGAGGTGCCCTTGAGCAGGCTGATCGCGTTGTTGCCGATGGCCGGCAGGATGGCCCGGAGGGCCTGGGGGAGCACCACCCGCCGGAGCGTGAGCACGGGCCCCATGCCGAGCGAGGCGGCGGCGAGGGTCTGGTTGCGGTTGACCGACAGGATGCCGCCCCGGATCACCTCACCGGTGAAGGCGGCGTCGTTGAGCGAGAAGCCGATGATCGCGGTCGTCACCGCCGGCATCACGATGCCCACCGCCGGGAGCGCATCGTAGAGGAAGACGAGCTGGAGGAGGAGCGGGGTCCCGCGGACCAGCCAGATGTAGACCCCGGCCGGCGCCGACAGGAGCCGGGACCCCGACAGGCGCATGAGGGCCAGCCCGAGGCCGAGGACCAGGCCGCCGGCCAGCGCCGCGGCGGCGATCCGCACGGTGAGCCAGGCGCCCTCCAGGAGGAAGGGCAGCGTGAGGTAGTGGAAGAATTCCGGCATGGCGGCGCGGCCGGCCCCGCCCCTCCGCTCCCGCCGCCGGAGCGGACGGAGCGGGCGGAGCCGGCTCGACGGCCGGGCGCGCTAGTCGCGCAGGATCTCGGCCGGAATCGCCAGGTTGGGGTCCATCCCGTTCTTCTGGAGGAGCGCCTTCTGCGTGCCGTTCCGCTGCAGCTCGTCCACGGCGTCCCTGATGGCCCGCAGCATCTCCTCGTCGCCGTTCTTCACCGCCAC
>DASYUM010000196.1:0-8385 GCA_036001225.1 Candidatus Methylomirabilota bacterium | reverse complement strand
GAACGAGGGCCGGTCCCAGTCCGCGACCGCCCAGCGCTGGCGCGGGAGGCCGTGCCGCCCCGCGGCTTCCCGGAGCCGCGGGGCGAGCTCCGGTCCGGCCAGCCGTGAGCGGAGGCTGTCGGCGCGGGTCTCGGGCATCTCCTGGAGGAGGTCGGCCAGGCTCAGCTTCACGTTCTCCCAGTCGAGCATGAGCGCCAGCGGCTCCCGGCCGAGCCCGGCGGCGTCGCCGGCGTTCCGCGTCGCGCGGTGTCCAACCGCCGGCATCGCGCTCCCCCGATCGGCCTCGTCTTCCTCCGGGCCCGGTTCCGCGTACTCAGCCGAGCGCGGCTCGCCCACCAGCCGGCCGCGCTGGCCGAGCCGCTCCTCCCAGATCCGGGCGTCGGCCTCGGACAGACTCGTGTCGCGCCAGCTCTGTTTCAGCACCCGCAGGGCGTCCTCGGCGAAGCCGTTCCGCTGCCCCCACGCCATGAGCGCGCGCAGGACCTGGGCCTTCTTGCGGGGATCCACGTTGCGCTTGGGCTGGGTGGCCCGCCAGCTGTGCAGGCGGCAGCGCCAGGCGGCGGCGAGGTCGCCGGCCGCCTCGTTGAGCGCGGCCGCGCACTCCCAGTTCTTGAAGACGCGCCCCTCGCTTCCGTAGGCCACACGCTGGCGGAACCACTCGACGCCGGCGGCGATGAGCGAGGTCTCGACGAAGTCACGGGTGAGCTGATCCAGCTCGTCGAAGGTGAGCCGCTCCTTGGGATCGGGGAAGACCCGATCGGGATCGCGCAGGATCCGGTTGATCCGCCGGAAGTGGTCCCGGAAACCGGCCTGACGTCCGCCTTCCCGCAGGGCCTCGACGTCCTGGAGCGCGGCCAGCAGGTCGGCTTCGTGGTAGCGCGCCTTGAGCAGGAGCTCGCCCAGCACGTCGTGCCGGTTTTGCTCGAGGGCCCACAGCAGACACAGCTCGAAGACCTCGGCGGTGTGCGCGTCCAGTTCCAGCACCGGAAGCAGCACGTCCAGCGCTTCGGCCGCCCGGGAGGGGAGCCGGCGGAGGGCGGCGGCCAGATTCCACCGGGCCGTCCAGCCACGCTCGGGTCGGTAGTGGGGCGAGGCGATTGCGTCCTCCAGCAGCTCGATGATGTCGTGGATGTCGCTCGCCCGCCCGAACAGGCTCAGCGCGTAGGCGTACCACTCCTTGGCGATCGTGTTGTGGCTACGGCGGTAGTGGATGTTGTTGAACTCGTCGAGCGCCCGCGGGTCCTGGCGGAGGAGCAGCTCGCGAGCCTCCAGGAAGGCGGGATCGGGCCCGCCGGTCACCCGCAGCTCGGAGGCGGGCTCCCGGTAGTCGGCCTTGGCGTCGAGGCGGAGGCGGAGGTTCATCTCCAGCTCGTCGGCCACGTCCTCGAGGGCATGGCCGAGTGCCTCGGCGTCCCCGCGCTCCACCGCCTGCTGGATCGCGGACCACACCGCGGCGGGCACCACCGTCGAGAGGTCCTCGGGGCGGCGCAGCGTCCGCTGGGCCTTGCGGGCGAGGTCGGGGGCCAGCTGGTGGCCCAGCTCCTCCCACTGCCGGCGCAGCCGCTCGAGCCGGGTCGGAATCTCCATGCCCAGCACGCTCTCGATGTTGTCGCGGACGAGCCGCTCCAGGAGCGCCGGGTCGCTCTCGGCGGCGGCGCGGATCCGCTCCAGCTCGGTCAGGATCAGCTCGTTGATGGTGAGCGCGAGCTGGGGCGGCACCGTGCCCCAGGCCGACGCGACCAGGCCGTGGAGGCGGTCGCGGACCGTGGCGGCGGTGGCCTCGCCGGTCCGACTGCGGGCGGTCTCGTGGAGCAGCAGCACCCGGAGCGCGTTGCTGACGGTCTGGCGCATCGGCTTGGTCGCCCGCAGGAGCGGGTTACTACCGCGGAAGAGCTCGTGAGCGGCCTCGAAGAGCCGGAGGCTCTCGGCGATGTCGCCGGCGGCCCCGACACGGCGCCCGAGGACGTCGAGCGCGAAGCCGACGGTGACCAGGTCCCGGCTCCGGGAGCCGTCGCGAATCTGAGCGGGCGTCGGCGAGTCCGCTCTCAGCGACTCGACGGCGGTCCGGTTCTTCTCCCGGTGCTCGTCAGGAAACTCGGCCAGACGGGATTCGACGGCCGCCAGGAGATCAGGCAGGGCCTCCACGATCTGCTCGGCCGACCAGAAATGCCACTCCAAAGGTCGTTCCATCTCTCGTCCACTCCCATCTCGATGTTGCTCCCCGCCGGGGAGTCACAGCATTGGCCACGATCAAGACCGGACAAGACCACCGGCTCAGCGGGCGGCCGCCGCCACCTCGGAGGTGCAGTGAGGGCAGCGCGTCGCCTTGAGGACCACGGGCAAGGCGCAGTACGGGCACTCCCGCGTCGCCGGCGCCGCCGCCGGCCGGCGCATCCGGTTGAGCTGCCGGACGAGCAGGAAGATGACGAACGCGACGATCACGAAGTCGACGATGGCCTGGAGGAACAGGCCGTAGTTGATGGTGGGCGCGCCCGCCGCCTTCGCCGCCTGCAGGGTGGCGTAGGACCCGGGCCCGAGGGTGATGAACAGGCTGGCGAAGTCGACCCGCCCGATCGCCAGCCCGATCGGCGGCATCAGGATGTCGGTCACGAAGGAGGTGACGATCTTGCCGAAGGCGGCGCCGAGGACCAGCGCGATCGCGAGGTCCACGACGTTCCCCCGCAGGGCGAACTCTTTGAACTCTTTGAGCATCGCCGATCCTTCTCGATCCCTCAGCCTGCGTGACCGACGGCGGCGGGTCGGGGTGCCGACCGCCGGAATGCGGAGTCAGCCAGGCTCCGGCCCCGCCTACCGGCGGCGCCGGGCGTTTCCCTTCCGGCCGGCCTGGACGGCGTGGGGGCGTCGGGCCGGCGGCTTCCGCCGGACATGACGGCTCGGGGCGGGCTTTCGGGGTGCCGGCTGCGGGCGCCGTGCCGGGGGGTGGATCGGGTGCACGGTCGTCCGCTCTTTGATCGGCGCGGGCTTACGTCCCTTCTGGTCGGAGGTGGGCGGGATCAGGATCGAGGGCACCGGCTCGAGGAAGTAGCGGAGGGCGAAGCCGCAAACCTTGCACCGTTTATAGCAAAAACGCCGCCCATGCTCGTCGACGCGAGGCCGACCCAGGACCTCCATGCGGCTGCCGCAGCACTTGTTGGGAGCCGGAGGGGAAATGATGCGTTTCGGGTAAAGATTCTGCGCCTTTACTTGCCTGGTATAGACGATGATGCTTTTCATGCCGTCCCGAGCCTCGGCCGGCATTTTGCCCGAATCCGCGGGAGGTTGCAAGCATAATCTTATCTGGGACGCCAGCCGGCCCCATCGCCCCGCGCGGCCAGCGCGCGCGCGTTCGGAAAGAGACGAAAGAACGTTTCCGGCTCGGTAGTTTCCAGGAATGCGTCGAGCAGGCGCTTGGTGTAGGCGCGACTGCCTGCGAAGCGCACGTCGGCGGCGGCGAGCAATGTCCCGTCGGTCGTGCAGAGCCAGCCGTGTCCGCGCGTGTAGCGGCCCCGCCGATCCTCGTCGGCGGTGACGACCGTGCGGTCGCCGATGACGAGAAGCGGCGCGAACGGGAGCCGCCGGTAGACGGTGACCGCGACCTCGGTCGTGACGCCGCACTCGCCCTGAGCGAGCGCGCCGAGCCACCATCCGAGCTCGTCCAGCATGATGGTCACCAGCGCGGCGTGGAGTGAGCCGTCGGCGGCGCGGTAGACCTCCCGCGGAGTGTACTCGCGCCAGAGGAAGCGGTCGTCCACGTGGAAGCGCACGCCGAGGCCGAGCGGATTGGCGGAGCCGCAGGCCAGACAGGTCGCCGTCCCCGGCACCTCGGCGGCGGCGGCATGGCCGGCGCGCCACGCCGCCAGCGTCGGCGCGGGATCGACCGGGGACACCTCCTGGCGCGAAAGCTCGGCCTCGGCGAGCGGCCGGTCCCCGTCGGCCAGGGCCAGCCGGGCCCGGGCGCCCTGGCGGCCGGTCGTGAGGCGAAGGGGCCGCTCCGTCGGCACGCCGCGCAGGAGATCCACGCGGAGGTGGACGGGCGGCCGAGGCGTGGTCACCCGATAGAAGAGCGCCGCCACCGCGCCGCCGTGGACGGTCCCCGGGAAGCCCTGGAAGTCACGGGCGAAGGTGACTCGCCCCCGCGTCGCCTCGGCGAGCGCCTCGCGCAGACGCTGCTCCATCAACACGGCCGTCATCGGGTCTCGGTCACCCTGTCCGGCATTTCCATGGGATGCCGCTAGTGTACGGCACCGTGATCTTGACTTCCGCCCGCCGACGGTGAGACGCTGCCCGCCATGGATAATCGAGGCCGAGAATCGTCTCCCCCCCTGACCAGGGAATGGGTCTACCTGTGCGACTGCTGCGGCGAGCGGATGGAAGAGCGACACTGCAAGATCGTGTGCCACAAGTGTGGAATGACGCGAGATTGTAGCGATCCGTGATTCGTTCGATCGACATCGCCTGGCTCACCGGCCTCCTCGCGAGCAACGCCGACTGAATGCAGACGGCGTAGACTCCGCCGTCAGCCCGACTAGCGCTTCTCGAGCGATCACCAATCCCGCAACGGGGTTCGCGGTGCCCGACCGCGAGCGTGGGGTAGTGTTCGTCGAGATCGACGACGCCGACTGACGAGTGGCGTCGGCACGCGCGCCGTGCACGTCGGGCGCGGAAGCCCCCGCTGACCCGGGTATATAGTAAAGGCGATGCGCGAGCGGCTCGAACTGGTCTGCGCACTCCTCGTCGCGATGCTCCTCCTTGCGGCCGGCTGTGCCTCCCGGACCACCCTCGACACCGTGCGCGCGAGCGTCTCCGGCGGCCACGCCCACCTGATCAGCACGGTCCCCTTCATCCCCCAGGAAGAGTTCCAGTGCGGTCCGGCCACGCTGGCGATGGTCCTCCAGTACTACGGCGCCGCCGTCGGCCAGGACGAGATCGCGCGCGAGCTCTATCTGCCGTCGATCCGGGGGACGCTGAACCTGGACCTCGAATTCTACGCGCGACGCCGCGGCTTCCAGGCCCGGTCGTTCGCGGGGACGCTCGAGCGGGTCAAGGACGAGCTCCGGCGCGACCGTCCCCTGATCGTCTTCCAGGACCTCGGCGTCACGGGCTACCCCGTTCCCCACTTCGCCGTCCTGCTCGGATACGACGACCGGACGCGGGCGGTGGTGCTGCACTCCGGCACGACCCCCTACCGGATCGTGTCCTACGCGGAGTTCGAACGGAGCTGGGCCCGTCGCCGGGCCTGGACCCTGCTGATCACGCCAGCCTCGTGAGCGAGCGCGGCCGTCTGATGCAGGTCGCGCTCGGCGACGCGCCGGCCGACCTCCTCGTCACCGGCGGCATCGTCGTGAACGTCTACACCGCCGAGCTCTGCCGGTGGGACGTCGCGGTAGCCGGCGAGCGCATCGCCGCGGTCGGGCCCGATCTATCGGCGCTCGCCGGTCCCGGCACCGAGCGCCTCGACGCCCGCGGCCGGGTCCTCGTCCCCGGCTTCATCGATGGCCACACTCACGCCGACTCGCTGGTCACCATTCCCGAGCTGCTCCGGGAGGCGATCCCGCGCGGGCTCACCACGCTGATCACCGAGATGGGCCAGCCGGCCGCGGCCCTCGGCGCCGCCGGCGCCCGGTGGATGCTCGACGTCCTCGCCACCCAGCCCATCCACGCCTATGCCACCGCGCCGGTCATCGCGTACCTCACGACCGACGACGGGACCGGCCAGCCGGTCATCTCGGAGGCGGACCTGGCCGCGCTCCTCGACTCACCCGGTGTCCTCGGCTTGGGCGAGGTCTACTGGCACCGCCTCCTGGCGGAGCCGAAGCGGCTCCTCCCCCTCTTCGAGCGGGCGCGGGCGCTCGGCAAGACGGTGGAAGGCCACTCGGCCGGCGCCCGGGACGCGAAGCTCGCCGCCTTTGTCGCCGCCGGGGTCGGCTCCTGCCACGAGCCGATCACGGGGGAGGAGGCGGTGGACCTCCTGCGGCTCGGGATGTGCGTCCTGATTCGCGAGGGCTCGGTGCGCCGCGACCTCGAGGCGGTGGCGGCGATCCTGGATCAGGGTCTCTCGCTCCGCCGCGCGGCGCTCGCCTCGGACGGCGTGTGGCCGCCCGACCTGCTCGTCCACGGCTACATGGACGGCATCGTCCAGCGGGCCATCGACCTCGGCTTCCCACCGGTCACCGCCTACCAGATGGCGAGCCTCAACGTGGCCGAGCACTTCCGGCTCGACACCGAGTTGGGCGCCATCGCCCCCGGGCGCGTCGCGGACTTCCTGGTGCTGCCCGACCTCCGGACGGTGCGGCCGGAGGTCGTCGTCGCGCGCGGCCGGGTGGCGGCCCGCGACGGCCGCTGCCTGCTCCCGCTGCCGCCGGCCGTGATGCCGCCCGGTCTGTACCAGGGACTGCGGGTCGGACCGATCGAGCTGGCGACCTTCCGCCTGCCGGCGGCGGGGCTCGCCGCGCGCGTACGCGTGATCCGGACGGCGGGCCAGATCCTGACCTGGGAGGACGAGGCCGAGCTGCCGGTGCGGGACGGCGCCGTGGCCGCCGATCCGGCCCGGGACTGCCTGCTCGCCGTCGCGCTGAACCAGCGCGGCACCGGGCTCCGCGCGCTGGGTGTCGTCCGCGGCTTCGGACTGCGGGAAGGGGCGCTCGCTTCCTCGGTGTCGTTCGACGCCGCCGAGCTCGTCGCCGTCGGCGCCTCGCCCGCGGCGCTCGCGGCCGCGGTCCGACGCGTGATCGAGCTGCGGGGTGGGCTCGTCGTCGCCGACGGCGCCGGCGCGGTGCGGGCCGAGCTGGCGTTCCCGATCGGCGGCTTTGCCTCGCCGGCGCCGCTGGCCGACGTGGCGCGGGGGCTCACCGCCTTCGGCGAGGCCGCGCGGGCGCTCGGTTGCCCATTCGCCAACCCCCTCCTGCCCCTGGAGACGCTCACCTTCCAGGCGATCCCGGCGCTGCGGCTCACCGCGCGCGGCCTGCTCCACGTCAAGAGCCAGCAGTACCTGTCGCCGTTTCGCTAGGCGCGATCATCATTGTCCTGGGGACGCCGGTTCCTCGTCACGCCGTTGTGAAGAGTTCGGGCTAGGCGGGGCGAGTGGGCGCGCCGCCCATCTTCACGGGGCCGTTCCTGACGGCGGCCGCCGGCAACTTCCTGTTCTTCACCAATCTCGCCGCCTACTTCCTACTCCCGCTCCACCTCAAGCAGCTCGGCACGACCGAGGCCGGGCTGGGCCTGATCATGGGCCTCTACAGCGGCACCGCCATCGTCTGCCAGCCGGTGGTGGGCGTGTGGGTGGATCGGGTCGGCCGCCGTCCGTTCATGCTGGGCGGGGCCGCGCTGGCGGCCATTGCCTCGCTCCTCTTCGCGCTGGCGCCCGACGCGCTCCCCCTCCTGGCACTCCTGCGCGTGCTCCAGGGGTTGGCCAGCTCGATGTACTTCATCGCCAGCTTCGCCTTCGTCGTGACCCTGGTGCCGGCCGAGCGGCGCGGCCAGGCGCTCGGCATTTTCGGGATCTCGGGGTTGACCTCGACCGCCCTGGGCCCGGCGCTGGGCGAGGTGGTGGTGAAGGCCTACGGGTTCCGGGTCTTCTTCGCCGCGGCCGCCGCCCTCGCCGCGGCCGCGCTCCTGGTGACCACCCGGCTCGGCGAGCTGCCCACCCGCCGCCCGGCGAGCCCGGTGGGGCTGGCCGGCCTTCTCGGCGGGATCCTGACGGCGCCGCGGGTGCCGATGGCCCTCGGCTTGTCGTTCGGGCTGGGGACCGGCGTCGTCTTCACGTTCCTCCCCACCTACGCGGCCACGCTGGGGGTCGAGCGGATCGGGCTCTTCGCCATCGCCTACTCGCTGGGGGCGCTGACCGTGCGGGCGGCGGCCGGCCGCCTGATCGACACGGTGGGACGACGACTCATCATCGTTCCCGCCCTCGGACTCCAGACGACGGCGGCGATCGTCCTCGCCGTGATGGGCCCGCTGGTCGCGCGGGGTGGGGCGCCGGCCGGGCCCCTCCTGGTGGTGACGGGACTGCTCGCGGGTACCGCCCATGGCTTCCTCTATCCCGCGCTGAGCGCGCTGGTGATGGACCTGACGCCCGAGGAGCGGCGGGGACTGATGATCGGCGTGTTCAGCGCGTTCATCCTGACCGGGCAGGCCGCCGGCGCCATGGGCTTCGGCTACCTGGCCCACGTCCTCGGGTACCCGCCGATGTTCGGCCTCCTGGCCGCCTGCCTGGCTGGTGCCACCGCGCTCGGCTTCCGGCTGCGGTCCTGAAGGAGCCGGACCGTGACCTAGACGCCGCGGACAGCCGATCGGGGCGGGGTGTATACTGGCGGCCACCGCGCGCGGGCCGGAGCCCGTACCAGCGGCGGCGGGAAGGAGCGGCGCCATGCGGGTGAGCCGGGCGGG
>DASYUM010000195.1:0-2162 GCA_036001225.1 Candidatus Methylomirabilota bacterium | reverse complement strand
ATGCGGTACCCGAGCCCGCCTTGCGATACCTGCGCTACCAGGGGAGCATCGCGAGTGACGTCGACCGGCGAATCGCCAGCCTCGTCGAGCGGTACTGCGATGACCCGTGGAAGACCTACGAGGCCCGACGCGCGGCCCGCGAGTGCGTGTGGGCCTGGAAGAGCATCGGCGAGCGCGTCGTGGCCTAGTTGCTCGGGGGGTCTCGGAAGACCCCCCGATGCCCCCCTCGGTTGCGGCGGCACAGCCGCCGCTCGGAGCGCTGCCCGACGCGGCGCGCGCTCGGGGCGAGCCGCCGGGTTACTCCGACACGCGCCTGGCCGGCGGGCGGCTCCGTCGCCCGCATCTTCTTGACAAGGCCTCCCGACTCCTCCTACACTCGGCCGCGCGCCGGCACTCCGGAACGGTCCACGCCGACGCGACCCGAAAGGAGCGTCATGCCGGTGGCCAAGCGCTCGCGTCTCGCCGCCCCGCTCTGCGCTCTGCTGGCCGCCATCCTGGCCGGATGCGTGTCGACGCCGACCTGGGACGCGAAGGATCTGGCGGCGGTGCTCGACGCGTACCGCAAGCAGAACGTGCTCCTGGAGGAGCGGCGGCAGGCCCGCGAGCGCCAGATGTTCCGCAAGCTGGCGGTGAGCAAGGGGCCGTCGCTGTTTGCGTCCACGGTGAGCGTCGACCTCGAGCGGGCTCCGCTGGAGCCCGTGGTGCGCCGGGTGCTGGACGACGGAGATCTGCCGTACTCGATCGAAGCCCCGCTGCCGGCGGCGCGGGTGACGGCCCGATTCGATGCCCTGCCGGTCCTCCCGGCCCTCAATCGGCTGCTCGAGCCCCACGGCCTGTCCGCGGCCGTCAAGGACTCGGTGCTGGTCATCGGTCCCGGGGGCCCGGGCGAAACCGCCGCCTCGGCCGCGCCGGCCCCCCCGGCGACCCCCGCGCCGCCGAGCCCGCCCGCGGCAGCCGCGCCTCCGGCCCCGCCGGGCGCGCCGATCCTCCCGGGCTTGCTCCCCGGACTCGCGCCGCCCGGGCTGGGAGCGCCCCGGCCGTGGACGGGCATCACGGTTCCGCTCCGGTACCTGGATACCGCGGCGGCCGCCGCGTTCCTGGATGGCCTGTACCCCTTGAGCCAGCCGGCCGGCACCCGCGTCATCACCTTCGGGCAGCAACCCTACACCAACGCCATCTCCCTGGTCGGCGGCATCGACGAGGTGGGCAAGGCCGCCCGGCTCCTCCGCCAAGCCGACCACGAGCCGGCTCACGTCGTGATCGAGGCGTTGGTTGTCGAGTTCGACGCCGACGCTCTGGAGCAGCTGGGCACGGATCTGCAGAACTTCGCCAGCGGAGAGATCAGCGCCCTCACGACGGCCATCGGCCTGGTCGGCCAGAAGGCCCTGACCTTCACCTACACCGCCGGCGCCGCCAACAGGCGCGCCTTCACCGCGCTCATCGACGTCATGGTCCAGCACGAGAAGGCCCGGCTCATCTCACGCCCGTTCCTGGCCACCCTCAGCGGGAAGAGCGCGGCCATCAACATCACGCGTGACCGCTACGTAATCGTCCAGTCGGCCCAGTTCGGCGCTACCGTCGTCACGCCCAACGGGATCTCGGCCGGCATCATCATGAACATCACCCCCACCGTGCTGCCGGAGGGTATGGTCCGGCTCGACGTCAGCGTGCAGGATTCCCTGTTCGTTCCCTCGGTCAGCCCCAACATCGCGGCCGAGGTGGACAAGAATCAGGCCAACACCGCGATGCTGGTGGAGAGCGGCCAGAGCATCATCATCGCCGGCCTCACCCTGAACCGTCAGACGACCAGCAACGCCGGGCTCCCGTGGCTCCGCCACGTGCCGCTCCTGAACCTGCTGGCGGCCAAACAGCAGGCCGAGACCACCCGGGCGGAGGTCATGGTCTTCGTGACGCCCCACGTCTGGTCCCCGGGGATGACGTCGCCGCTCGCCGAGCCCGACGCCTTCTCGTTCAGGAAGGACGACCGCGACCTGACCGACCTCGAGCGGTTCCGGCGCCCCTGAGCTGAACCTCGGAGGGGGTGTCGGAACACCCCCTCCGAGTTCAGGTCAGTGACCGAGGTAGCGGAACTGGATGTCGCGCCAGGCCGGCTGGGTCGTCACCCTCAGGAGCGCCACGTTCAGGCTCTCGCGGAGCGGGCT
>DASYUM010000194.1:0-12563 GCA_036001225.1 Candidatus Methylomirabilota bacterium | reverse complement strand
CTGGCCTGGCTGCTGGCCGCCGGCCTGGGCGGGCTGTTCGGGGCGCTCCGGACGACGGTTGTCCCGTCTTTCGCCGCCTGGCCGCTCCGAAAGCCACTTGACGCCGCGCCTGTTTCGGCAGATTCTCGGCCGCATCGAGCGACTCGCGTGGCGCCCGACGTGATCTGGAACACCGCACAGGGAGCGGAGACATGAGCAGCGGGGGCGACGCGGCGGCGGCGCGGCGGCGGTGTGTCTGCATGGCACGGTCAGATGACCAACCCGGTCAGATGACCAACCCGACAAGTACGGGGTCGCACAGGCCCAGGCTTCGCCAGAAGGACTGCCATCAACCTGTTGGGAAGGGTGAACGAGCTTTGAACGAGCTGACCGACGGGACGGTCTGCTCGTGGACGAAAAGGAGGTTGAGCATGAAGGCCACGACGATTCTCTCGCTGATCCTCGGGGTGGCCCTGGTCATCGTCGCGAGTGGAACGGCCCTAGCCTACGACGCGTCGGGAACCTGGAAAGGCGTCGTCGTCTCGAACCGGTGCGGTCCCCTCTACCCGCTGCCGGGGAACCCCTGCGCTTCGGCAATCATAATAGACCTTGTCCAAGACAGCGGTGGAGACCTGACTGGCGCGGGCGTCTTCTGCACGGATTCATCCTATTCAGACTGTGATATCAACGACGACGGCATCGCCGACGGCACCCTGACGGCCCTCCATCTGGGAGCTCCTCCTACCGGCCGACGCGTCGTCTTCTCAGTCACTGTCACCACTGGTACGGCCGCGTTTCCCGGACCGTGCGCCCCAGCGGTCTTCACTGGAGTGATGCGGATCGACACGACAGCCAGCAGCTTGGACGCTGTGTTCTCGGGAATCAACACCGATTGCCTATCAGAGACCAATCGGCTGACGGCCGACAAGCAGTAGCGCCATTCACCTCGGATCGCCTGACGCCGGATCGGCGCGCCGCCGAGCGGATGCGGACCCCGCTCCGGACGTCCGGCTGAGCGCCGGAAACTTGACAGCGGTTCTGTGCGGGTGCTACGGTGCGGGCCGGAGCGATCCGATGCGGCGAGCAGCAGTCGTGCTGGGATGCGCGCTGGTGGCCCTCGCGGGCTGCGCCGGCTCGGGAACGGTGCGCCGACTCGGCGACGAGTCGCGGCTGAACCACGAGCGGCTGGCGGAGTTGAACCGGGGCACCGAGGAGCTGCGCAGCGAGGTGGCCGCGCTCCGGGCCCAGTTGGAGGGGCTCCGGCGCGACCTCGACGGCGCCCTCCGCGAGCGCGACCGCGTCCAGCGGGAGGGGCTCGACGAGCTGGGCAAACGCGCCGCCGCCACCGACAAGCGGGTGGAGAACCTGGCCGGCGCCGTGCGGGCCGTCGAGCAGACGATGGGCGGCCTGGCCGACCAGGTGGCGCGACTGGAAGCCGTCTCCAGCACCGGCGGCGCCCGCCGCGACCGCGGCGGCCGATCGGCGGCCCGGACCGCCTCGCTGGCCGCCGACGACCTCTTCAATCGGGCCATGGAGAGCTTCAAGGGCGGGGAGCTGGCCCAGGCCATTATCGACTTCGAGGACTTCGTCGCGCGCTATCCGTCGCACCCGCTGGCCGGCAGCGCCCAGTTCTGGATCGGCGAGGCCTACTACAACGCGCGCGACTATCAGCACGCCACCGCCGAGTACCGGAAGGCGCTCGACCTCGCCCCCAAGGGCGAGAAGGCTCCGGAGGCTCTCTTCAAGCTCGGCCTCGCCCACCGGGCGCTCAAGCGTGCCGACCGCGCTCGCGAGGTGTGGGCGCAGTTGCTTCGCGACTTCCCCCAGAGCGAAGCGGCCCAGAAGGCCCGACTCGCCCAGCGCGAGGTCTCGCGGGCGCCCAAGCCCAGCCCGGGCGGGGACACCAGGTAGTCATCCACGCGCGCCGCCGGCGTCATCGTCGACGGCGGCCCGACGACATGCGACACTCCGGCCTCGCTGCCCGGCCCCGTTCCTTGACTCGGCTTCCGCCGCCTGTGTACTATGGCCGCTACTTTTCGGCCGGGTCCGCGGGCGGGCTCGGGCATCCGCCCTTGCGATCTGGTGTATGGTGGAAAGGGATGGACACCGACGATGCCAGTGCTGAACGGTGGGCATGGGTGGCGCTCGCCCTCGTTCCCGAGGTCGGCTGGAACGCGCGGCGCTACCACGAGCTGCTCGCCGTCGGGCCGCCGGTCGAGCTCTTCCGCGCCTCGCGGCGCGCGCTGGCCAGCAAGGTGGGGGACGAGTTGGCGAGGGCGGTGATCGGGTTCGACGCGCGGGCCGCGTCGGCGCGACAGCGCGCGGCGGCCGAGACGAGCCGGGCCCGCCTGATCACTCTCGACGATGCCGACTACCCGGCCGCGCTCAAGCAGGCGCCACTCCCGCCTCCGTTCCTCTTCGTGCGAGGGACGCCGGTCCGCGAGGACGGGCTGGCAGTTGCCATCGTCGGCTCCCGGCGCCCCACCCCCTATGGAGTGAAGGTGGCCGAGCGGCTGGCCGGCGACCTGGCCGCCCGTGGGGTGACCGTGGTCAGCGGCTTCGCTCGCGGAGTGGACACCGCGGCCCACCGCGGCGCCCTCGCCGCGGGCGGCCGTACGCTGGCCGTGCTCGGCAGCGGTGTGGACGTCGTGTACCCACCCGAGAACCGCCCGCTGGTGACCAACGTCGCCGGCGCCGGCGCGGTCGTCTCGCAGTTCCCGATGGAGACGCCGCCGCTGGCCGCGCACTTCCCGATCCGCAACCGCGTGATCGCCGGGCTCACGCTCGGTACCGTCGTGGTCGAGGCGGCCGAGAAGAGCGGGGCATTGATCACGGCGCGGTTTGCCGGCGAGCTGGGGCGCGAGGTCTACGCGGTGCCGGGCAACGTCTCCTCGCTGGTGAGCGAGGGCACCAATCGGCTGATTCAGGACGGGGCCAAGCTGGTCCGGGCCTGGGAGGACGTGGTCGCGGAGTGGCCGGCCATCTGGCGGCAGGCGCTGCGCCCGGTCCCGCCCGTGGGCGGGGATCCCTGCGGCGCGGCCGCCGGCCTTCGCAGCGCCACCGAGTCCCGGCTGCTGCCGCTCCTGGGCGACGAGCCGGTGGCGATCGATCACGTCATCGCCAAGACCGGGCTCCCGGCCGGCGAGGTCGCCGCCTCGCTCATGGCGATGGAGCTCCGCGGCCTGGTGAGGCAGCTGCCGGGGCAGCGTTACGTGAAAGCGTAAGGCCGTGCCGATAACCGTCGCATCTCTGCGTCCTCGGCCCTCAGCGCGGCTCAACGTCGGGTGGCTCGCCCCGAACGGCGGGGCCCCAGCCCCGCGACGTCCGGTGGCTCGCGTGCGCGGCATACGCCTCGCCGCGGTCTTTGGGGTCGCGCGCCTCGGACGGCGGGGCCCCAGCCCCGCGACGTCCTGCGGCGCGCCTTCCTGCGTCCTTGATCTGCTCGGTTCTCGGCCCGGCGTGGGGATGAGCTAGGCCATGCCGGCCCCCCGTCGTTCGCTCGTCGTCGTCGAGTCGCCCACCAAGGTGCGGACGATTCAGAAGTACCTGGATCCGAGCTTCGTGGTGAAAGCCTCGCTCGGTCACGTGAAGGATCTGCCGTCGAGCAAGCTGGGGGTGGACATCGAGAAGAACTTCAAGCCCCAGTACGTGACCCTGAAGGCGAAGGCCAAGGTCCTCCAGGAGCTGAAGAAGGCCGCCGAGAAGGCGCAGGCCCTCTACGTGGCGACCGACCCCGACCGGGAGGGGGAGGCCATCGGCTGGCACGTCGCCTCCGAGGTGAAGATCCCGAGCGACCGCGTGTACCGGGTGCTCTTCAACGAGATCACCGAGAAGGCGGTCAAGGCGGCGTTCAGCCGGCCGGGCAAGATCGACCAGAAGAAGGTGGACGCCCAACAGGCCCGGCGCGTCCTGGACCGGCTGGTCGGCTACAAGATCAGCCCGCTCCTGTGGGAGCGGGTCCGGCGCGGGTTGTCGGCCGGCCGCGTACAGTCGGTGGCGGTCCGGCTGGTCGTCGAGCGCGAGCGGGCCATCCGGGAGTTCGTCCCTCAGGAGTACTGGAGCCTCCACGCCCACCTGGCCGCCGCGGCGCCGCCGGAGTTCGAGGCCACCCTGCGGGAGAAGGCCGGCGAGAAGGTGTCGCTGGCGACCGGAGCGGACACCCAGGCGATCATCGGCGAGGTCTCGGGCCTTCCCTTCGTCGTCCAGGAGGTCGCCCGCGGCGAGCGGAGAAAGAACCCGGCGCCGCCCTTCATCACCTCGACCCTCCAGCAGGAAGCGGCCCGCAAGCTCCGCTTCTCGACGTCCAAGACCATGCTGGTGGCCCAGCAGCTCTACGAAGGGGTGGAGATCGGGAGCGAGGGCCCGGTCGGGCTCATCACCTACATGCGGACCGACTCGCCCCGGATCGCGTCCGAGGCCCAGGACGAGGCGCGGGGGGTGATCGCGGCTCGGTTCGGGGCCGAGACGCTCCCCGAGCGGCCGCCGGTCTACCGGGCGCGAAAGTCCGCCCAGGAGGCCCACGAGGCGATCCGGCCGACGCTCATCGACCACGCGCCGGACGCCGTCGCCCGCTTCCTGTCCCGGGATCAGCTCGCGCTCTACCGGCTGGTCTGGGAGCGGTTCCTGGCCAGCCAGATGCGGGCCGCGCTGTACGACACGCTGACCGTGGACATCGCCGCCGGGCCCTACCTGTTCCGGGCTCAGGGCTCGGCCTTGCGCGAGCCGGGGTTCATGGCCGTCTACATCGAGGCGCCGGACGAGAGCGCGGCCCCCGCCGAGGAGGAGGCCGAGGTCTCCGGGCTGCCGCCGCTCGAGGCCGGGCAGCGGCTCGACCTCGTCCGGCTCGAGCCCAAGCAGCACTTCACCCAGCCGCCGCCGCGCTATACCGAGGCCTCGCTGGTGAAGGAGCTGGAGGAGAAGGGAATCGGGCGCCCGTCCACCTACGCCCAGATCCTCACCACGATCCAGAAGCGCGGCTACGTCAAGCGCGACCGGGGCACCCTCACCCCCACCGACCTGGGCGAGGTGGTGACCGGCCTGCTCGTGGAGGCGTTCCCCGACCTGCTCGAGGTGGCCTTCACCGCCCAGATGGAGGAGTCGCTCGACGAGATCGAGGAAGGCGAGCGCAAGTGGGTGGAGACGGTCCGCGAGTACTACGGTCGCTTCGTCAAGGACCTCAAGCGCGCCCACCGGGAGATGGACGACCTGAAGAAGGGGAAGCCGACGGACGAGACGTGCCCGCAGTGCGGCGAGGGCCAGCTCCTCGAGCGCTGGGGCCGCTTCGGACGCTTCCTGGCCTGCGAGCGCTACCCCGAGTGCAAGTACACGCGGAACGTCGGCGACAACGGGCCGGCCGAGCCGCAGCCGGCCGGTATCGACTGTCCGGCCTGCGGCCGGCCCATGGTCTACAAGGAGGGGCGCTTCGGGCGTTTCATCGCCTGCTCAGGCTACCCCGAGTGCAAGACCACGCGCCCGATCACCATCGGGATCGCCTGCCCCCAGGAGGGGTGCGGAGGCGAGCTGACCGAGCGCCGCTCCAAGCGGGGCAAGCTCTACTACGGCTGCGCGAACTACCCGAACTGCAAGTTCGTGGTCTGGCAGCGGCCGATCCCGAGCCCGTGCCCGAAATGTGGTGCGCCCTTCCTGCTCGCCCGGGGCGCTCGCGGCAAGCGCTTCCTGGTCTGCTGGCGGGAAGGGTGCGGCTATCGTCGCGAGGCGGACGAAGGATGAATCCCGGGCTGATTCCCGCCGCCCCACTCGGTCCGTAAACGCCGGGGGCGTTGCCGTGTCGGGCGGCAGCACGTTTGACCGGGCCGTCGAACAGTTCCTCCGGTACCTTACCGTGGAGCGCGGCGCTTCCCGCCACACGGTGCGTGGCTACCGGGCCGACCTCGCCGACTGCGCGCGTTTTCTGGCCACCCGCCGCCTGGGCAGCCTGCTCCACGCCGATGCCCGGACGCTCCGGACGTACCTGGCCGACCTCCACGAGCGCGGGCTGGCCCGCACCTCGGTGGCCCGGCGCCTGGCCACGCTCCGCAGCTTCTATCGCTTCCTGATGCGCCGGGGGCGCGCGCGGGCCAACCCGGCCCGCGAGCTGGCGACGCCCCGGCTGCCGAAGCGACTGCCGTCGCACCTGCCCATCGACGAGTCGGAAGCGCTCCTCCGGGCCCCCTTTCCCTCGACGACGGCCGGCGCCCGCGACCGCGCGGTGGTCGAGCTGCTGTACGCGACCGGCGTCCGGGTCGCCGAGCTGGCCGGGCTCGACCTGCCCGACGTGGACCTGCGCGAAGGCATGGTCCGCGTGACCGGCAAAGGCGGCAAGGAGCGGGTCGTGCCGGTCGGGCGAAAGGCGCTGGAGGCCCTGGGGAGCTACCTCGGGCCGCGGGCCCGCGGGTCGGGTCCGCTCTTCCTCAACGAGCGCGGCGGCCGGCTCACCGCGCGGAGCCTCCACCGGATCGTGCGCGCCCGGGCCCGGGCGGCCGGCCTCCACCGGCGGGTCAGCCCGCACACGCTGCGCCACACCTTCGCCACCCACCTCCTCGACGCCGGCGCCGACCTCCGGCTCATCCAGGAACTGCTGGGGCACGCCCGGCTGGGGACGACCCAGAAGTACACGCACGTGAACGCGGCCCGGTTGATGAAGGTCTACGATGCGGCCCACCCGCGGGCGAACTAAATCGGAGGGGGCCTCGACGGCCCCCTCCGCTCGAAGCGGACCACCCCACGCCGAGCGGCTTGGCCTCACGATGCGCGCGGTCAATCCGAGTGGCCGGGGCGGCGCCAGATCGCGCCCGGCTGCTCCGACAGTCTCCTGGGGCATGAAGCGCCTCCGGCCGCCGGGCGTCATCCGGGCCACGACCGTCGTCGCGGTCCGCCACCGCGGCCGGGTCGCGATGGGCGGCGACGGCCAGGTGTCGATCGGAACCACCATCGTCAAGCAGACCGCGCGCAAGGTGCGCAAGCTCTACCATGACCGGGTCCTGGCCGGCTTCGCGGGCACGGCCGCCGACGCCTTCACGCTCTCCGAACGCTTCGAGGCGAAGCTCGAGGAGTATCGCGGGAACCTGCGGCGGGCGGCGGTGGAGCTGGCCAAGGAGTGGCGGACCGACCGGGTGTTGAGGAAGCTGGAAGCCTTGCTGGCGGTGGCCGATGCCGACACCTCGTTCATCGTCTCGGGGACCGGCGAGGTCATCGAGCCCGACGACGGCCTGATCGGGATCGGTTCCGGCGGTCCCTACGCGCTGGCGGCCGCCCGGGCGCTGGTCGGCCACTCGGACCTCGACGCCAAGGCCATCGTCGGCGAGGCGATGCGGATCGCGGCCGGCATCTGCGTGTACACCAACGACCAGGTCACGGTGGAGGAGCTGTGAGATGACGGGCCCGCGCGGGGGAGGGGAAGGGTGAGGAGTCGACCGTGAGCGCGGGCGCCCAGCTCACCCCCGCCCAGATCGTGGCCGAGCTGGATCGGTACATCATCGGCCAGGATCGGGCCAAGCGGGCGGTCGCCATCGCCCTCCGCAACCGGTGGCGCCGCCAGAACTTGCCGGCCGAGCTGCGCGACGAGGTGGCGCCGAAGAACATCATCATGATCGGGCCGACCGGGGTCGGCAAGACGGAGATCGCCCGGCGGCTGGCCCGGCTGGCCCAGGCCCCGTTCCTGAAGGTCGAGGCGTCCAAGTACACCGAGGTCGGCTACGTCGGACGCGACGTCGAGTCCATGATCCGCGACCTGACCGAGCTGGCCGTCAGCATGGTGAAGGGCGAGATGACCGAGGCGGTCGCCGAGAAGGCGGCCCAGGCCGCCGAGGACCGCCTGCTCGACCTCCTGCTGCCGCGGAACCGGCCCCGCGACGCCGTCGGCTTCGGGAGCCTGGAGGACGTCTCGCCGGAAGCGAACCGGGCCGCCACCCAGGAGAAGCTCCGCGGCCAGCTCCGGGCCGGGCGTCTGGACGAGCGGATGATCGAGCTGGAAGTCAAGGCGCAGGCCACGCCCATGATCGAGATCTTCTCGGCGACCGGCATGGGCGAGATGGACCAGAATCTCCGCGAGATGCTCTCCAACGTGCTGCCGGCGCGGACCAAGCAGCGGAAGGTGAAGGTCGGCGAAGCCAAGCGGATCCTGGCTCAGGAAGAGGCTCAGAAGCTGATCGACATGGACGAGGTCACCGGCCAGGCGATCCGCCGGGTGGAGAACTCGGGGATCATTTTCCTCGACGAGTTGGACAAGATCGCTGGCCGCGAGCGGGGGCATGGCCCCGACGTCTCCCGGGAGGGTGTCCAGCGCGACCTTCTGCCCATCGTCGAAGGCTCGACGGTCATGACCAAATACGGGATGGTCCGGACCGACCACATCCTGTTCATCGCCGCCGGCGCCTTTCACGTGGCCAAGCCGGCCGACCTCATCCCCGAGCTGCAGGGGCGCTTCCCCATCCGGGTCGAGCTGGATCCGCTGACCCGGGCCGACTTCGTCCGCATCCTGACCGAGCCGCGGAATGCGCTCATCACCCAGTACATCGAGCTACTGCGCACCGAAGGCGTGACCCTCCAGTTCCTGCCCGAGTCGGTGGAGGCGATCGCCGACCTGGCCAGCCGCGTCAACGAGCGGGGGGAGAACATCGGAGCCCGGCGGCTCTACACGATCCTGGAGCGGGTGCTGGAGGAGATCTCGTTCCAGGCCCCCGAGATGCCCGGGAAAGCGATCACCATCGACGCCGGGTACGTCCACGCGCGGCTCGCCGACGTCGTCAAGGACGAAGACCTGAGCCGCTACATCCTTTGAAAGCCCGTCAACGAGCGGCGCGGTGACCGACGCCATGGAACGACTGGTCGAGAAGGCCGGGATCCTGATGGAGGCGCTGCCCTACATCCGCGCCTTCTGGGGGAAGACGCTCGTCGTCAAGTACGGGGGCGCGGCCATGGAAGCGCCTCACCTGACCGAAGACTTCGCCCGCGACGTCGTGCTGCTCCGGTACGTCGGGATGAATCCCGTGATCGTGCACGGCGGCGGACCGCAGATCGACGCGTTCATGAAGCGGTTGGGCAAGAAGCCGCAGCGGGTGGGGGGGATGCGCGTCACCGACGAGGAGACGATGGAGATCGTCGAGATGGTCCTCGTCGGGCGGATCAACACGGAGATCGTGGGTCTCATCAATCACCACGGCGGGCGGGCGGTCGGCCTCTCTGGCAAGGACGGATCGTTGATTCGGGCCCGCAAGCTGACCCACCGGACGGAGGGCGGGGACGCGGTGGACATCGGGCTGGTGGGGGAGGTCGAGGAGATCAATCCGGAGGCGATTCACCTCCTCACCCAGAACGGCTTTGTCCCGGTCATCGCCCCGGTCGGGGTGGGCCCAGGCGGGGAGAGCTACAACATCAACGCCGACCTGGTCGCCGGCGAGGTGGCGGCCGCGCTCAAGGCCGAGAAGCTCATTCACCTCACCGACGTCGAGGGCATCAAGGGGCGCGGGGGCGGGCTCATCTCGACGCTCTCCCAAGCCGACGCCCGGCGGCTGGTCAGTGAAGGCGTCATCGACGGCGGCATGCTCCCCAAGGTGGAGTCGGCCCTCCGGGCCCTGGCGGGGGGCACGGCCAAGGCCCACATCCTGGATGGCCGCATCCCGCACGCCATCCTGCTCGAGGTCTTCACCAAGGAAGGCATCGGCACCGAGATCACCTTGTAACTTTCGAAGGGGGGCTTCGCCCCCCTCCGAGCCGCCCCCGAGAGTTGCGCGGGCAAAGCCCGCGCTCGGAGTGCTTCGACCCTAGCGCGTGGACGGGCAGGCCACCACGACCTTGGCGCCCGGTGGGCGCCCGTTCGCCGCGTCACCCGCCCGCCCGGGCACTGCGGCTACGGTTTGGGGCGGGAGAGCTGCTCGTCGAAGCCGGGCAGGATCGCCTTGAAGAAGGCGTTCTGGATCAGGCGGACGATGACCTGCCAGGTGCTCGTCTTGGGGTCGTCCAGGCTGCCGCTGACCTCGGCCTTGGTGGCGACCTCCGAGCGGGGCCGGTTCTCCAGGAGCTTCGAGACGCCCTCCACCAGCCTCTCGTAGAGCTTCCGGAACGCCGTCTTGTCCTGGTCCTGGCGCTTGTCGTAGACCTTCAGGTCCCGGAAGAGCGGCTTGACGTACCCCTCGATCCGCCGGTGCTTCACCGACAGCTCGGAGTAGAAGGAGAAGAGCCCGCCCACCACGTCGAACTTCCCGTAGGCTCGCAGGAGGTCGTTCATCGCCCGCATCTGGGTGTCCTCGATGGCGACCGCCAGGTCGAAGTCGGGCCCCTCCATCTCGGGCCGGAACGTCGCGTTCACCACGGTGGCGCCGCTCCCCATGAACTTGCCGCGCAGGCTGGCGACCGCCATCCCTTCCGTCATGTGGTTGCTGAGGTTCTTCACCTCGATGTCGGTGTCGGCGATGAACACCCGGTAGGGTGGCTGGGCCGCCTCGTTCACGAAGCCGAACGTGCTCTTGACGATGCGGGCCCGATCCACGCGGAGCAGGGTCTCGGGCGCGTTGCTGACCTGCCGGGCCTTTTCCTCGACCTTGCGGATAGTCTGCTGCTCGGCCGCCTTGGTCGGGGCGCTGTGGACGTAGTCGATCAGCGCACCGTCCACCGTCACCTGGCGGAGCTGAGCCAGCGTCGCGCCGTCGTGGCCGTACTCGACGGTGCCGTCGGCCGACAAGGTCCCCTTGCTCACGGTCAGGTTGTAGCGCTGGGTGATCGGCTTGAAGTACCCGAGCGTGATCTCCTCCAGCCGGACGTCCCCCTTGAAGGCGGCGTGGGGCTCGGCCATGAAGTCGGCGTGCCCGTCGAAGGCGAGCCGCCCCGAGTCGAAGACGACCGCGGTCGCCTGCAGCTCGGATGGGTAGGTGTGCTCGCGCGAATGGATGTTCCGGATGTTCCGGGCCACGATGTTGAGGTGGCTCACGCGGAGCGGCGGGTAGGGGCCCCGGTCCTCGTAGGCGACCTCACCCTCGACGATCTTCAGCTCGTTGATCTTGAACGGGTAGGCGGCCTGCAGCGCGTCCTGCCACCCCTTGTCCTTGATCGGCACCGGGTCCTTCTGCTCCTGGCGGAAGTGCTCGAGGTTGGCGTAGACCACCGGCCGGTCGATGCGGAAGTCGGCCACCACGTGGCCGAACACCAGCTCCTTCCACTGGACGCTGGCGACGATCTTCGGGATCCGAGCCACCGGCGGGTCGGGGTGGGCCTCCTGGAGGACGAGGAGGTCCTTGAGGGCGACCGAGAACCCGAGGACGCGAAAGTCCAGCGCCGGGAGCGTCACCCGATAGCCGTGGAGGCGGGCGTTCATGTCGCGCTCGACCACCCGCCGCAACGGCTCGTCGAGGAGGACGTCGGCGGCGACGAGCAGGATGACCGGAACGGCGGCGATGGCGAGGATCCAAATCCACCGTCGCCGGCCGAACTGGACAATCCGGGCCGGAGCCGAGGCGAGCCGCATCGGCTTCCGGAAGCAGCAAAGCAGATGCCAGTGGCGGTCGCGCCCTCGGCTGGCGACCGACGGGAACGGCGAGTGGCGGTACCGTTCTTGCTCGCGTCAGGCGTCAAGCCATGGCGTCTTCGCAGTCGTCGGTCCTGCGCCTCCGACCGCGGCGGGCTCCGACCACCGACATCTCACCGTGGCGGCTCGGCGGCCTTTCCGTGACCCAGCTCGCCCGCCGCGTGTACGCCGAGGTGTGGGCCGACGAGCTGCCGGATCGAGCGGCCGCGCTCTCCTACTACTTCCTGTTCGCCCTCTTCCCCGGCCTCCTCTTCCTCACCGCGCTGATCGGCCTCGTTCCCTCGCCCGAGCTGATGGTGAAGTTCATGGGCTACGTGGCCGACGTCCTTCCCGAGGACGCGGCGTCCCTCATCAACAAGACGCTGGCCGAGGTCGTGCGGGGCGCCGGCCGCGGCGTGCTCTCCATCGGGGCGGTGGCCGCGCTGTGGGCGGCCTCGGCCGCCATGGGCTCCATGATGAACGCGCTCAACGCGGCCTACGAAGTCGAAGACCCCCGGCCGTGGTGGACGCGCCGGTTGCTTTCCGTCGTCCTGACGATCGGCTTCTCGCTCTTCGTGGTGACGGCCATGGTGCTCCTCGTCTTCGGCCCCAAGATCGGTGAGATCGTGGCCGGCTGGCTGGGGCTGGGCTGGCTCTTCACCGAGGTCTGGAACATCGCGAGCTGGCCGGTGGTGATCTGCTTCGCCCTCACCGGGATCGCCCTCGTCTACTATTTCGCGCCGGCCGCCCAGCAGCACTGGAAGTGGGTCACGCCCGGCTCGGTCTTCGTCCTGGTCGTCTGGCTGGCCGCCTCCAGCGGCCTCCGGCTCTACGTCCGCTACTTCGGCAACTACAACGCGACCTACGGCTCGATCGGCGGCGTGATCCTGCTCCTCCTCTGGTTCTACGTCTCGAGCCTGGTCCTCCTCGTCGGCGCCGAGATCAACTCCGAGATCGAGAACGCCGCCGCCCGGCGCGGTAATCCGGAGGCCAAGGCCGCCGGGGAGCTCGAAGCGCCGGCCGACCGCCGCCAGGCCGGCTAGATTGTCGGAGGGGGCCTCGACGGCCCCCTCCGAGGCCTCCCCCA
>DASYUM010000193.1:0-2494 GCA_036001225.1 Candidatus Methylomirabilota bacterium | reverse complement strand
CGTCGTGATGACGCGGACCGAACGGGCTATCGGGCTGGGCCTCGACGCGCTGGTCGTCGCGGCGGTGGCGCTGGTCCCGGTCGCGACGCGCGTGCTCCTCGCCGACGACAACTACTGGCTGCAGGTCGCCATCTGGGTCCTCTTCTTCGCCTACCTGTCGGCGGCCTGGAACCTGATCGGCGGCTTCGCCGGCCAGTACTCGATCGGCCATGCCGGCTTCCTGGGGATCGGCGCCTACACCTCCTCGCTCCTCGCCATCCATGGCGGCCTCTCCCCCTGGCTCGGCATGCTGGTCGGCGGCGTGGTGGCGGCGGCGGTCGGCGGCCTGATCGGCTACCCCTGCTTCCGCCTGCGCGGCGCCTTCTTCTCGCTGGTGACGATCGCCTTCGCCGAGATGCTGCGGGTGGGGACCGAGCTGACCGACAGCCTGTTCGGTCTGGAGATCAACGGCGTGCGCGGCCTGCTCCTGCCCATCCTCGGCCACCGGCCGGCCGCCTTCCAGTTCGTGGACAAGCGCTACTACTATTACGTGATCCTCGGCCTGCTGGCGGCCGTCCTGGCCGTCGGCTGGGCGGTCAAGCGCTCGCGTCTCGGCTACTACCTGGCCGCGATCGGCGACGACGAGGATGCCGTCGCCAGCCTGGGGATCAACCCGGCCCGGGCCAAGCTGGCGGCCATGCTGCTCTCGGCGTTCTTCACGGCGCTCGGCGGGACCTTCTACGCCCAGTTCATCCTCTTCATCACGCCGACCCGGACGATGAGCCTCGACTTCTCGGTCCAGATGGTGATCATGGCCGTCCTCGGCGGGCTGGGGACGGTGCTCGGCCCCCTCTATGGCGCGGTGGTCCTGGTCCCGATCGCCGAGGTCACGCGGGCGGTGTGGGGTGGCGGCATCCAGGGCGTCCATCTCATCGTCTACGGCGCGCTCCTCATGATCGTGATCCTCTACGCGCCGCAGGGCCTCGAGGGCTGGGTGCGTCGCCGCGCCGTCGGCCTGGTCCGGGGGCTGGCCGGGCTGATCGCGCCGCGCCCGGTGGCGGCGGTGGCCGCGACGACGTCGACCCTGGTGCTGCCGGAGGGAAGGCTCCTCATCCCACCGGCTGTTGCCGACGGCGACGGCCGGCCGCTCCTCGTCCTCCGCCATCTGGACCGGCGGTTCGGCGGGGCGGTGGCGGTGCGCGACCTGAGCCTCGAGGTGCAGGCCGGTGAGGCGGTCGGGCTCATCGGCCCCAACGGAGCCGGCAAGACCACGGTCTTCAACCTGATCACCGGGGTCCTCGCGCCCCACGCCGGGAGCCTCGCCTTCGCCGGCACCGACCTGGCCGGCCTCCGGCCCGATGCGGTCAACCGCCTGGGGATCGCCCGCACCTTCCAGATCGTGCGCCCGTTCCCCCGCCTGACCGCCCGCGACAACGTGGTCGTGGCGGCGCTCCCACGGGTTTCCGGGGTCGCCGAGGCGCGCCGGGAGGCCGAGCGGTGCCTGGCTTTCGTGGGGCTCGCCCACCGGGCCGACGTCCCCGCCGACGGCCTCAGCACCGGCGAGCGCAAGCGGCTTGAGCTGGCCCGGGCCCTGGCGACGCGCCCCCGGCTCCTGCTCCTCGACGAGGTGATGGGCGGCGTGGATCAGCGGAGCCTGCCCGGCCTGGTGGCGCTCATCCAGAAGATCAAGCGGGAGGGCGTAACGCTCCTCGTCATCGAGCACAATCTGCGGGTCGTGACCGCGGTGGCCGACCGGCTGGTCGTGCTCCACCTCGGCGAGAAGGTGGCGGAGGGGACCCCGGCCGCCGTGGTCGGCGACCCGCGCGTCGTCGAGATCTACGTGGGGGCCGCCGTTGCTGTCCGTTGAGGGGCTCGAGGTCCGCTACGGCGGCTATCTGGCGCTGAGCGGCGTGTCGCTCGCGGTCGGGGCCGGGGAGGTCGCCTGCCTCCTGGGCGCCAACGGCTCGGGGAAGAGCTCGCTCCTCAACGCGGTTTCCGGGCTGGTCCCGCCCGCGGCCGGCCGGGTCGTCTTCGACGGCGCGCCGATCACCGGGGTGCCGACCTACCGGCTCCTCGGGCTCGGCCTCGCCCACGTCCTCGAGCGGCGGCGGCTCTTCCCGTACATGACGGTGCTCGAGAACCTCTTGCTCGGCGCCTACCTGCCGCTCCTGCGCGCAGGGCGGGCCGAGGCGCTCGAGCGCGTGTACGCGCTCTTTCCGCTCCTCCGCGACAAGCGCGGCCAGCTCGCCTCGACGCTCTCCGGAGGCGAGCAGCAGATGGTCGCCATCGCGCGGGCCCTGATGGCGCGGCCCCGCTTCCTCATGCTCGACGAGCCGTTCCTCGGACTGGCCCCGCGCCTGGTCGAGTTGATCGCGGAGACGATCCAGCGCCTGAACCGGGACGGGGTGACCCTGCTCTTCACCGAGCAGGCGATCCAGCAGTCGCTGGCCATCGCGCACCGCGGCTACGTCCTGGAGAGCGGACGACTGGCGCTGGCCGGTCCCAGCGCGGAGCT
>DASYUM010000192.1:0-2656 GCA_036001225.1 Candidatus Methylomirabilota bacterium | reverse complement strand
GACGACGACCCCGATGCCGTACGGCTTGCGAACGCTCCAGGTCGAATTCGATTTCGTCGACCATCGGCTCGTGCTCGAGACGAGCGACGGAGCGAGCCGGGCGGCGCCGCTGCGGCCCCAGGCGGTCGCGGAGTTCTACCGGGAGTACCAGGGCCTGCTGGGCCAGCTCGGGGTCCCCGTGAAGATGTGGCCCGTGCCCGTCGAGGTGGACCATCCGATCCCGTTTGCCGAGGATCGGACGCACGCGTCGTACGAGCCCGCCCAGGCCCATCGGTTCTTCCGGATGCTGTCGCACGCCGATCGGATCCTCAAGCGCTTCGCGGGGCGCTTCCTGGGCAAGTCGAGCCCGGTGCATTTCTTCTGGGGCGCCCCCGATCTCGCGCTCACGCGGTTCTCCGGCCGGCGGGCGCCCGAGAAAGACCCGAGCGAGTGGTGGGTCATCCGGGAGGCGAACTCCCACGAGGAGATCAGTCTCGGATTCTGGCCCGGAAGCGGCGTGGTGCCGGAACCCGCGTTCTACGCGTACGCGCGCCCCGAGCCTCCGGGCCTGGCCGATACCGCCATCTCGCCCGTCGGTGCTTACTACGAGCGACAGCTGGCCGATTTCATTCTCCCTTATGAAGCCGTGCGCGGAGCGTCGTCCCCGGACGTGGCCGTGCTGGAGTTCTACCAGAGCGCGTACGACGGGGCGGCGACGCTGGCGCGGTGGGATCGCGCGGCGCTGGACCGACCACCGGCCGAATGGCCCTGACGGCTCTGTCTGGCGCCGGCTCAGACGTCAACGTGCCACCGGCGATACACCGAACAGAACGCGCGTGATCGCGGTACTGTATCCGGCGCGCGGCCCCGGAACCGGGGCCCGCGACAAGGGCCAGACCACGAGGAGCGATCGAATGCCACGGATCATCGACATGGAGTGCAGCGTGCCGTACGGGGCGTCCGCGAAGGCAAAGGCCGCAGAGGCTGCGGAGGCGAAGCCCGCGGAGCCGGCGCCGGCGGCGGCCGGCGCCCCGGCGCAGCCCGGCTACGGCATGGCCAACTACGGGCGGATCTTCCGCTCCCGCCGCGAGGGCGCCGATCATCGCCCCGCGGGGGCTCTCGACGCCTACATGGACCACCTCGCCACCCTCGGCATCGTGCGCTCGGTGCCCTTCGGCCTGTCCAACGCCGAGACCGGGGAGCTCCTGCGGCGGTTCCCCGGTCGCTTCCTCGGGCTGGCCCGCATCAGCATCAACGAGCACAAGGGCATGAGCGGGGTGCGCGAGCTGGAGCGCCTGGTGCGCGAGGAGGGCTTCAGCGCCCTCGGCGTCTCCGCGCTGGTCGACTGCATCCCGGCGAGCGACCGGCGCTACTACCCGCTCTACACCAAGGCCGCCGAGCTGGGCATCCCGGTGCGCATCTACTCCTCGATGAACTACGCCAACGACCGACCCTACGACCTCGGCCATCCACGCAACCTCGACCAGGTGGCGATGGACTTCCCCGAGCTCAAGCTCATCGGTGGGCTCGGCGGCTGGCCCTGGGTGAACGAGATGGTCGCGCTGGTACGCCGGCATCCGAACCTGCACGTCGACACCTCCGCGCATCGCGCGCGCTACCTCGGCCAGCCGGGCTCGGGCTGGGAGATGCTGATCCAGTTCGGCAACACCCTGATTCAGGACAAGGTGATGGTCGGCCTGTCGGCCGGGCTGGTCGGGCAGCCGTACGAGACCCTCATCCAGGAGTATCTCGGGCTGCCGCTGAAGGACTCGGTCAAGGAGAAGTGGCTCTACGGCAACGCGGCCCGCATGTTCGGCCTGGCATGACGGCCACGACCGGGCCCTTCGCGCTGCCGGACGCTGGGCGCCGCGGCGCCCTCTCCGGCGTCCTTGTCCTGGAGATCGCGGAGACGCCGGCCGGCGAGCTCGCGGGCGGGCTCCTGGCCGATCTCGGGGCCACCGTGATCAAGATCGAGCCGCCCGAGGGCTCGCCGATGCGGCGGCGGGGACCCGGCCTCCCCGGGGAAGACGCGCTCGGCTTCCAGTCGGAGAACCGCGGCAAGTACTCGGTGCGGGCCGACCTGGGCGAGCTCGCGTCCGAGCCCTGGCTCGGGCGGCTCCTTGCCACCGCCGACGCGGTGATCGAGGACCTGGGGCCGGGGCGCCTCGAGGCGGCGGGGCTCTCGCCGGAGGACCTCGAGCGCCGCAACCCGCGGCTCGTCACGCTGCGCATCTCGCCGTTCGGGCAGACCGGGCCGCTGGCCGACGAGCGCGGCGACGACCGCATCGCCCAGGCCTTCTCCGGCGTGCAGTTCGTGACCGGGTTCCCGGATCGCGCGCCGCTGCCCGTCACGGTGCCGCTGGCCGAGAGCTGGACCGCCATCCACGGCGCGAGCGGGCTGCTGATGGCGATCTTCCACGCCCGGCGCAGCGGCCGCGGCCAGGTCGTGGACATCGGCCTCTACCAGACCGCGCTGCGGATGCAGGAAGAGGTGGTCGTGCGCCACGACCGGACCGGGACGGTGGCCGAGCGCCTCGGCACCGAGTCGCCCATCGTGGTCCCGGCGAACGTCTACCGGACGCGGGACGGCGGATGGATCGCGGTGTCCGGCGCGGGCGACCAGCCCTTCGCCCGCCTCTGCGAGGAGATCGAGGCTCCCGCTGCGCCGAAGGATCCG
>DASYUM010000191.1:0-5775 GCA_036001225.1 Candidatus Methylomirabilota bacterium | reverse complement strand
GGTTCGGCTCCTGCGCCCAGAAGGCACGAAGACGGTTCGCCTTGGAGCCGCTCGCGTACTCGTACTTCGCGTCGTAGATGTTGCGCCCGGTGCTTTCCGCGACGAACTCGGCGAGCGTCCGGTTCGAGAAGTCCAAGACGTAGCCGCCGCCCATCTGGAACAGCTTCTCCAGCTTCGTCTTCTCGAGGAAGGTCAGCTCGGACATTGCGCTTCCCTACAGGGCGATACGCATAACGCCCGCGGTGAGCAGCCGCGGCGAGCGAACGCGAGCCAGTGGTCTGCTCGACTGCGAAGTTAGGCAACATGCTCACTGGAACCGGCGGCGCTTGAAAGCCGCTATGTCGGACGCGTCGAACTTGAACCATTCGCCGCGCATGCGCTTGGCTGCGAACCGCTGATGCCAATACCCCTCGATACCTTCCGGGTCATCCGTTGCGATGCGGTGCACCAGTTTCGCGGGCTCGGGTAGCTGGATGGCCAGCTCGTACTCCCGGCGGCCCGCGGCATTGGTGCGGCCCACCTTGTAGTAGCGGCCGGAACGCAGGAGATAGACAAAGCCTGATGGTGGAATTGCGGGCTCCTTGCTCAAGGCGGATATCTCGTTCGGCAAGGCGGCATCCGGGAACAGTGCTGCTGTTGCCTGAAAGTCCGGACGCGCGGTGCAGTACTGGCGAGCAAGGGCATTGAGCTTGCGCTTTGACCCGAAGCGATCGAACACCCGGTCACTCGGGAAGGAGGGGTCCGCTCGCTTCTTGAGCCTCAGGTCACCCTTTACCGGGACGCGGCCAAGCTCGCGCGCAAGGGCAACGTACAGGCTGAGGAGTTCTTCATCTCCGATCCGGTCTTGCAGCGGATTGGCAACGAACCCGGCCTCGCGTACCGCATCTCCCCAAGTCTTCCAGATCTTGCCGAACCAGTCGGCGACACGGATACCCATTTCCCGCTCGAAGGTCCTGAAGCCAAGGGGCTTCCCGCCATTCTGCTGGGCTGTTCGGTGAATCTCTTGAAGAATTCGTTCCTTGATCACGGTCCGGTGTTGCTTAACTCGAATTCGGCCACAGGATAGGCAGGTCTGCGTATGACGGCAGACGCTGCGAGGCCTCGCGGCCTGTCTCGACAGTCCGCCAGTTCCTCGTACTGGCCTCCGGCCCTTTCGATTGGCGATCCTGCGCCCCATTGAGGGACCGTGACCCGCCAAGATACGCTGCGTGGCTCTGCAGCGTATCTTGGCGCATGTCGCTGAGGAGGCGACGGGCGAGGTCATGGGAGAACATCCGGTCCGCCGGACTCCGCACGGCAGCCGGGCCTCGCTTCATGACGCTTGGCCGGAATCATTCGCGAGCCCTGGCTTTCGAGGAGGCGCGGGTGGCGCCGGGGCCCGCTCCCAGCGCGGAGCATCCGGTGTCTAGGACCACGCCGGTTGGTTTCACGTTGGGGGTCAGTCCGGCGCGAGGGTTCGGCCCGCCGACGCGAGCACTGGGAGCGGGCCCCGGCGACAGGCCCCGCGCGCTCTCGTACATCATCCAGGCTAGAAACGCGCGGAGTCACCGGCGCCGGGCGCGAACGGCCTTCGCTAGCTCCTCGAGGACGGGCACGGTGTCCTCCCAGGCCAGGCACGGGTCGGTGATGCTCTGGCCATAGACGAGGGGCTGACCCGGCTTGACGTCCTGGCGGCCGCCGACGAGGTGGCTCTCCAGCATGACGCCGAAGACGTGGGGACTGCCGTCGGTGAGCTGGGCCGCGACGTCGCGGGCGACGGCGGGCTGGCGCTCGGGATCTCGCCCGCTGTTCCCGTGCGAGCAATCGATCATGAGCCGCGGCGGAAGCCCCGCGCGCTGGAGAGCGCGGGCAGCGGCCTCGACATCCTCGGCGTGGTAGTTCGGGCGGCGGTGCGCCCCTCGCAGGATGATGTGGCAGGCGTCGTTTCCCTTGGTCCCCACGATCGCGGCCAGCCCCTGCTTGGTGACGGAGAGGAAGTGGTGGGGGCGCGACGCGGCGCGCACGGCGTCGACGGCGATCTGGACGTTTCCGTCGGTCCCGTTCTTGAAGCCGACCGGCATCGACAGACCGGAGGCCAGCTCGCGGTGCACCTGGCTCTCGGTCGTGCGGGCGCCGATGGCGCCCCAGGTGACCAGGTCGGCGATGAACTGGGGCGTGATGGTGTCCAGGAACTCGCAGCCGGCGCCGAGCCCCATGGTGGCCAGATCCAGGAGGAGGCGCCGGGCGACCCCCAGGCCTTCGTTGATGGCGAAGCTCCCGTCCAGCCGCGGATCGTTGATCAGGCCCTTCCACCCGACCGTGGTGCGCGGCTTCTCGAAGTAGACGCGCATCACCACCAGGAGGTCCTCCCGGAGCCGATCGGCCACGGCGAGCAGGCGCGCGCCGTAGTCGCGGGCCGCGGCGACGTCGTGGATCGAGCAGGGGCCGACCACCACGAGCACCCGGTCGTCCTCGCCGCGCAGGATGCGCGTCGCCGCCTCCCGCCCCTTGGCCACGGTCGCCGAGGCCGCCTCCGTGATGGGGTGCTGCTCCATCAGGATGGCGGGCGGGATGAGGGGGCCCAGCCGCTCGATGCGCAGGTCGTCGGTCAGGTAGAACATCGCCGCCGCTCAGTCATCCAGGATAGCATCCCGCGGTCAGTACATGAGGAAGCCGCCGTCGACGGTGACCGCCTGACCCGTGACGTAGGCCGCGGCCGGCGAGGCCAGGAAGACGACCATCGCCGCCACCTCCTCCGGCTCGGCCAGCCGGCCCAGGGGGACCGTGGCGGCTCGCTGGCGGAGGAACTCGCCCTTGGGCAGGCCCTGCCGCTGGACCCCGATCAGCTCGTCGAGGCGCCAGTTGAACTCGGTGTTGACGATCCCGGGACAGATCGCGTTGACCCGCACCCCCTGACTGGCCAGCGCCCGGGCGCTCTGCTGCGTCAGGCTGATCACGGCCGCCTTGCTGGCCGCGTACGGGGGCGAGAGGGTGGGCGCGCCCCGGCCGGCGATCGAGGCGAGGTTGATGATCACGCCCCCGCCCTGCCGGGCCAGCAGCGGCGCCGCCGCCTGCATGCAGAAGAAGAGGCCCCGGGCATTGACGGCGAAGGTCTCGTCCCAGTCCCGCTCGGTGACCTGTCCGAAAGGGGTGGGCCGGATGATGCCGGCGTTGTTCACCAGGATGTCGAGCCGGCCGAGCCCCGTCACCGTCTGCCCGAGCATCGCCTCGATCTGGCTCACCTCCGCGACATCCGCCGGGACGGCGAGCGCCCGCCGGCCGAGCCCCGTCACCGCCGCCGCGACCTCACGCGCCGCCTCCGGCATGATGTCGTTGACCGCGACGTCGGCGCCCGCCCGGGCCAGGGCGAGGGCGACGGCCCGGCCGATGCCCTGTCCGGCCCCGGTGACGAGAGCCGACCGGCCGGCGAGCTCCCCGGTCACGGGTCCGCTCCGACGATCTTCCGGTAGCTGACGGGATCGGTCGCGCCTTCCGTGTTCACCAGGAGTACCCGCGTCTCCGGGCCGAGCCCGAGGGCGGCCCGGACCCCGGCCAGCGCCGGCTCCCGGCCGAGCGCGAGGAGCCCGGCCAGCCCGGCCGCCCCCGACTCGCCGGCGACGACGGTCGGGTCCCCGCCCATCCCCGCGTGGAGGCGCCGCATCGCCTCCTCGGCGAACGCATCGGTGACGGCGAGGAACCAATCCACCCGGGCCCGCAGCAGCGGCCAGGCGACGGAGGATGGCGTGCCGGCGTTCAGTCCGGCCATGATCGTGTCGAGCCGGCCGCGGGTGGCGCGGACCTCGCCGGCCGGGGAGGCGATCGACTCGAGGAGGCAGTCGGCCTCGGTCGACTCGACGACGACGAGCCGCGGCCCGCTGGGTCCGGACCGCCGCACATAGAAGAAGGTTCCCGCCCAGGCGAGGCCCCCGACGCCGGCCTGGAGGAAGACGACGTCGGGATCGGGCCGACCCGCGGCCTGGAGCTGCGCGGTCGCCTCGGCGAAGAGCGTCGTGTAGCCGCGCATGATCCAGTCCGGAATCTCGGTGTAGCCGGGATAGGCGGTGTCGGAGATCACCTGGAAGCCCTGCGCCGCGCTCTCCACCGCCGCCCGGCGGACGGCGTCGTCGTAGCTTCCCTCCACGACCACCACCTGGGCGCCCTCCGCGCGGAGCGCCTCGATCCGCGCCGCCGTCGTGTGGCCGGGCACGAAGATCACGGCCCGGAGACCGAGCCGCCGGGCGGTCCAGGCGACGCCCCGGCCGTGGTTCCCGGCCGTGGCCGTCGCGACCGTCGAGACGGGCCGCCCCAGCCGCCGCAGCCGATCGATCGCATAGGAGGCGCCGAGCGCCTTGAAGGCACCGAGACCGAAGCGCCGGGATTCGTCCTTCACCCAGAGCTCGCCCACCCCCAGGGCCGCGGCCAGCCCGGGCAGCGACACGAGCGGCGTGGGCGCATAGCCCGGCAGCGACCGGTGGAACGCCGGGACGTCGTCCGCCCCCGGCACCGCCAGCGCCGCGGCCAGGGCGGGGTCGGCGAACCGGTTCGGCTCGACCCGCACGCCGCGGGGGTCCTGCACCATGCCGTTCAAGATACCGCGAACCCGCGCGGCGCGGGAGGCGCCTTTGATGTATCGTGATCCCGCGGGAGGAGGGGCGGGCCATGCTCACCCATCGGTACGCGGACGTCAACGGGGTGCGGCTCCACTACGTCACGGCCGGCGCCGGGCCGCTCCTGCTCTTCCTCCACGGCTTTCCGGAGTTCTGGTACGCCTGGAAGCAGCAGCTGGCGGCGTTCGCGCCCGACCACCAGGCGGTGGCGCCCGACATGCGCGGCTACAATCTCTCCTCGAAGCCGGCCGACCTCGAGCAGTATCGGATGCGGCACCTGGTCGAGGACGTGCGCGCGCTCGCCCTCCACCTCGGACATCGCCGCTTCAGCCTGGTCGGCCATGACTGGGGCGGCGCGGTCGCCTGGGCGTTCGCGATCGCTCACCCCGAACACCTCGAGCGACTGGTCATCGTCAACGCGCCGCATCCGGCCGTGTTCCAGCGCGAGCTTCAGGACAATCCCGCCCAGCAGCAGGCCAGCCGCTACATGCTCACCTTCCGCAGCCCGGAGGCCGAAGCCCTCCTGGCGGCGGACGGCCACGCGCGGCTCGTCGGGATCGTGCTGGCCGACGGACTGCGGCGGGGCTACTTCACGGAGGAGGACCGCCAGGCGTATCTCGCCGCGTGGTCCGAGCCCGGCGCCCTCACCGGCGGGCTCAACTACTACCGGGCGGCGCGCGTGGGGCCGCCCACCGACTCGGGCGAGCCCGGCCCGGCCGAGCCGGCGCCGGACCCGGCGTCCCTCGCCGTGAGCGTCCCCACCCTGGTCATCTGGGGCGAGCGGGACCAGGCGCTCCTGACGGGGAACCTCGTCGGGCTCGACCGGTTCGTCCCCCGTCTCACGATCGAGCGCATCCCTCAGGGCACGCACTGGGTCGTCCACGAGGAGCCCGAGCTCGTCAATGGCTACATCCGGCGCTTCCTGGCCGGCCGCTAGGTCATTTCGGGGGGGTCTCGGAAGACCCCCCCGATGCCCCCCCTCGGTTGCGGCGGCACAGCCGCCGCTCGGAGCGCCGCCCGACGCGGCCCGCGCTCGGGGCGAGCTGCCGGTGCCCGCCGCGCCCGGAGCGGCGACTTACACCGCCGAGGGCGTCCCGCGCGCCATGCTCCGGACGGCCGCATTCATCACCACGCTTCGCCGCGAGGACGCGGTGGGCTGTTCGCCGCGACAGGCCCCACCCGCTCGCGG
>DASYUM010000190.1:0-19832 GCA_036001225.1 Candidatus Methylomirabilota bacterium | reverse complement strand
ACTTCGGGCCGCCCACCAAGAGCGAGATCGCCGCGATGCGCGCCCACGCGGCCGCCGGCGACGGGCGCCGCCAATCCGCCTACCAGGCCGGTGTCGAGGGCCGGTCGTTCGAGGACCTCGACGAAGAGACCCGCGACACCGCGGGTGCCATCGAGGCGTGGGAGTCCGGCGTCACCGAACGCGACGAAGCCCCCGCCGGCGGGCCCGCTGCAGAGCCCGCTGACCAGGACACCGACGACGAGAATCCCCCTGCAGGCGGTGGCCGGGCCCGGCCCCAGTTGAAGGGCCCGGGCGGCGCGGTCAACGACGGCGCCGGGTTCGTGCTGGGCGCCCTGCTGTGGGCCCTGGTGCTCGCCTACCTGCGCGGCGGCCCGCCGATGGTCAAGGGCTGGCTGCGGGCGAAGTTCCTGAACAAGCCCTACCAGGCCGGCACCGGCGATGCCGGCGCGGTCGGCGCCGCGGTCGGTGGGCTGGGTGCCCAGGCGGCGAAGGTGAAGGCCAAGGTCAAGGAGACCGGGTCATGAACGCGTCCGGGGCGCTGCTCGTCATCGCCGGGCTGTGGGTGCTCGCCCAGGTCACCGCCGGCGATCTCGTCGGGCGGTTGGGGATCTGATGCGTTCCGGGCTGCGCGGTGTGCTGGCCGGAGGCCTCGCGCTGATCGTGCTGCAGGTCCTGGTGACCAACCCCAACGCGGGGCGGGTGGCGTCGCTGCTGCGTGTCCCCGGCCAGATCGCCGTGCACTTCCTCGACCCGAGCGTGCCCGCCATCCCCGACCGGCGCCCCACCGAGGGCGACGACGGCCCGGAGCGGCTGGCGCCGACCCGCTACCCCGACCCGTCCCGGCCGCCGCTGGTGACCAACTCCACGGGAGGCGACTGACGTGGGCAGCAAAGCGCTGAAGTACTCGGCCGTTCTCATCGCCCTCTACCTGGGCGTCTACTACTCGACGGGCGCGGGCCGGTTGCTCAGGGAGGGCACCGGCGGCGCGGCGGTGTTGGTCCGTGCGTTCCAAGGGCGGAAGTGATGCGCCACCGCCGTGGTGGCCGCTGGGGCGACAACCAGGTGCGCCGATCGGTCGTCGTGTTCGGTGTCGACCCCGTCGCCCGGGGGTTCGTCGGCGCGATCGACGCGGCGTGGTCCAACGGCATGGCCGGGCGCACCGGCGCGATCCGCATCGGCGAGAGCTCGACGGCGGAGTTCCGGTGGTCCGGGTACACCGCCTATCAGCGGCTCTGGGCCATCCCCTACGGGGCGCAGCTGCCGCTGCGGTCCCCGAACATCGGTCTCCCGTCGACCCATGGTGACGTGCGGACCGTCGGCGCCGTCTCGAGGGTGCAGGACCACCTCCGGGTGAAGTCACCGAGGGTGCGGCGCTGATGCCCCCCGCCGTCGCGCCCGCCGCGCCCGGGCGCCCTGCAGGGCGGTCGCCGCTGGGGTGGCTCAAGACCCGGGAGGGCAAGATCACCGCCGGGGCCGCCGCGGTGCTGGCCGTGATCATCCTGGCGTTGCGTCGCTCGACGACCGGCGGCGGCGGGACCGCGTCGCTGGTCCCCAACGCCGATCAGACCCTGGCCGATCGCCTCGACCAGGTCGGCATGACCGGCGGGACCCTCGAGGGCCTGATCAGTTCGAGCGACGCCCTCGCGGGATCGGTCGACCAGCTCCGCGACCTCATCGACGCGGGCAACCCCCTCCCATCGACCGGCAAGCCCCCCATCGCGTCCGCGGGCACCCGGCCGTTGGCGTCGGGGGCGCGGCGGCTCCCGTCGGGGACCGTCGTGGTCGACCGGGCCGTCGGCCACACCGGCCAGACCTACAACCTCCGCAAGATCGCCGCGCAGTACTCGACCTCGCAGAACCCCAACGCGATCGAGTCGACCCTCCGCGGCCTGGTCCGCCTCAACCCGCAGCTGAAGGGCAAGCGCACCATCCCCGGTGGCCTGCGGATCATCGTCCCCGACCCCCGCTACTACAAGCCATGAGCAACGGTCCCGCGCCCCCGCTGACCGACGCTCAGGTAGCGGCGGTGTTCGCCCAGGCCGGGTTCGCCGGCCAGGGCCTGTTGACGATGGTGGCCACCGTGCTGGGCGAATCGGGCGGCGACCCCGACATCCTCGGCGACGAGAACCTCGCGAACGCCAAGTGGGGCCCCTCGATCGGTCTCGGGCAGATCCGGTCGTTGTGGGCCGAGCGGGGCACCGGCGGTTCCCGGGACCCCGATCGGCTCACCGACCCCGATTTCAACGCGGCGGCCGCCTACGAGATCAGCTCGAGGGGGACCAACTTCAAGCCCTGGTCCGTGTTCACCTCCGGCCGCTACCGCCAGTACCTCGCTCGGGCGTGGGCCGCGGTCGCCGGCGCCCCCCAAGCCCCGCCCCCCAAGCCGCTCGAGGGCCTCGAGGGCGCGGCGGATGGTGGGGGAGTGGTCGGCAAGATCGTCGACCCGCTCATCTCCGGGCTGAGCCGCATCGCGCTCTACACGGTGCTGATCGCCGGTGGTGTCGCCCTGATCGCGGCGGGCGGCTGGCGCGCCTCGGGGCTCAGCTCCGCGGTCGACAAGGTCCCCGGCCCCGCCGGCAAGGTCGCGGGAGCGGTCACATGAGGCCCGCGGATCTCACCGCGCTCGCCGAGCTCGCCGAGCCGCTCCGGTCGCGGGCCAGCGCGCTGCTCATCGCGGCGAAGGACCGGGTGACGATCGTGTCAGGCCGCCGCACGCTCGAGGAGCAGATCGCGCTGCGCAAGGCCCACTGCGGGCCGAGCTGGTACGACCAGTACCAGAAGCCCTCGAGCCAGTGCTCGCCACCCACGGCGCGGCCGGGGCACTCCAAGCACGAGACCGGCGAAGCCGTCGACTTCGGCGGCGACCTTGGCCTCGCGGCCGCGCTCGCGCCCAAGAGCGGGCTCAAGCGCACCGTGGCGTCGGAGGCCTGGCACTACGAGGTCGACCCCGCCGCGGTCGGGTTCATGCAGATCCCCGACCTGCCCGGTGGGCTCGACGAAGGCCTCGGCAAGGTGTTCGGCGGCGTCGACGACGCGGTGGGGAGCGCGCTGGGCAAGATCGTCGACCCGCTCCTCGACGGCCTCAAGCGCATCGCGCTCTACGCGGTCCTGATCGCCGGCGGTGCCGGCCTGATCCTCATGGGCGGCATCCGCTCCACCGGAGGTGCGAAGTGAGCGGCCCCGACGAGCTCACCGGCCAGCTCGTCGACGCCACCCGGGCGTTGGTCGGCCGCCTGACCGAGCTCAACGAGTACACCCGGGGCAACATCCTCAACCACGTCCTGCACACCCGCACCCACATCGTCGGGGCGCAGGGCTGGTTGCAGGTCGACTTCGGTGTCGAGGGCGCGGCGGTGTCGGTGCACGCGGTGGCCACCGCCGGCACGATCGTCGTCGTCGCGGGGCCCGCCAACACCGCGACGGCGCCGACGGTCGGCAAGGGCATCCGGCGCCTGCGGCCCGGCGACGCCGCCACGTTCCCGGTCAAGACCAACGTCGTCACGATCTGGGGCCAGCCCGGCGACGAGGTCTACCTCGGCGTGTTCACCCGGCCCCAGCCCCCCACGGCGTCGGTCGGTAAGCCCCCCGTCACCCCGGTGACCGTCGGCGGCGCCTCGGCCCTGGTCGTCGCGTTCCCCTGCATCTACCGGGGCTTCAGCTTCCGGGAGACCGCCGGCGCCCCCGCGACCATCGAGATCCGCGACGGCTCCGCGGCGGGGCAGATCCTCGACGAGATCACCCTCACCGCCACCGAATCGGCCCGCGAGCTCTACGAGAGCGGCTCCGTCGCGTCGGTGGGGATCTTCTACCAGCTCGTCGCGGGCACGGTCGCGGGGATCGTGCGCCGCTCCGGGGGCTGACGGTGGGCCGCTCCGGTGGCGTCCAGCCGATGCTCTACCAGGAAGCCCGACGCTTCGACCTCATCGCCGCGACCCCGACCTACGTCACGCCCAACGACATCGGCGAGTGGGAGCTCGACACCGGCGACGGCATCTCCGGGCAGATCACCCTCGCCCACGGCTGGGGCCTGGCATCGCCGCACCTGGTGTTCTACGTCCCCGCGGCGACCGCCGGGACCCTCGGGCTCCGGTTGCGGGTGCGGCGCCTGGCGTTCCTCGACCTGGCCACCAAGGCCTACGACTACGACGTCGCCCTGACCACGACGGTGCACCCCCAGAACATCCCGCTGCCGATGATCTTCGACAACCAGGTCATCGCCGGGAACGCCTTCGACGTGCGGGTCGACCGCTCCGACGCTCTCGCCGCGGTGTGCCGCATTCGGGGCATCAACTGGGAGATCGTCGGGTGACGCTCGTCGACGTCGGCCAGGTCGTGATCTTCCTCGGTGCCGTCGTCGGCGCGGCCACCGTGCTCGTCAAGGCACCGCCGTGTCGGTGGCTCGTCCGCACGCTGGTCCACGACCCGATCATGGACGCCTTGCGGCGCGAGATCGCCGAGGTGGTCGGCGAGTGCCTCGACGCTCGGCCACTGACCAACGGCAAGGGCTGGAAGACCGTCCAGGCCATCGCCGAGCAGGTCGGCGCCGAGATACCCGAGCAGAGCGACCAGGGGCCCGCCGATGGGTAGGCCCCTGGTCGCCAACCGCGACACCGCCCTCGCGGTCGGCCTGGCTCTCTGGCTCGCCGGCTCCGTGCTGCTGTGGGACGCGTGGGAGAACCGGGCCCGCAAACGCCCCTTCGCGATGCGCCTCGTCGGTCTGTTCCCGTGAGCATCCGGGTCCCGACCGAACGGCCCGACCGGCCCCCCAAGACCTACCGGGCCGTCGTCGACGCGGCGGGCGACGCGACCATCGAGATCTCCCCGCGCGGGTCCTACGTGTGGGTCATCCACCAGCTGTCGGTCGCGCTGCCCACCGCCCCCGTCGGCTCCCGGTGCACCGTGAACCTCAACGGCGTCTACTACTGCACCGCGGTGGCCACCGGCGATCCGCTCGAGTCGAGCTCGCCGAAGACGGCGCTGCGGCTCTGGCCCGGTGACACCGCCACCATCGACTGGACCGGATGCCCTCCCGGCGACGTGGCCACCGCGCTGGTCATCTACGAGGAAACGCTCGGCTGATGCGCTCGTTGTGGGCCAACCTGCTCTCGCTCGTGTTGCCCGCCGGGGCGACGTCGGGCCCCCGGCTCGTCCTCGACGGGCCCAACGCGCAGTTCCTGCTCTACAACCTCGCCGGGCTGCTCTACGCGTCGCTCACCCCGGCCGAGGGCATCCAGGTGTTCGACCCCACCGACCCCAGCCGGTACCTGCGCCTCGACACCGTCGCCGGCGACCCCGTCATCATCGCCTCCACCGGCGACGCCGGCGAGACCACCGCCGCCCTGATCAACACCGTCACCGCCGGCGCCGGCGCCGCCCGCCAGCTCGGCCTCGACATCGACTCGCCGTTCTTCGGCGACCGCGGCCGCATCACCCTGCGCTCCGACAGCTTCGACGGCACCGTGCCCTCCCGGGTCCGCCTCGACGCCGGCGAGCTCGAGGTCGAGGCCGCGGTCGCCCACACGATCACCGACACCACCGACGCGTCGGGGTTCATCACCTTCAACCACGGCGCCGCCCACACCCCCAAGATCGTCGCCGTCTCCCACGAATCGCCGCTGTCGGGGCCCGCCGCGTTCTGCTCCGGGGTCGACTCGATCGGAGCCACCACCGCCCGGGCCCGGTTCCTCGCGATCTCGGCCGGCTCCGTGGTCTCCCACGCCACCGCGTCGGCCACCTTCCGCGTGCTCACCATCGTCTAGCAGGAGGTCCTGACCCATGGTCGCCAAAGCCGGTACCGGGTGGAAGCTCACCCCCTCGCTGATCGCCTGCGTCGACGAAGCCGACCGGCTCTGGCCCGGCCGCAACCAGGCCTCGGACGGCTCGATCGGCGACGCCGCCCACCAGGCCACCCGGTCCGACCACAACCCCAACCCGGGCGGGTGGGTCACCGCGCTCGACCTCACCCACGACCCCGACGTCGGGCTCGACATCCACGCGTGGGCCGACGAGCTCCGCCGCCGCCGCGACCACCGCGTCAAGTACGTGATCTCGGCCGGGCGGATCTTCGCCAGCTACCACCGCGACTGGCGCGACGCGTGGGCCTGGGGCCCCTACAACGGCGCCAACGCCCACACCCGCCACGCGCACGTGTCGGTGCTCGACACCCCCACCGGGCGGGGCCTCACAGCCCCCTGGTTCGCCGCAGGAGGCGCGCCGGGCACGCCCGCCCGGGTGCCGCAGCTGCAGATCCCCGACCGGCCCTACCCCGGCGTCATAGGGCCCGGCGACGGCATGCCACCCCAGCCGCCCAGCCCCGCGGTGAAGGTGTGGCAGCAGGCGCTGGCCGAACGCGGCTACCAGCTCGTCGTCGACGGCCGCTTCGGCCGCCACACCGAGGCCACCGTCCGGAACTTCCAAGCCCGGGCCCGCATCCCCATCGACGGCATCGCCGGGCCCGCCACCTGGCACAACCTGCTCTTCTTCGGCTGAGGGCCCGTTGCCGCCCGGGCGACGCCGGCTCTAGCTCGCACGGGCCAACACGAGCGTGACGATCGCCGGCAGATCGACGGTAGACGCCGGCCCACCCCTGGCCCGGTGTGTGGCCGGGGGGCTCCCAGGGGGTGGCCGGCTACCGGCATGGAGCAGGGGAGGGGAGGACAGTTCCCCGGAACCAGCCCCAGCCGGCGAACTAGGGGAGTGGGGGAGCGGCCGCCCGCTCGGCCTCGAGCTCACGGCGCACGTACCGCATACCCGCGGCCACCAGCTGGCCCAGCTCGGTCGCCGCCAGCTCCCGCAGCAACGCCACGCACCGGGCCAGGAATTCGACGTCGGTCACTCGCACACCCCGCTCGCGAACCAGGTCACGACCATGGCCACGAGCGTGGCCACGATCATGCTCAGGAGAACGATCTCCCACATCGGTGGGCGATACGGCCGGGCCCACCGCACCGCGTAACCGCTGATGAGCACGCTCGACAGCAACCCAACGACGATCGCGAACAAGGGCCTACTCCGGGGCCTCGTCGACGGCCAGGGCGCCGCCCGGGGCGCACTCCGGGTCATCGGCGACGACCGCCGGGGCGGCCTCGCGGGTGGTGACGTAGACCCCGTTGCCGCCGATGCACAGGCCGGCGATGTTGGCGAACTGGTCGGGCATGGGCCAGACCTTGCGGTCCGCGTCGGGCTGCTGGTCGGCCGGTGCGTCACCGATCCCGCGGTCGTCGTTGAACGCCGAGCAGCTCGTCAGCACCAGCAACGCCACCAGGCCGACACCGAGGCCCAGCAGCCACCACCGGTACCGGTCGACCGCCAGCACCAGCCGCCACCGCCGGCGGTGGCCGGCCGGCAGCGCCCGAGGCCCGCTCACCAGTCACCCGAGACACGCTCGACGTCATCGTCGTCGACGACCACCACGACGGCCCGCACCAACAAGGCCCACAGCCCCCGGGCGCCTGCAACCAACCAGCTCATCCCGCCTGTCCCTCCCTCGGGGCGGCCCACTGGGCGTGGGCCGCCATGTAGTCGTCGACGTCGACGTCGCCGCCCGCCAGACCCGTCACCACCGTCGCCAGCGTCGAGAGCTGGTCCCGCAGCTCGTCGTGCCACTGCCGGTGGCGGCTGGCCGGGGTGCCCGGGTCGTCGACGTCGCCGCGGGCCGCGGCCACGAGAGCGCAGCAGGTCTCGCACTGGACCAAGACCATCGCGGAGTGCTCGCCGTCGCCGAGCTGGATGAGCACGCTCACGACAGCCGGGCCCGGCCGTGATGGTGGGCGACGATCACCGACTGGATGAAGCCGACCAACGATGTCTGCAGAGTGGCCAGCTCGGCCGGCGTCGGCCGACGCAGCCGCGGCCCCTCGAAGATCCCGATCGAGGCGCAGTAGAAGCACACGCTCGGGTCACCGTCTCGAGGCCGGCATCCGGGACCCGCGATCATCGGCGGGGCTTCGACTCCCGGGCCCAGGACGGCCGTGCGGCCGTCGACGATGGCGGTATGACCGTCGACAACGGCCCCGCACGCCCAGCAAGTCCGGGGTAGACGCAGCGTCGTCACGGCAGCACGATCGGCTCGCCGGTCGGGTCGTCGCCGCCGGTAATCGCGACTTCCGTCAACCTGCCGCGGCCGGTCAGCCATTCGATGCGGGCCGGGACACTCAGGGCATGGCCGGCGGCCATCTTGGGAGCGCCGGCGGCGTTGAGGACCCGGTGTGCTGCGACGAGCTCGACCTGCATCCGGGGGACCGACGGGCCCGCGTCGTCGTCGAGGACCTCGACGTCGTGCTCGGCGACCCACACCTCGTGCAACACGAAGTCGAACGCCGCTTCCTGCAGGTGACTGGCGGGCAGCGCCTCCCGGACGATCGCTTCGGCCCTCTGCAGGAGCTCGACGAGCTCGTCGTGGCCCATCACGCGCCGCCCATGGCTTCGACGTAGGCCTCGCCGGCGGCGGTCATCCGGTAGAGCTGGGTGCCGTCGTCGTCGACGCCGGCGGGCTCCATCCAGCCGAGCCGGATCGCCTGATCGACAGCTTGGCCCACCGCCTCGAGGTGGTCCGGAAGGCGCAGCTCGATCGCCGAGCACGGGAAGGGCTCACGGCACGACACGCAGCGATAGTTGACGCCCACGTGCACGCCCTGGGCCCGGAGGTCCTCCCGGAACCGCTCGAGCCGGTCGCTGATGTCGCCGAGGGCGTGCAGGGCGTCGAGATGCGGGTAGCCGGGCATCACGCGGCCTTCCGGCCCCGGCGACCGAAGCGCCGAGAATGCACGCTCTGCTCGGTTCTGTCAACCTGGGCAGCCTCTCCCCGAGGGGCCTCTACCTGCGTGCCCACACCCACGCTGACCAGGGCCAAAGCCACCACGCTCGCCAGCTTCCCGCCACCGCGCACCCGCCGGCGGGATCCCTTGCCGGCACCCTCGACGATCTCGAGGCGACGCGCCGGGCGATCGGGCGGCGGGGCCACCACCGGCTTGAGCTCGTCGAGGATCTTGCGGTAGTTCGACCGAGTGCTCGGCCCGGTCGTATCCGGGTCACCGGCTGCTTTGGCGACAAGCCAACCAACGAGACCAGCGGCGGTTGATGGGCTATGGCCCGCGTCGATGATGGCTCGGCGCAGCGCGATGAGGTCCTCGACGGCCTCGGGTTCGGGGATGTAGGGGCCTTCGTTTTTGACCGAGTCGGAGCGCATGGCAGTCGGGATTCCTCCCAGCGGTGATCAGTGTCAGCAGCTTAGATCGGCAGCTCGTCGGGCCAGGGGACGAGGGGGACCATGGGCAGCTCGTTGGGGGATTCTCCGAGCACGCTGCAGAGCTGGTCGATCCGCTCGAGGTCTGCGGGGTCGGAGGCCCGGTAGTTGGCGCGGTCGAGCTGGATGCGCTCTTTGAGGCGGCGCAGCTCGTACTCGTCGCGTCGGCGGTCGTCGGCCCGGAGCGCCTGGCCGAGGGCGAGCACGTACTTGGGCGATCGCAGATCGCCGGGGTCGAGCTTCGCGACCTGGGCGAGGCAGGCCTCGTGACCCCACTGTTGGACGTAAGCCACAACCTCCCGCTCAGGCCATGTCCGGGCGCCGATCGGGGTCGTGCGCTTCTCGATCGCCTCGACGACCTGGCGGACCTCGGGGCTCTGGCGGTCCCGCTCGTACTCGTCGTCGCCGGTGGGCCCCCTCTTCTTCTCAATCTCACTCTTCTCTACTTCTCTACTACTCAAAACCAATAGAGAGGTAAGGGCATTGCCCACCCCGGTCGTTATCGCGCGCTCTAAGGGCGCGCGATCCGGCAATTGCACCCGCGCGCTCAGGAGCGCGCGATCGATGTCGCTGCTCAACGCGTTATCGCGCGCTCCTAGGCGCGCGATAACGCTGTCCTCGAAGGCCTTTGCCGCCTCATTCTTGGCCTCATCGCGCGCTTCTAGGCGCGCGTTAATTTCGGCGTATCGCGCGCTCTTAGGGCGCGCGCTAAGACGTTTGTGGGCCGGGGTGGCCCTCCGGGCTCGGAAGTCGGCGAGCTTCTGGCGGACGGTCCGCTTCGGCCATCGCCAGGGCACCTGCCACTGCTCCCAGTCGGGATTGACCTCGCACCAGAAGATGCGGTTGCCAGGGCCGCCGTCGCGCAGGATCACCTTCTTCCGGGCGAGCTCGGGGAGCTTCCGCCGGCACCACTCAGGCTTGAGGCCGACCCCGTCGGCGACGTCGTCAGCGGTGAACCAGTCCCCACCCTCGATCGCCCCGATGTGCTGGACTATGTCCCGCCGCGACCCCCACCCCGGCTCGATCATCACGAGCAGCGTGGCCAGATCCGCTACGGGCATCGGATCGACAACCATCACGGAACACTAGACCTCCTGAATTCGGAGGCGTATGATGCTCGCTCATGGTGCGGAGGTCGGGGCGGGCGCAGTACGCGTGGTGCTGTTCTTCCGTCGGTCTCGTCGCCGCACCGCCCCGGGTGGAACCCGTCGGTGTCCTCCAAACTCCTGCGCCGCCGGCGGGTTCTCCGGGGTGCCCGGTCTACGTAGGTGGCTCGGTATGGCCACCCCCCGGGCTACCGAGTCACCTACGTAGGTTCGTCTGCGTCTGCGGTCACTCCCTCGACGAGCACGACGATGCCGACGGCTGGTGCAACGCCGACCAGGGATGGTGCCCGTGCACCGGCTACGAGCCCGCTGATGGGCCCGGATCGGGCGCTGCGTGCCGCCAGGAGGCGTTTTCGTGGTCCAGGTGACCGTCTGGGTGCCCGACGACCTCGATGAGGCACGCAGGGCCCTGCTGCCTCACGTGAAGCTCTCGGTGTTGGTGCAGGACGCGATCCGGGCCCGGCTGGGGTGTGAGCACCTCGAGCTGGCGTGCCGGTTGTGCTCGTACCCGGTGGACCGGGCGGAGCTGATCGCCGAGGCGCTCGGCGACTTCTACCGCCAGGCCCTCGCCGCGCTCGAACCGCTCGTGTGGCAGGTCGGCACCGCGGAGGGCGCGGCGCGGATCTTGCGCAAGGTCGCCCGCCGGCGGGGCGTGCCCGGCGTCGAGCATCTCCCTCTCCCACGGCCGGCGCGGTCGCAGCTCGCCGCCGCGAACGCCGACAAACACGCCCGCCACGCCGGCCGGCAACGGCGGGTCCTACCCCCGATCGTCCTCGACGAGGAGGAACACATCGCATGAGTGACCCCACCACCAAGGAGCTCTTGGACCAGATCCGGGAGGCTGTCGATGCCGGGCAAGATCTCGGCAAGGTCCAGTACGAGCTCGTCGCCGCGGCCGTTGGCGTCCCGCCGACCGAGCTGTCGGACAAGGCGCAGCGCACGCTCTTCTGGGTGACCGGCTTCGACCAGCCGACCACGGCCGGGCTCGTCGAGTTGCTGAACGCGGCGCGCCGGGCGGCACGCCTCGAGCTCGTGCACCAGGTCTACGGAGTCGACAACTGGCACGATCTGGCCGAGCTCCTCAAGGCGGTCAAGGGATGAGCGGCGCCGAGCTGCCGCCGCCGGGCCCGGTGACGGGGCCGGTGCCGATCGGCGAGCACTTCGTGGCCGTCTACCAGCAGGTGGGCGGGCAGAGCTCGGCCCAGCTGCAGTGCCGGCCGTGTGGCCAGACCTGCAGCCTGGTCAACCCCACCGCGAAGCGGATGCGGTCGTTCGTGAACTGGCACCGCTGCGGGCCGCTGGGGTCGCGGTGGCAGGACGGCCCCGACGTCGTCGAGTCGACGGGCACCGAGCCGCTCGCCGAGCACGCGGTGAGCCTCGGCTGGTTGGGCGACCTGGTCGAGGCCGAAGCTCAGGAGACCTACTTCGACGAGCGGGTCTACGCGACGGCGCAGCGCGTGGCCCACGCGCTCGAGAAGAAGCTCCGGGGCGCCGAGGCCGGCCGCCTCGAGCGCCTGGCCGCCGATCGCCCCGCCCACTTCGCCCGCGGGGGCCGCTGATGCCCGACGTCGACTGCGAGTGCGGGTTCCCCGCGATCGAATGCCCCTGCGACGGCGACGAGGACTACGAATGGGGCGCGCTGGTGTGCAGCTCGTGCCGCGGGGTGGGGTGGGTGATCCGGGACCATTGCTGCGACTGTGGCGGCTCGCCGTACTGCACCTGCTGCTCGAAGTGTGGAGCGGCCTGCGTGTCGCAGTGCTCGTGCCCGATCGCGGTCGCTCTCGAGGGCGGCGGGGAGCTGGTGCTGTGAAGGTTGTCGAGTTGAACGGCCGGCGGCCGGTGCCGCCGGGGCCGGTGCTCGAGCAGCATCCGGTCGCCGGCGTCGATGAGCGGCCGCGGCGGGATCGGGGGCGGCGGGCCGAGGCGATGGGCTACGCGGCGACCGCGGTGGCGGCGGGTGACGAGTTGTCGGGCAAGGAGCTGGGGGAGCGGTTCGGGATGTCGGCGAGGTGGGGGCGGGACATCCTGCGTGAGGTGGGGGGTGCCGCCGGCAGCCGCGTCGCCGCCGCGACTGCCGTCGCGGCGCCTCCCGCTGATGTGGCGGTGCGTCGGGTGACGACGCTGGCGGTGCTGGTCGTGGCGGCGGTCGCCGCGGTGATCTCCTACGAGCACATGCGGGCCCTGGCGGCGGCCGCGGGGGAGGAGTGGCGGGCGTCGCTGCTGCCGGTGTCGGTCGATGGGCTGATGGTGGCGGCGTCGATGACCGCGCTCGGCCGCCGGCGGGCCGGCCGGGCGGTCGGCGCGCTCGCATGGTGCGCGTTGGGGCTGGGCATCGCCGCGTCGGTCACCGCGAACGTGGCGGCCGCTGAGCCGACGGTGGTGGGCCGGGCGATCGCGGCGTGGCCGCCCGTCGCGCTGGGGCTGTCGTTCGAGCTGCTGCTGCAACAGGGCCGCCACCGCAGCGACTAGCGTCCCGCACCGAGGTTTCCTACCTCGTTGCACCAGACGTGTGAAGCGCCCCCCAGGTCCCGCAGGCCGGGGGGTGTTTCGCGTTCACCCGGTGGCGGCCTCGCCGAGCACCCGGGCCCGGATCTTGGGGTTGCCCTTCACGTCACCGACGTGGCTGCGGCTGACTCGGAACCACCCGGCGAGCGTCGTCCACGACTCGGGGGCGGGCTGGTGCAGCGCGATCCAGATCAGGTCATCGCGCAGTTCCCGGGCCCGGTCGGCTACTTCGGTCTTGCGTTCGAGGTCATCGGCGGCCGCCGTGGCCCGGGCCCGGTCGACGACGACGAGCTCCGGGGGCCCGGGGGTGGGGGGCCGATCGGGCGGTTCTGGGGTTGGGGGGTGCGTTTCGTCGGGTGCCATGGCGAATCATGCCCTGAGCTGGGTGGACACCTCACCGACCAGTTGAGAGACACCTGACCGTCCACCGATGGTGGGCGCCATGGCGACTCGCGGCGGCATCCCGGTACGTGGGCGCTGCCCCGCCGGTCATGTCGTCGAGACGACCTCGCCGCCCGGGCGGCTCACGTGGCGGGGCCCATGTCCGACCGAGGGGTGCGTGCACAGCGTGATGGCCCGGGCGATCGGCCGCCGCCAGGCCCCCGCGGTGGGCGATGAGGTCATCGACCTGACCGTGCCGTCGACGGTCGCGCTTCCGAGCGGCCGCGAGATCCGAAAGGTGCGTGCCTACCGTGACGACACCCGAGCCGCCGGCTTCGCCGACGACCAGCGAGGACGAGGGGCTGACGTCGAGCCTGCCGGGGTTCCGGCCCCGCCCGCCGGCGACGTCGACGAGCCCCCCGTCGCCGAGCCCGAGCCTGTCGTCGTCGTCGGCGAGCCGCCCGACCCCGTTGGTCGACGCCATGCTCGAGGCCAACGACGGTGGCGGAGCATCTCGCGGGCCGAGCGCGATGCCGCCGGTGACATCGTCCCCGGCATCTACCCCTGAGCTCGACCCGCTCGAGGTCGCCGGGTACCGGGATCTGATCAGCAAGCTCGCCGGCGAGCTCGTCGGCCTGGTCACGGAGGGGGTGCGGTGGTGGCGGGCCCGCCGGCGGCCGTGGCTCCCACCGCACGTGTGGGTGGCCACCGACGACGACGAGGCTGCGATCGGCGGGCCCCTCGGGCGTCTCGCGGCCCGGCATGCGCCGGTGAGCGGCGCCGGGAGCGAGGACCTCGTCGACGGCGTCACCCTGGTCATGTCGACTGGGCGCTACGGGCTGCGCAACTTCCGTGAGGAAGACCTCGCCGATCGCGAGCTCGCCGCCCAGATCGCCAACCTCCCGACGGCTGATGTGGAGGATCTCGCCGAGACCGTCGCCGCCGGGCCCTCCCCGCAGGCCCCGCCGTCGGGTATCGCCTCGAGGTTGGCCCGATGAGCCCCGACGAGCTCGAGGAGATCGAACGGGCCGAGCACGTCGCCGGGCTGCATCGGCGGTTCGCGGTGCTCAGCTGGCTCCGCGACGGCGCCGGCGAGATCGCCGGCGAGCTGCTCGAGGCGGCGAAGCGCCAGGCGTTCTGGTCCGCGGTCGCCGCCGGCGCCGCCGCGGTGCTCGGCCGGCTCGCCAACCGGGCGCTCTCGAAGATCGACGACCCTGGCCCCGCGGGCGTGCCGGAGGAGAGCTCCGGACGGGGTTTTGACGTTTCCCCTCATGAAACACCCCGGGGCCAGGGCGTCGACGTCGTCGAGGGCCAGGCGGTGACCGCCGACCCGCTCGACGAGCTCGTCGACCGGGCCAACACGTTGCTCGACGACGCCACGCCGCTCATCGAGGAGCTCGGCGACGAGGAGTCTCTGCGGGAACTGGCCCGGGCCCGGGCGTTGCTCAACGGTCAGCTGACCCCCGACGAGGTCGACGACATCGACCCCGAGGCCCTGCTCGAGCACCTGGCCCACGCCGACGGTGGGCTCGCCAAGGTGCTCAACGACGAGACCCGCGGGCATGTCCCCGTCGACGGCTGTCCGAGCTGCAGGGCCCTCAGCGGCCACCAGCTCGGATGCCCACTCGCTCCCGGGCCCGACGAGCGCCCGTTCGCCTGATGCAGCTGCAGCCGTGCTTCCTCGACGACGACGTCGTGGTGACCACGGTGGGCCGGGCCATGGTGGCCCAGGGCACGCTCGAGCTGCGCCGCTGCTCGATCTGCACCCGCCCGGTGTGGTGGTGGCCCGCCCACTTCGACCCCGCGGGCGCCCCGGTCTGCGCGCGGGCGATGGACCCCGACGCCGGCGACCCCGATGTCGAGTCGTGCTTCGCCCGCATGTTCCTGGCGGTCAACTAGATGGGCCAGCTGGCGGACGTGGGGCGCGATGAGGGCCGGCTCGAACCGGTGCTCGAGCTCGACGACACGGTGCCGCAGTGGATCACGATCGTGGGGCGGAAGGGATCGGGCAAGAGCTACCTGGCCCGGGCGTTCTTCGACTCCTACAACGGGGACCGGTTGCTGATCGACCCCAACGGCGACGTCGACCTCAGCGACCTCGACGACGACGAGCACGTCGAAAAGCTCTCGAAGCCGTTCCCCGATCGGTGGCCTGAGCCGTTCGATCTCGACGAGCTCGGCCACCCCCGCCGCCGGCGCCGCTCCACGCTGCGCTACGTCCCCGACCCCCGCTCGCCGACCTTCATCGAGGACATGGACGCGGTGGTCGGCCTCGCGATGGTCAAGGGCGACTGCATGCTCTGGATCGACGAGGGCGGCATGCTCACCCGGGGCAGCTACACGCCGCCGAACACCCGCTGGTTGCTGCACCAGGGCCGCCATCACCGGGTGTCGTTCATGCCCTGCCAGCCCCGCAGCATCGACATCAACCCCCTCTACCTGGCGCAGGCCGACTATGTCGCGGTCTTCGACCTCCCGCACCACCGCGACCGCGAGCGCATCGCCGCCAACATCGGGTACCCCCCGCAGGACTTCGAGGCCGTCCACGCCGAGATCTGGCGCCCGGCCCCGGGCGACAAGGGCAAGTGGACCGGGTTCGCGTGGTGGGAGAGCGTCCCCCAGCTCATGACCGTGATGCCGCCGCTGCCCCCGCGCCAACGCGCCCGGGCGGCCCGCACCGGCCAACGCTTCGACCAACACGACGACCAGCTCGTCGAGATGGAGTGAGAGATGAGCAAGAGCACCGACAACGCCACCACCGACGACTCCACCGACAAGGTGCCCGCTGACGTCGAAGCGGACAAGGCGCGGCTCGCCGATGTCCGCAACCAGATCGAGGCTGCCCGGGTCATCCTGGATAAGGCCATGTCCAAGCGCGACCAGAGCATCACCGATGCCGAGCGCGTCTGCAGTGAGCGCTATAGCGCTGCCCGCCAGGCCATGCAGGACGAGCTGGGCGACCTCACTGAGGGCTACGAGCTGCTCAAGACCGAGATCACCGACCGCTACAGCAACGAGCTGACCTCGCTCGAGGAGGCTCGCGCCGTGGCGGTCAGCTCGGCGAACGCCGAATTCGAGTCCACCCGCGAGTCCACCAGGTCACCTTTCATGGCCACCTAGCCGAGTGCTGCCACTCGGTGGGCGCGGGCGAAGCAATCGCGCGCCTCGAGCAGCTTCCGCAGCCCGGTGACGAGCTCGGGGTCGTCGCCTAAGCAGCCGAGGATTTCGGCTGCGAGCTGATCGCACCAGGCCTCGACGAGCGTGTCCGCCCCGCCCGGGCCGTCCGGCGTCGGTGCGACCTGGGAGCCGAAGTGGCGGGCGATGGCGACGGTCGATGGGTGGCGGCCGGTGGTGTCGATCATGCGCCAAGCGTAGGTGGGCGCCCTGCCGGCCAGGACTGATCCACCGGGCCGGGAGGGTCGCCCGGGCCCGGACGGTAGCCGCCGGGGGAAAGACACCTCGCTGACGGCTTGAGAGCCGCCCTGGTGTCCAGCGCGTGGTGCCCCTCGAACTCGCTCGAGGAGGCCCCGGCGATGCCGAACGTGAAGTCCATTCTCTGGATCGCGGTCATCGCGGTCGCCGCCCAGATGGGGCTCGAGCGTTACCGGGCCAAGACCGGCCGCTGATGGCTGGCCGTCGTGCCTCGTTCTGGCTGGCGGTCGCCGGCGTGAGCCTCCTGGCGAACTTCGCCGCTGAGGTCGCCGCGAACCGCTGGCCCCAACTCGGTCTGGCGCGCTTCGTCGCGTTCACCCACAAGGGGGCTGCGTAGATGGTCGGCACTCGCTCGGGCACGCCGGTGCCCACCGTCCCGATGCAGGGGGTGCTCATCCCCGCGACGAGCATCAACCCCGAGCTGTTTTTTGAGCTCACGAGGGGCGAGAACATCTCGCTGGGCGCCCAGCAGTTCCCTGGCCACGGCCTGCCCCTGAACGTGGACATCCGCCAGGCCGGGATCTTGGGTGGGATCTGGGTCAACTTCAAGGGCCAGGTGGTCGTGACCCTCGGAGGCGGCACCGCGGCGACCACCGCAGCGTGGCCCTACAACCTCCTGCGGTCGATCCGGTTCTCGGCCAACGGCCAGTCCAACCTGCACAACTACCGGGGCTGGCCCATCAAGGCCCGCGAGATGATGGCCCGCGGGGACCTCAACGACCGCGGCGTCGTGCGCGGGATCACCGGCGCCTCGCCGGGCACGCAGGTCAACCAGGGCACCCTGTCCCTGTCGGGCGAGAGCTGGGGCCTCGGCCAGAACGTCACCGCGATCGTCGGCGCCCCGACGACCTACGACATCGACCTGACCTGGTACATCCCGATCGCGTACGACAAGGTCGACCTCACCGGCGCGATCTTCGCCCAGACCTCCGCGACCGATCTCGAGCTGACGCTCGACATGGCGCTCAGCAACGAGCTGTTCACCCTGACCGGCGCCGCCACCGCGGTCATCACCGGGTCCTTCGACTTCGAGGCCGAGGTCTACAGCATCCCGCTCGGGCCCGACGGCAACATCGTCGTCCCCGACCTCTCGGTGTTCCATTCGATCATCGAGACCCGCCAGACCGGTTTCACGGTTGGCCCCAACGAGGTCCGCCTCGCCGGCCAGGGCGTCGGCCGGCAGCTGATGCGGGTGTGGTGGCAGCTCCTCAACGGCGCCACGCCGGCGCCGCTGCGGGTGCATGACACCAACTTCGCCGGGCTGAGCTGGTTGTACGGCGGGAACACAGAGCCCCAGCGGTGGAGGGACGGGACCAACCTGTCGTTCCGCAACGAGGACCTGTTCTCCTGCGACTTCGGTCGTTTCCAGGGCTTCGGGGTCTTCGACTGGGCCTCGGAGCACGCGTTCCGAGACTCGATCGACGAGGGCGCCGCCACCGAGCTGCGGCTCAACATCGAGGTCGCCAACGGCGTCTCGCTGACCACCCCCGCGTTCCAGTACGTGCAGGAGACCCTGTTCACCGGGGCCGTTGGGGCCTGACATGCACAGCGGCCTGAAGGTCCGGGGCGGCGTGCACCGCCGCTGGGACCGCTTCGACGCCGGCATCTACGGCCTCAAGCCCACCGTCCTCGGCGCCAGCGTCCCGTCGACGATGTCGGACCTCGGCCAGTCCGCCGGCCCCGCGCTCGCGGAGGGCAACAGCGACCGGCCCTGGTCACCCGACTCGCCCCTGTTCTGGTTCGGGGCGCTGCTCGCGGTGACGGCCGGGTTCATCGGCGCCGCGACCTCGATCCGCGTCGGCCCCTTCAAGGCGTCCGTGAACGCCGGCAAGAGCTGAGGAGCAGCCCATGTCCGACCCCACCCCCCGCTACCCGGGCACCGAGGCCAACCCCGTCGCCCATCCCGACGCCGCCGCCGTGGCCGAGCAGAAGCCGCTCGTCGACTACCAGCGCCCGGCTCCGCCCGTCGCTGACGACTACCGGGCGCAGCTCGACTACCAGCGCCGGGTGTTCGAGCACGAGCTCGCGAAGGCCCGCGCCGAGCTGGCCGCGGCCCAAGGAGCGCTCGACGAGGCCCGCGCCCCCGCCGTCGAGGGGGAGCTGCCCCCGATCGTGTTGCCGGAGCTCCACGAGGGCGACACCGTCACGGTCAGCTACCGCGACCCGCTCGACGGGCGCGGCGTCGACGTCGTCGAGCTGGCCCGGGTGATCCAGGTCGTCGACCTCGAGCCCGATGCCCGCACCGGTACCGGCGGCGGCCCCGCGGCGATCGTCGCGTACCTCGAGCGCGTCGGGGTGTCGCATCCGATCCCGCTCGACCACCGTCACCACAACCGCATCGACGCCCCCCGCGTCGCCCCGGTCGCGTAGGCCGGCCCGGTGGCTGGCGCGCAGACCCGGGCCACCAAGGCCGGGCGGGCGGAGGACTTCGGGCCGCCCACCAAGAGCGAGATCGCCGCGATGCGCGCCCAGGCGGCTGCCGGCGACGGGCGCCGCCAGTCCGCCTACCAGGCCGGTGTCGAGGGCCGCTCGTTCGAGGACCTCGACGACGAGACCCGCGACACCGCGGGTGCCATCGAGGCGTGGGAGTCCGGCGTCACCGAACGCGACGAAGCCCCCGCCGATGACGAGCGCGCACCAGCGGAGGGCGCTGACCAGGGCACCGGCGACGAGAATCCCCCTGCAGGCGGCGGCCGGGCCCTGCCCCGGGTGAAGGGCCCGGGTGGCGCGGTCAACGACGGCGCCGGGTTCGTGCTGGGCGCTCTGGTGTGGGCCCTGGTGCTCGCCTACCTGCGCGGCGGGCCCCCGATGGTCAAGGGCTGGCTCCGCGCGAAGTTCCTCAACAAGCCTTACCAGGCCGGCAGCGGCGATGCCGGCGCGGTCGGCGCCGCGGTCGGCGGGATCGGTGCCCAGGCGGCAGCGAAGGCGAAGGCCAAGGCCAAGGAGACCGGATCGTGAACGCCTCCGGGGCGCTGCTGGTCATCGCCGGGCTGTGGGTGCTCGCCCAGGTCACCGCCGGCGATCTCGTCGGGCGGTTGGGGATCTGATGCGTTCCGGGCTGCGCGGTATGCTGGCCGGAGGCCTCGCGCTGATCGTGCTGCAGGTCCTGGTGACCAACCCCAACGCGGGGCGGGTGGCGTCGCTGCTGCGTGTCCCCGGCCAGA
>DASYUM010000189.1:0-27197 GCA_036001225.1 Candidatus Methylomirabilota bacterium | reverse complement strand
GCCTGGGGGCTGCTGGCCTTCAGCGCCTGTGCCTTCCTGGCCGCCCTCGACACCTTCATCGAGCAGCGGGGCGGCCGGGGTGTCCCCGGCCTGCGGATGGCGGCCGGCATCGTCGGCGGCGTCTTCGGGTTCTTCATCGCGGCCTATCCCGGCGTGCTGCTGGGGGCCACTGCGCGGCCGCTGTTCGTCAACGGCCACTGGCTGGGCGCCCTCTTCCTGGCGGTGGGCGCGTCGACCGGGGCGGCGGCCATCGCGCTCATCCTCGAGCTGCTCGGCCCCTCCCGCGAGGCGATCCCGCGACTCATGCGCCTCACCGGGTTCGCCCTGGTCGTCCAGGCGCTCTGCCTGATCCTGTTCGTGGTCGCCGTGAAGGCCTCGGGGTCGGCGGCCATCGGGCGGGCCCTGGCCGTCCTGCTCACCGGGTCGTACGGCGTCGCCTTCTGGTTGGGCGTCGTCGTCGTCGGCATCGTGGCGCCCCTGGCGCTCCTGTTCGGCGGCGCGATCAAGCGGGCGCCGGCCATGGTCACGCTGGCCTCGATCCTGGTGCTGATCGGCGGCTTCCTCACCAAGTACGTCATCATCGCGGCCGGCCAGGCCGGCGGGACATAGTCGGGCCGATAACCGTCGCATCCCGGCGTCCTCGGTCGTCGGCGCGCCTCAACGTATGCGGCATACGCCTCGGCGTGCCTCCTCCCTGCGTCCTAGGGCTGCTCGGTTCTCGGCCCGACTCAGAAGCCTGCCGCATCGGCGCCGTCTCGGGAATGAGGCCGCGCTGAGCTACCGTACCCTGCGTCGCGAGTGGCCGAGCTTGCTGGAGCGAAGGCCGGCCTTCCGGGAAGTCCTCGCCGCCTACGAGCCCATCCTCGAGGCGTGGGCCGAGTGTGCCGAGCCCCCGGTGGTGGCGCTTCGCTGGTCTTCGGAGGAATGTGCGGCGCGCTGGCAGCGCGGCGTGCCACTGCTGGCCGATGCCCCGCCCGCCGTTCCGGCCGAGGCGTTGGAAGATCTGCTGGCTCCGGTGCTCGAGTTCCTCGCGCGGGCGGGCGAGGAGTCGGAGGTCCTGGGCCGCTTCGCCGAGGCGTGGGATGGGGGCGAGGTGACGCCGGCGGCGCTGTTTCCCGGCCAGGGCCGGCTGGGATCCCCCGCGGTCCAGGCGCTGACCGGGCTCTCTCAGGAGGGCCTCGGCTTCCTCGCCTATGCCGGGCTGCGGCCGATCCTCGAAACGTACTTCGCCGGGTGCCGCCCGCACGTGAGCGCGAGCGGCTGGGACCTCGGCGTCTGTCCCTTCTGCGGGGCGCCCCCGGGATTCGGCGAGCTCGGAGAGGATGGCCGACGCCAGCTCGCCTGCCACTGCTGCGGCGGCAGCTGGCGATTCTCCCGCCTGATCTGTCCCTATTGCGGCAGCCGGGAAGCCCGGGACCTGATCCGGCTGCAGGGGGAAGCGCGCGAAGAAGGATACTTCATCGCGGCCTGCCAGGGATGCCGGGGCTACCTCAAGGAGCTCGACCGGCGTGCTCGCTTCGACGGCGGGCCGGCTCTGGTGGAAGACTGGGGCTCGCCCCATCTGGACGTGTTCGCGCGGCGGAAAGAGTACTGGCGGCCGATTCCCACCCTGATCGACCTCTCGACCTCGCCGTCGGTCTGAAGCCTTGATTTTTCGCGGCGCCGAAGCCTAGGCTGGTACCAGGATCCGGTATGCGCGCCTACTACAGTTGGAAGACCGGAGGCCTCCGCGAGGTCAAGGGCGACGTCGTTCGCGAGCAGCCGCTCACGGTATTCGTGAACGGGCAGAAGTTCATCACCCTCCTGGCCTCCCCCACCAGGCTCGACTGCCTGGTGGTCGGGTACCTGTGGCTCGAGAAGGTCATCGCCTCCGTCGACGAGATCCGTCGGTTGCGGGTCTCCGACGTGGACGGCCGGGCCGAGGTCGAGCTGACCAGGGAGGTGGAGCTACCCAAGGAGCGGATCCTCACCTCGGGCTGCGGCGGCGGCATCACCTTCCGGATCGATCCCCGGCTGTTCCCGCGCATCGAGTCGCCGCTCCGGGTGGCGCCGGCCCGACTATTCGAGCGGATGAAAGACCTGTACCGCCAGGCCGCCGGCTACCGCTCCTCCCGCGGCATCCACGGGGCGGCGCTCGCCGACGCCGAGCGACTCCTCTTCATGGCCGAAGACGTGGGCCGCCACAACGCGGTGGACAAGGTGGTCGGGCAGGCGTTACTGGCCGGGGTGGCGACCTGCGATCGCATCCTCCTGAATACCGGCCGGATCTCGTCGGAGATGCTGCTCAAGGGAGCGCGGATGGGCGTCCCCCTCGTGATCTCCCGCACCTCCCCGACCGAGATGGCGATCACGCTCGCCGAACAGCTGGGGATTACCGTGGTTGGTTATCTCCAGCACGACAGCTTCAATCTCTACGCCGGCGGGGATCACCTCCTCCTGGACGAGACTCCGTCCCCCTGACCCTCCCCGCCGGGTCGAGGACGACGGGATGCGCCGGTTATCGGCCCGGCGATCACGCCAGGTGACCGCCGTCTAGTATGAGCGTCTGGCCGGTCACGTAGCTGGCGGCGTCCGAGCAGAGATAGACCACCGCCCCCGCCATCTCCTCCGGCTGAGCGGTGCGCCCCATCGGGGTCGTCTTCAGGTAGGTCTCCAGGATCTCCGGCGTCTTCCACAGCGCCTCGCTGAACTTGGTCTCCACCAGCGCCGGCGCGATCGCGTTGACCCGCACGCCGAACGGCGCCAGCTCCCGGGCCATGACGCGGGTCAGCATGATGACCGCCGCCTTCGACACCGAGTAGGCCCCGAGCCCGGGGCTCGCGCGTACCCCGCCGGTCGAGGAGACGTTGACGATGGCGCCCCGGCCGGCCGCCATCATCTGGCGGGCCGCCCGCTGGGCGACGAAGAGGTAGCCCTTCACGTTCAGGGCCATGATCTTGTCCCAGGCCTCCTCTTCGATCTCGAAGAGGGGCCCGAAGACCGGGTTGGTCGCCGCGTTGTTGACCAGGATGTCGAGCCGCCCGAACTCCTTGACCGCGGTCTCGAACAGGCGCTCGATGTCGGGCCGCCGGGCCATGTGGCCGGCCACGGGCAGGGCCCGGCGACCGAGCGCGGTGACCTCGTGGGCAACGGCCTCGAGGTCGGGCTGCTTGCGGGCGGTGAGCGTGACGTGGGCGCCGGCCCGGGCGAGTCCCAGCGCGATGGCCCGCCCGATGCCCCGGCTGGCCCCGGTGACGATCGCTACCCGGTCGTCGAGGCGAAACTCGGCGGTGGTCATGGGTCGCTCCTCCTGCCGGCTCGGCCGGTCCCCGATATTAATGGCGGGCGGGGCCCGCGCTGTCAACGCGTGGGGCCGGGCGGGGCGGTTGCTGCGGCCGGGCGCGGTTGTTACAATCAAACACTCATCCCCCAGCAGGGTGGCTTTCAGCATGAGCGCCAGTGATCTGGAGCGGCTCGAGCGTCGCCTCGAGGCCCGAGTCGGCCGGGCGATCGGGGACTTCGGGCTCGTCGAGCCGGACGACCGGATCCTGGTCGGGGTGTCCGGGGGCAAGGACTCCTGGGCCCTGCTCCACCTCCTCCGCGGCCTCCAGCGCAAGGCGCCGGTCCGGTTCGAGCTGGTGGCGCTGAACGTCGATCAGGGGTTTGCCGGCTTCCGGGCCGACCTCGTCGAGGACTACCTGGTGCGGGCGGGGTACACGTACGAGATGCGCAGCGCGCGCATCAACCTGACGGTCAAGGAGAAGATCCAGCCTGGTGATACCTTCTGCTCGCTGTGCGCGCGGCTCCGCCGGGGCGCGCTCTACCGCTACGCCGACGAGCTCGGCTGCAACAAGATCGCCCTCGGCCATCACGCCGACGACTTCATCGAGACGCTGCTGCTCAACCTCTTCTTCAACGGGCAGATCAAGGCGATGCACCCGCGGCTCCGGGCCAAGAACGGCCGGCACACGGTGATCCGGCCCCTCGTCTACATCTGGGAGGCCGAGATCCTCGACTATGTCCCGGCCCGAGGGTTCCCGGTGGTGTGCTGCGCTTGCCCTGGCTGCAAGGACCCGACGCTCCAGCGCCACCGGGTGAAGAAGCTGCTCCGCGAGCTCGAGCGTGTCCACCCCGGGCTCAAGCGAAGTCTGCTGGGGGCGCTGTCCCGGGTAGACTTGGCCTCGCTGCCGATCCCCACGCGGGCGCCGGCGTTGCCGGGCGACCTGCTGTCCCTCCTCCCGGTGGGGGAGACCGGCGCGAGTGAGTGAGCGTGTCCGCATCGGGACGCGCGGCAGCCCCCTCGCGCTTCGCCAGGCCGCCCTGGTGGCCGAAGGCCTCCGGGGGGCCTGGCCCGGGCTGGCGGTCGAGCTGGTGGCCATCCGCACGTCTGGCGACAAGTTGCCTCAGGCCGATCTCGCCGTGATCGGGGGCAAGGGACTCTTCGTGAAAGAGATCGAGGACGCGCTGCTCGAGGGTCGAATCGAGCTGGCCGTCCACAGCCTCAAGGACCTCCCGGCCGGAGTCCCCAAGGGGCTCACCCTCGCCGCCTTTCCCGAGCGCGAGGATCCGCGGGACGTCCTGGTGAGCCGTTCGGGCGCGGGGCTGGCCGGACTGCCGGCCGGCGCCCGCATCGGGACCTCGAGCTTGCGCCGGAAGGTCCAGCTCTTGGCGCGTCGGCCGGACGTGGAGGTCGAGGCGATCCGCGGCAACGTGGAGACCCGGCTTCGCAAGCTCGAGACCGTCCCCTACGACGGCGTCGTCCTGGCGGCGGCGGGTCTCCGACGGCTCGGGCTGGAGCCTCCGGGCGCGGTGATCCTCAGTCCCGACGAGATGCTGCCGGCGGTGGGGCAGGGCACGCTGGCCGTCGAAACGCGCGAGGACGACGAGGCCACCCGCCGGCTGGTCGAAGCGCTGGACCACGCCGAGACCCGGGCGGCGACCCTCGCCGAGCGCGCCTTCCTCGAGGCCGTGGGCGGATCGTGCACGACGCCACTGGCCGCGTACGCGCGCTTCGAGGCCGGCCGGCTCCGGCTGAGCGCGTTCGTGGCGACGCCGGACGGGACCCGCGTCCTGCGGCACGAAGAGGCCCTCGATCGTGGGACGCCGGGCGACCTCGGGGAGTTGGTGGCCACGCGCATGCTCGCCCAGGGGGCGGCTGAGATCGTGGCCGCGGGTCCGGTCCCGTGACGGCCATGGAGGCCCCGGCCATGCCGACAATCGGCCCGCGACCGCTGGCCGGTCGGCGGGTGGTCGTCACCCGGCCGCGCGCCCAGGTCGCCCGCTTCGCCGCGCTGCTCGAGGCGTACGGGGCGGAGGTGGTGGCGCTGCCGGCGATCCGTCTGGAGCCGCCCACCGACTGGCGCCCACTCGACGACGCGATCGCGCGCCTCGAACGCTATACGTGGGCGGTCTTCACCAGCGTCAACGGCGTGGCGGCCTTCCGCGGCCGCCTGGCCGCCGCCGGCCGGAACGCCGGCGCGCTGGCCGGTGTCCGGGTCGCGGCGATCGGGCCCCAGACGGCGGCGGCGCTCGCGGCTGATGGAGTGCGGGCCGACCTGGTGCCGGACGAGTACCGGGCGGAGGGGCTCGTCGAGGCCCTGCGGCCGCACCTGACGCCGGGCGGCGAGGTGTTGCTGGTGCGCGCGGCCGAGGCCCGGGAGGTGTTGCCTCGCGCGTTGACCGCGCTGGGCGCCCGCGTCACCGTGGCCCCGGCCTACCGGGCCGTCGCGGTGCGAGAAGGCGCCGAACGGGTCGTCGGGCTGCTGGAAGGCCGGCGCGTGGACGTGGTGAGCTTCACCAGCTCGTCCACCGTGCGGGGATTCATGGAGCTGATCGGCGCCGGCGCCGTCCGGCGTCTGCTGGGGGGCGTCGTGCTGGCGGCCATCGGACCGGTCACCGCCGCCACCATCGCCGAGTACGGCCTGGATGTCCGCGTGATGCCGCGGGAGTACACGATTCCGGCGCTGGCCGCGGCGATCGCCGCCCACTTCGCCGGCGCTGCCTAGGAGGCTCTTCATGTCGCATCCTCACCCCTTGTATCGCCCCCGACGGCTGCGGGAGTCGCCGCTCATCCGGCGCATGGTCCGCGAGACGCGGCTCGGGGTCGAGAACCTGATCCTGCCCTTCTTCATCGTCCACGGGCGCGGCGTCCGGGAGCCGATCGCCTCGATGCCCGGCGTGAGCCGGCTGTCGCTCGATGAGCTGGCCAAGGAGGCGAAGGACGCCGCCAGCATGGGCATCCCGGCGATCCTGCTCTTCGGCATTCCGGCCAGCAAGGATCCGCGCGGGTCAGAAGCGTATGCCGAAGACGGCATCGTCCAGCAGGCGGCCCGGATGGTCAAGGAGACGATCCCCGACCTCCTGGTCATCACCGACGTGTGTCTCTGCGAGTACACCAGTCACGGCCACTGCGGCGTCGTCGAAGACGGCCGGGTCAAGAACGACGCCAGCGTGGACCTCCTGGCCCGGGTCGCGCTCTCGCACGCCGAGGCGGGAGCCGATATCGTGGCGCCGTCGGACATGATGGACGGGCGGGTGGCGACGATCCGGGAAGCCCTCGACGAGGGCGGCTATGCCGAGACGCCGATCATGGCCTACTCGGCCAAGTACGCGTCGGCCTTCTACGAGCCCTTCCGCGAGGCGGCCGAATCGTCGCCTCAGTTCGGCGACCGGCGCGGCTACCAGATGGACCCCGGCAACGCGATCGAGGCCCTCCGGGAGGTTGGTCTCGACGTCGACGAGGGCGCCGACATCGTCATGGTCAAGCCGGCCCTGCCGTACCTGGACGTCATCGCGCGGGTGAAGCAGGAGTTCGGCCTGCCGCTGGCCGCCTACTCGGTCTCCGGCGAGTACGCGATGATCAAGGCGGCCGGCCGACTGGGGTGGCTGGACGAGGAGCGCGTCGTGATGGAGGTGCTGACCGCGATCCGGCGAGCCGGGGCCGACCTCATCATCACCTACCTGGCCAAGGAGGCCGCCCGCCTCCTGGAGCGCCAGCGGTTCAGCAGCGGACCGTAGTCGGCTCCCGTGCTCGCCGTCATCAAAGATCCTTCCAAGCGGGGGGTGATCCTCGAGGACGTCCCCGTCCCCCAGGTCGGACCCTGGGAGGTCCTGGTCCGCGTTCGCGCGGTCGGGATCTGCGGCAGTGACCAGCGCATCTACCAGGAGGTCAGCCCTGGCCGCCGGCGTCGCTTCATCATCGGCCACGAGATCGCGGGTGAGGTCGTCGCCATCGGCGAGCGCGTCACCGAGGTCACGGTGGGGGCCCGGGTCGGGATCGAGATCTGCGTCGGCTGCGGCATCTGCCGGCACTGCAAGGTCGGCCGCGTGAACCTCTGCGAGAAACTCGAGGAGTTCGGGGTGACCGTGGACGGCGGCATGACCGAGTTCGTCGCGGTCCCCGCCCGGAACGTTCACCCGCTCCCCCCCGGCCTCTCCTTCGAGAAGGCGGTGCTGGCCGACCCCCTGGCCTGCGTGATCCGTGGCCTGGAAATGCTCCCGGTGACGTCGGGATCCTGGGTGGCCATTCTCGGCCCCGGGCAGATGGGCCTGCTGGCCACCCAAGTCGTCAAGCGAATCCTGCGGGCCCGCGTCATCATGGTGGGCACCCGGGCCGACCGCCTCGCCCTCGCCCGGACAATGGGCGCTGACGAGACCGTCAACGTCGCCGAGGCCGATGCGGTCGCGGCCGTGCGGGAGCTGACCGATGGCGGGGCCGACTTCGTCTACGAGGTGGCTGGCACCGCCGGCGCCCTCGACCAGGCGATCGCCATGGCCCGCAAGGGTGGCGCCGTCGTCATCCTCACCGTGCACCGGCAGGTGCAGGTCGATCTGGAGCCGGCCATCCGGGGCGAGCTGCACCTGATGGGCGCGATCTGCTACTCCTACCGGGAGTACGAGCGGGCGCTGGCGCTGCTGACCGGAGATCGGATGGACGTCGGATCGCTGCTGGCCCACACGTTTCCCCTCGCCCAGGCTCAGGAGGCCTTCGACCTCGTCCTCTCCCGCCAGGGCATCAAGGCGATCCTGACCGTCGGCAGCCAGGACCGGCCGCCGGCGAAGGGAGTCCGACCATGACCGACCTCCGCCAAGCCGACCTCGCCCACGTCGTGCACCCGTTCAGCCTGCTGCGGACCCTGCCCGAGGAGGGGCCCCGGATCATCGAGCGCGGGGAGGGCGTCCTGGTTTGGGACGCCGCCGGGCGCGAGTTCATCGACGGCCTGGCCGGGCTCTGGTGCGTCAACGTCGGTCACGGACGGAAGGAGATCGCCGACGCGGTGAGCGAGCAGATGGCCCGCCTCGCCTACGCCCCGACGTTCTTCGGGTATTCCAACCGGCCCGCGATCGAGCTGGCCGAGCGGCTGACCGCCCGGGCGCCGCGGGGACTCACCCGAATTCTCTTCACCAACGGCGGCTCGGAGTCGAACGAGACGAACATCAAGGTCGCCCGCTACTACTGGAAGCTGAACGGCCGGCCCGGCAAGGTGAAGATCATCTCCCGCCGGAGCGCCTTTCACGGGGTGTCGCTGGGGGCGCTGTCGGCCACCGGCATCCCGCGCTTCTGGACGATGTTCGACCCGCTGGTTCCCGGCTTTAGCCACATCATGCCGCCCTACTGCTACCGCTGCGACCTCGGCAAGACCTACCCCGCCTGCGGGGTCGCCTGCGCCGGGGAGCTGGAGGACGCGATCCGCCGGGAGGGTCCCGACACGGTGGCGGCCTTCATCGCCGAGCCGGTGATGGGTGGGGGCGGCGTGATCGTGCCCCCCGCCGAGTACCTCCCCCAGGTCCAGGCGATCTGCCGGAAGTACGACGTGCTCCTGATCCTGGACGAGGTCATCACCGGCTTCGGTCGCACCGGCCGGCTCTTCGCCGCCGAGCACTGGGGGGTGGAGCCGGACCTGGTCTCGCTCGCCAAGGGAATCACCAGCGCCTATGTCCCCATGGGAGCGGCGCTGGTCCACGAGCGGATCTACGGGGACCTCGAGCGCAAGGGGCCCGCCGACCTGCCCTTCCTCCACGGCTTCACCTATGGGGGGCACCCGGTGGCGGCGGCGGCCGCCCTCCGCAACCTGGAGATCCTGGAGCGCGAGCGACTGGCCGAGAACGCGGCCGAGGTCGGCGCCTACCTCAAAGGCCGGCTGGAGGCGCTGCGGCGGCTGCCCGTGGTGGGCGACGTGCGCGGGCTGGGACTGATGGTGGCGGTCGAGCTGGTGCGCGACCCGGAGAGCCGGGCGGCGGTGCCGGACCTCGGGGCCCGCGTCGCGCGGTACGCCTACGAAGCGGGGCTCATCGTGCGGTCGCTGGCCGGCACCATCGCGCTGGCGCCGCCGCTGATCCTGACCCGGGCCCAGGCCGATGAGATCGTGCGGATCCTGAGCGGCGCCATCGAACGCGCCGCCGCCGAGACGTCTTCCACCCACTGAGCGTCGTCCAGACGAGGAGGTCGTGATGGTTGCCGGAGTCCTGATCCGATGCGAGCCGCAGAAAGAAACGGAGGTGCTGGATGCCCTCCGCAAGCTGGAGGGTCTGTCCTACGTCTACACGCTGTTCGGCCGCTATGACATGGTGGCCCTCGTCCGGGCGCTCGACCTCCACGCGGCGTCGGAGGTGGTGAGCCGGATCCGGGCCATCGACGGCGTCGTGTCCACCGAGACGCTGGTCGTTCGTCCCACCCAGTAACGGACTGCACGGGAGGAGGGTCCTCATGCGGCAATTCCGATTCGCTCGCTCCTACACACGGCCTCTCAGCCTGGCCGCCGTGGTCCTCGCGGTCCTCGCGGTTGCGGGGGTCTGGCCCGAGACCGTCGGCGGTCAGAGCCGAGAGGAGACGCTCGTCATCGCGCGTGACATCGACGACGTCGTGACCAACGACCCGAGCCGGACGTTCGAGTGGACGTCGCAGATCCCGACCCACGCGGCCTATGACACTCTGCTCCAAATAGAGCCGCCGGACATCGCGCAGATCAGACCCAAGCTGGCTACCAAGTGGGAGATCTCCCCCGAGGGCACGACGTACACATTCCAGCTCCGGCCTGGGGTGAAGTTCTCGTCCGGGAACCCGCTCACGGCCCAGGACGTGAAATTCTCTCTCCTGCGGCTCAAGAACATGAAGGACAACCCGTCCTTCCTGGTCGGCGACATCAAGGAGATCGTGGTGGTGAGCGACACCACGGTGAAGATCGTCCTCACGGCGCCCAACGCTTCGTTCCTCGGAATCCTGGCCGGCGGTGTCACGACGGGCGTGATCGACTCGAAGACGGTCATGGCTCACGGCGGAACCGACGCCGAGAACGCGAAGGACGTGGACAAGGCGACGGAGTGGCTCAACCAGAACTCGGTGGGGTCGGGCCCGTACGTCCTCAGGGGGTGGACGAAGAACGTCGAGCTGGTCATGGAGCGGAATCCGCACTACTGGGGTCCGCGCCCCAAATTCGCCCGGATCGTCTTCCGCCACGTGAAGAGCGGCTCCACCCAGCGAGAGATGCTGGAACGGGGAGACGTCGACATCGCGATGGACTTCGATCCGGACCTAGCGGCGAAGGTGAAGGGCAATCCGAAGATCAAGGTCGTCGAGGGCTTGACCTCGAACCAGATCTATATGGGATTGAATGTCAGCCCGGAGATCTCGAAGGAGCTCTCGGACAAGCGTGTGCGCCAGGCGATCGCCTACGCCATCGACTACGACGGGATCATCCAGGGGCTCATGCGCGGGGCCGCCGACCGTCCGCCCGGGATGATTCCGCTCGGGCTCCTCGGGGTGGACAAGGCGATGAACCGAAAGCAGGACGTCAACAAGGCGAAGGCCTTGCTGAAGGAGGCCGGCTATCCTGGCGGGTTCACGGTCAGGTTCACCTACTACGAGGGGCTCCTCGGAACGCCGGCGGAGGCAATTGCGGCGAAGATCCAGAGCGATCTCGCCGCGGTCGGCATCCGCGCGACGCTCGACCGCAAGGAGCGCACGGTGGCGTGGTCGGAATATCGGTCCTCGAAGTCGGTCATGATCCTCAGCGGCTGGAGCCCTGACTACCTGGATCCCGACCCGTACGCGGATGCCTACTACAAGGCGGGAGGCGTGGTGCCCAAGCGTGTGAACTGGGAGAACAGCCGAGCGACCGAACTTACGCTGATGGCCCGCAAGGAGCAGGACCCGAAGAAGCGGGCGGCCTTCTACCGGGATATCCAGCAGATCGGGTTGGACGAGGTCCCGCACATCATGCTGCTCCAGCCGAAGAACTTCGTGGGGGTGGCCCCGGCCATCAAGGGATACGTGATCCATCCGATCTGGTTCGTCGGGCTCGAGCACCTGAGCCGTTGATCTGACCTAGATCCTTTCGATCTTGGGCGGCGCGGTAACAGCCTCGGAGCTTCGGGCCGCGCCGCCCAATACGTTCCGGTCTCATGCGCCTATTGCGCTACCTGGGCCGGCGGCTGGCGCTGGCTGTGGTCAGCTTGTTCGGGATCGTCCTGGTGGCGTTCCTGGTCGCTCACATGGTCCCGGCCGACCCGCTGGCGATCGTGCTGAGCGACCAGGCCACCAAGGACCCGAGCATCCGGGCCGCCTACGTCAAACGCTGGGGCCTGGACCGTTCCCTCCCCGAGCAGTTTGGCCACTACCTCCTGAACGTCCTGCGAGGGGACCTCGGGGAATCGTTCACGACCCGGCGGCCCGTCCTGCGCGACCTGGCCCAGCACCTCCCAGCCACCATCGAGCTGTCGCTGGCGGCGCTCGCCTTCAGCGTGGTCATCGGAGTCCCCCTCGGCATCTTCGCCGCGGTCCGGCATAACCGGGTTCCGGACCACGCGGCACGAGTGATCTCGCTGGTCGGAGCCGCGTCGCCCATCTTCTGGACGGGTCTCCTGGCCCTCTACCTTTTCTATTACCGCCTGAACTGGTTTCCGGGCCCCGGACGGCTGGAGCCGTACCTCCAGTACCCGCTTCCGGTCACGGGGTTCATCCTGCTGGACAGCCTCCTCGCCGGTAACGCCGAGACGTTCCGATCGGGACTGCGGCACCTCCTGCTCCCCGGGATGGTGCTCGGCTGGTTCATCATGGGCATCATCGCCCGAACGACCCGAGCCGCGCTCCTCGAGATCCTGTCGGCCGATTACGTCCGCACGGCGCGGTCAAAAGGGCTCGGCGAGCGGACGGTCGTGGGGTCGCACGCGCTGCGCAACGCCCTGATCCCGGTCGTCACGGTCACCGGCCTCGCGTTCGCGAGCGTCATGTCCGGCGCCGTTCTTACCGAGACCGTTTTCGCGTGGCCCGGCATCGGCCGGTACGCGGTGACGGCCTCGACCCACCTGGACTACCCGGCCATCCTCGGCGTGACGATCCTCACGGCGGTCATCTACGTCATCGTGAACCTGGTCGTAGACACGCTGTACGGCGTGCTCGATCCCCGAATCCGAGTGGAATGATGGCCGGCGGGGCTCACCCGATCGCGGAAACCGCCCCGGTCGGCGTCTCAGTAGCCGTCCTGCAGCCGCGACGTCGGCGGGCAAACCAGGCGTTGATCATCGGAGCGTTCATCGTGGGGACGTGGTCGGTGGTCGCGCTGGCGGCCCCCCTCCTGGCTCCCCGGACGCCCCTCGCGCTCGATGTCATGAAGCGGCTGGAGCCCCCGAGCTCGACTCACCCCATGGGGACCGACGAGGTCGGGCGGGACATCCTCAGCCGCATCTTCCACGGGGCCAGAATCACGATCCCGACGGCGGTCGGCGTGATCCTCGTTGCCAGCGTCTCGGGGTGCGCTGTCGGTGCCGTGGCCGGCTACGCCGGCGGCCGGCTGGACGAGGTCCTGATGCGGGTGGTGGACGTCGTCCTGGCTTTCCCACCCATCCTCCTGGCGATGGCCATCACCGCCGCGCTGGGCCCGGGACTCCGCCACGCCATGCTGGCCATCGTGCTGGTGTCGTGGCCGGAGTTCAGCCGTTTGATGCGCGGCCAGGTGCTCTCGGTGAAGCACAACGACTACGTGATCGCCGCCCAGGCCCTGGGGGTGCCGGCCCGGCGGGTGCTGTGGGCCCACGTCCTGCCGAACGCGTTCCCGCCGGTCCTCGTCAAGGCCACGCTCGACATCGGCAACGCGATCATCTTGACGGCGGCGCTGTCGTTCATCGGGCTCGGCGCCATCCCGCCCGAGCCCGAGTGGGGCGCCATGATCGCCGCCGGCCAGGCCAAGTTCGAGTACTGGTGGGTCGCCACCTTTCCTGGCCTGGCCATCCTGTCGGTCGTCCTCGGCTTCAACTTTCTCGGCGACGGCCTCCAGGACTTGCTGAATCCCCGCCTCCGGCGGGATTGAGCGTCCGAGCCGATAGCCGTCGCCCGGATCGTCCTCGGTGGTCGCTGGCTTGCGGAGGATCGCGGTGTAATGTACCTTCTTGACCGAGTATGCGAATTTCGGCGAAGGGCGAGTACGCCATCCGGGCCATGCTCGACCTCGCGCTGCATCAGGGGCAGGGCTTGATCCCGATCCAGGACGTCGCCCGGCGTCAAGGCATCCCCCAGCGATACCTGGAGCAGGTGCTCCTTCTCCTGAAGCGCGCGGGGTTCCTCGCGTCCAAGCGCGGCTCGACCGGCGGTTACCGCCTGGTGCGGCCTCCGGGCGAGATTTCGGTCGGCGACGTCCTCCGCGTCATCGAGGGCAGCCTGACGCCGCTCGAAGTCGCCGGGCGGGCTCCCCGGGAGCGGCGCGACGGGGGGCGCGATCTGGCCGAGCTCTGGCAGGCGATGGCGGATGCCGTGGCGACCGTGATCGACCGGACGACGTTCGAGGAGCTCGCCGAGCGCGCGGCGGCCCGGCGGTCCCCGGGCCGGACGATGTATCACATCTAGGCTCCTCCCGGAGATGCCCATCCGCGATCCAGCCGGTGGCCGGAATCCGGCGCCGCGCGCTCGTCCGCGTGTCGCCGACAGCGTCCTCGACCTCATCGGCGCCACCCCGCTGGTGCGCCTCCGCCGGCTGCCCAGGCCGGGCAGCGCGACCGTCCTCGCCAAGCTCGAATCGGCCAATCCCGGGGGCAGCATCAAAGACCGCATCGCCCTGGCCATGGTGGAGGACGCCGAGCGTCGGGGCGTGCTCCAGCCCGGCGCGACGCTGGTCGAACCGACGAGCGGCAACACCGGGATCGGCCTGGCGATGGTGGCCGCCATCAAGGGCTACCGGCTCATCCTCACCATGCCCGAGGACATGAGCGAGGAGCGGCGGCGGCTCCTGGCCCGCTTCGGCGCCGAGATTCGCCTCACGCCCGCCATCGAGGGGATGACCGGCGCCGTCCACGCGGCCCAGGAGTTGTGCCGGACCAACCCGGACTACGTCATGCCGCAGCAGTTCGAGAACCCGGCCAATCCCGAGGTCCACCGCCGGACGACCGCGCTGGAGATCCTCGAGGCCACTCAGGGGCGCCTGCACGCCTTCGTGGCGGGAGTCGGCACCGGCGGCACCATCACCGGGGTGGGCGAGGTGCTGCGGGAGAAGCTGGACGGCGTCCGGATCGTCGCGGTGGAGCCCGCCCGGTCGCCGGTGCTGTCAGGCGGGAAGTTCGGCGTCCACGCCATCCAGGGGATCGGCGCATCCTTCGTCCCCGGGATCTTCAACCGCGCCGTCGTGGACGAGCTCGTGCTGGTCCGGGACGAGGACGCCATGGCGACCGCGCTCCGCCTGACGCGGGAAGAAGGCCTTCTGGTCGGGGTCTCGGCCGGGGCCAACGTCTGGGCGGCCCTCGGCGTGGCCGAGCAGATGGGGCCCGAGCGGGTCGTGGTGACGGTGCTGCCGGACACCGGCGAACGCTATCTCAGCGTGAACCTGGAAGCAAGCGACCGCCCGGAGAAGGAGTGAGCGATGGCGGTGCAGATCTACATCCCGACGCCGTTTCGGCGGGCCACCGCGAACCAGGACCGTGTCGAGCTCGAGGCGCCCGACGTGAAGGCGTTGCTCGACGCGCTGGAGAACCGGTTCGAGGGCCTGCGGGGGCTCATCCGGAACGAGGCCGGCGAGGTCCATCACCACGTGAATGTCTACGTCAACGGCGAGGAGATCAGCCGGCTTCAGGGCCAGGCCACGCTCCTCCGGGCCGGTGACGAGGTCTCCATCATCCCGGCCCTGGCCGGTGGAGCCGGCCGCGCGGGCCGGCGGTGATCCATCCGGCCCGATCCCCGTCGCATCTCGGCGTCCTCGGTCGTCGGCGGGCCTCAGCTTTGGGTGGCTCGCCCCGGACGGCGGGGCCCCAGCCCCGCGACGTCCGGTGGCTCGCGTGCGCGGCATACGCCTCGGTCCGCTCTTTGGAGTCGCGCGCCTCGGACGGCGGGGCCCCAGCCCCGCGACGTCCGGCGGCGCGCACTCCTGCGTCCTTGATCTGCTCGGGTCTCGGGCCGGTGCCATGCCGTGTACGCGGCCATATCCAACGCGAAGGGTAGCCCGGTGATCCTGACCGCGACCGAGTTGGCCGCCATCCGGAAGCAGGCCGAGGCCGAATACCCGGCCGAGTGCTGCGGGGTGGTGCTGGAGCGGGACGCCGGGCCGGCCGAGCGCCGGCTCTACCCTTGCCGGAACATTCAGAACACGCTCCACGCCAAAGACCCCGAGCGCTTCCCCCGCGAGGCGCGCAGCGCCTACTACATGGCGCACGAGGATCTGATCGAGATCAGTCGCCAGGAGATGCGGGGCTGGGGCATTCGCGTGATCTATCACTCCCACGTGGATGCCGGCGCCTACTTCTCGGAGACCGACCGCCGTAACGCGCTCGTGGACGACCAGCCCGCCTACCCGGCGGCGATCTACGTGGTGGTGGCCGTCCAAGCCGGGCAGGCCGGCGAGGCGCGTGCCTTCCGCTGGGAGCCGGCCCACCGCGACTTCGTCGAGGTGCCGCTCGCCGTCGACTGACGCGGCCCGCCCCAGACGACAAAAGGCGTTGACTGGTTTCGGAGCCGTTGGTATGATCCCCGCGGTTCGAACGATCGCCCGGGCCCCGCACTAGCCGACAGCGGGCGCGTCCACACCTTACTCGCGAGCCAAGGAGCGTCGGGGACAGTCCGGATGCGGGTCCGCGTGAGGTTGGTGGGTGCGGCGCTGATCAGGCTCGCTGTCCCCGTCGGCCACCCGTTGCACCGGTACTGAGGGCTCGCCATGGCTGACGGCCTCGATCGTCGCGGCTTCTTCAAGCTGGTCGGGCTCGGCTCGGCCGCCGCCGCGGCGGCTGGCTGCGGGAAGACAACCGAGGCGATCCTTCCCTACGTCATCCCCCCCGCCCACCTCGTGCCCGGGGTGGCGACTTACTTCGCCACCGTCTGCCGCGAATGCCCGGCCGGCTGCGGCGTCCTGGCCCGGAATCGCGATGGCCACGTCGTCAAGCTCGAGGGCAACCCCGACCATCCGGTCAGTCGGGGGGCGCTCTGTGCTCGCGGTCAGGCGGCATTGCTCGGGACCTACGACCCCGACCGAGTGGCGACCCCACGCCTGCGAGAGGGGCAAGGCTGGAAACCGATCGGCGTCGCCGACGCCGAGAAGCTCCTCGCCGAGAAGCTGGCCGCCGCCCGACAGGCCGGCGCCGGCCGCATCGGGCTGATCAGCCAGCTCGAGACGGGGACCCTCGGCCGACTCATGGACGACTGGCTCAAAGCCCTGGGCGCCCGGCCGCGGGTGGCGTTCGAGCCGTTCGCCTACGAGGCGCTGCGGGCGGCCAACCGGGTGACCTTCGGAATCGACGCGATCCCGTACCACGCCTTCGAGGACGCCCGGGCGGTCCTCTCGCTGGGGGCCGACTACCTCGAGACTTGGCTCTCCCCGGTCGGGTATGCGGGCGGGTTCCGCCGGATGCACGCGCTCGGGGGCGGGATCGGGGGCTCCGTCATCCACGTCGAGCCCCGTTATTCCATGACCGCGGCCAACGCCGACGAGTGGCTCGTGAACGCGCCGGGGACCGAGGCCCTGGTCGCGCTGGCCGTCCTGCGGATCCTCCTCGAGGAGCGGCTCGGCCCTACGCTCCCGGCCAAGGAGACCGAGGCCCTCCTGGCGGTGGCGCGCACGGTCGAGGTCGAGGCCGCCGCCCGCCAGAGCGGGGTCCCGGTCGCCCGGCTCAAGCACGTCGCCGAGACGCTGGCCAAGGGGGCGCCGAGCCTGGTGGTGGCCGGTGGGGTCGCGGTGACCGGCCCCGGCGCCACCGAGGCCGCGGTGGCCGCGAACCTCCTCAACCATGCCCTCGGGAACGTCGGCAAGACCGTGCGCTTCGGGCCCAACTCGGCCCTCGGTCGGGCCAGCCGCTACGCCGAGCTGGCCGCGCTCATCCGCGCCATGGCCAACGGGGAGATCGCCGTCCTGCTGATCAAGGACGCCAATCCCGTCTTCACGCTGCCGCCGGCGAGCGGCTTCGCGCAGGCGCTGGCCAAGGTTCCCTTCGTGGCCAGCCTGTCCAGCCACCTCGACGAGACCGCGGCCCGGGCGCACCTGCTGCTTCCCGATCTGACCCCGCTGGAGTCGTGGGGCGACTACTCGCCGCGTGAGGGCGTCTGGGGCCTCATGCAACCCGCGATGGGACCGGTGCCGCCGCTGTCGGCTCGCCGGGAGGACGCCGTCGATCTCCTTCTCAACCGGCCAGGGGAGTCCTTCCCGGGGGTCCAGACGAAGCCGACCGGCGACGTCCTGCTCGACATCGGGCGCGCCCTGGTCCCGGGCGCGGACAAGGGCCCCTTCCGGGCCAGGACCTTCGCCGACCATCTACGCGAGGCCTGGCAGGGGATCGCCAAGGCCACCGCGTCCGGCGTCCCCTTCGAGCTGTTCTGGGAGGAGGCCCTGCGTCGGGGCGGCGCCTGGAGAGAGGTGCCGGCCGCGCGGGTCACGCTCCAGCCCGGGATCAAGCCCGCCGGCCAGGTGCCCGGGCTCGCCGGCCCCGACGGGCCGGCCCTCATGGTCGTGCCGTCGTCCCGGTACTACGACGGCCGGAGCGCCAACAAGCCGTGGCTCCACGAGACGCCGGACCCGATGGTCCAGGTCGTCTACGACAGTTGGGTCGAGATCGCGGCCGAGACGGCCCGGCGGGTCGGGATCGCGACCGGGGACGTGGTGCGAGTGCGCTCGCCGCACGGACAGGTCGAGCTGCCCGCCTACGTCTCGGAGACGCTCCACCCGGGTGCCGTGGCCGTCCCACTCGGCCTCGGCCACACCGAGTACGGGCGCTTCGCGCGCTCGGTCGGCCAAAGTGCCCTCCCGCTCCTTCCCGCGGAGCCGGATCCCGCCTCGGGCGGGCTCCGCTGGCTGGCCGTCCGGGTGACCCTCGAGCGGACGGGACGGCGGGAGCCGCTGGCGACGCCCGCGGGCACGACCGAGGTGGATCACGAGCGCGAGATCGTCGAGACGGTCGCCTTCGACGAGGGGATGGCGGGCGAGAAGGCCGGCGGCAGGCCACCCGCCCACGCGAACCTGCCCTCGATGTATCCCGACCTGAAGTATCCCGAGCACCGGTGGGGCATGTCGGTCGATCTCGACGCCTGCACCGGCTGCCAGGCTTGCGTGGTCGCCTGCGTGGCCGAGAACAACGTGCCCATCATGGGGCTCGCCGAGGTCCCCCGGGTGCCGGTGCTGCGGGCGGGGCCGTTCTTCGCCCTCGCCGAGCAGCCCAACCCCATCGCGTACCTCGGGAAGTGGCAGATCGGGTACGGGCGCAGCATCCACTGGCTCCGCGTGGAACGGTGGTGGGACCGGGGCCATCCGCCGGCGGGGACGGCGAAGCCGGGGGGGGCGCCCCGGGCTCGCTTCATGCCGATGCTTTGCCAGCACTGCGAGATCGCCCCCTGCGAGCCGGTCTGTCCCGTCTTCGCGGCCTACCACACCTCGGAAGGGCTGAACGGCCAGATCTACAACCGCTGCGTCGGGACGCGCTACTGCGGGAACAACTGCCCGTACATCGTCCGGCGGTTCAACTGGTACCGCTACCAGTGGCCGGCTCCCTTGACGCTCGCCCTCAACCCCGACGTCACCGTGCGCGACCGCGGGGTGATGGAGAAGTGCACGATGTGCGTGCAGCGGATCATCGCCGGCAAGGACCGGGCCAAGGACGAGGGGCGACGGCCTCGGGACGGCGAGATCATGACCGCCTGCCAGCAGACCTGCCCCACCCAGGCGATCGTGTTCGGGGATCTCAAGGACGGGCAGAGCCGGGTGTCCAAGCTGTCGGCCTCGTCGCGCGGCTACCACGTGTTGGGCGAGCTCGGCACCCGGCCCGCCATTACCTATCTGAAGAAGGCGACCAAGGAAACGCACGGGTGAGCCTCGGCGAAGAACACCTGCCCCCCGGCCCCCGGCCGAGCGCGCCCGGTCCCACCTTCGCCGACGTCAACCGGGACGTCATCCGCACGCTGGGGACCGCGGGCAACCTCTACTTCGCCTGGATGTCGGTGGTCGCGCTGCTGCTCGCCCTCGGCATCCTGGCCTGGACCGAGCAGATCTATTACGGCATCGGGATGGGTGGTCACCGGGCGCCCCAGCAGTGGGCGACCTACATCGTCAACTTCGTGTTCTGGATCGGCATCGGGCACGCCGGCACCCTGATCTCGGCGATCCTCTACCTCTTCCGGGCAAAGTGGCGGACGTCGATCTACCGAGGCGCGGAGGCGATGACCGTCTTCGCGGTCTTGACGGCCGGGCTCTTCCCGGTGATCCACATCGGGCGGATGTGGCTGCCCTACTGGCTCATCCCGTACCCCAGCGAGCGCTTCTTGTGGCCGGCCTTCCGGTCCCCGCTCCTGTGGGACGTCTTCGCCATCTCGACGTACCTGACGATCAGCGTCGTCTTCTTCATCGTGGGGCTGATCCCGGACATCGCGGCCGTGCGTGACGGGACCACGGGCTGGCGGCGGCGCGTCTACGCCGTCCTCGCGGTCGGCTGGCAGGGCACCGACCGCCAGTGGCGCCACTATCGCCGGGCCTACGGCCTGTTCGCCGCGCTCGCCACGCCCTTAGTGCTGTCGGTCCACAGCGTCGTGTCGTGGGACTTCGCCATGGCCCTGCTGCCGGGGTGGCATTCGACGCTCTTCGCGCCGTTCTTCGTGGACGGCGCCATCTTCTCCGGCTTCGCCATGGTCCTCGTGCTCCTGCTGCCGATGCGCTACTACTTCAACCTCTACCCGTACATCACCGAACGGCAACTCGACATGATGGCCCGGCTGATCCTGACGACCAGCCTCGTCCTCACCTACTTCTACACCTGCGAGGGCTTCGTCTCCTGGTACAGCGGGGAGCCGGCGGAGCGGGCGTCCTACCTCTTCAAGTGGGTCGGCGTCTACGCGCCCTGGTGGTGGCTCCAGATCTTCTGCAACAGCGTGGTGCCGCTCGTCTTCTTCTGGCGCCGGGCCCGCATCCACGTGCCCACCCTCTACGTCGTCTCGCTACTCGTCCTCGTCGGGATGTGGCTCGAGCGTTTCAACATCATCGTCCCCGGCCTCGGCCACGGGTTCTATCCGTGGGCCTTCGGCGTCTATCTGCCGAGCGTGACCGAGGTCGCGATCCTGGTCGGGAGCTTCGCCTGGTTCTTCATCCTGTTCCTGGCCTTCATCCGGGTACTTCCCTCGGTCTCCATCGTGGAGGTGAAGGAAACCATCCCCCATCCGGTGCGGGCGGGGCACGCCCAGCATGGCTGAGGCGGCTCCGACCGGCGTGCTCGGCGTCTTCGCCCACGTGGACACGACCATCCAGGCGATCCGCGAGCTGCGGGCGCGCGGGTTCAAGGGGGTGACGGCCTACACGCCGCTCCCGCTGCCCGAGGTCGAGGAGGCGCTGACCGGCCACGGGCTGCCCAAGAGCCCGGTGCGGCTGTTCACGCTGGTCGGCGCCCTGACCGGGACCGCCAGCGGCTTCGCCCTGACGATCTGGTCCTCGCTCAAGTGGAACCTGGTGGTGGGCGGCAAACCCGTCGTCTCGATCCCCCCCTTCGTCGTGATCGCGTTCGAGCTGACCATCCTGCTCGGTGGCCTCTGCACGCTGCTCGCCCTGTTCGTGCTCGGCCGGCTGCCTCGCCTCCACGGCTCGCCGCGCTATGATCCCCGGTTCACCGCCGACCGGTTCGGGGTCGAGGTCTTCTGTCCGCCGGACCAGCTCCGGACCGCGGAAGAGATCCTCCGGCGGGCGGGCGCCGAGGAGGTGCGGGCGTGAAGTGGGTGTTCCTGCTCTGCTTGCTGGCGGTCTTCGGGGCGGGCGGGCTCATGGGGATCCTAGTCGGCTACCGCTGGCTGACCAGCATGCAGACCGATGTGAAGCTGGTCCCCGGCGAAGGGGAGCTGCTGAGATTCGCGACCCCGGCGGGTACGGTGCCCCGAAGCGGGGGGGAACTGGTCGTCGCCCGCGAGACCTACGCCGCCCGCAAGAATCCGGTTTCCCGCGGCCCGGAGTCGGAGGCCCGCGGCAAGGCCCTCTTCACCATCTACTGCACCCCCTGCCACGGACCGGCGGGAAAGGGCGATGGGCTGGTGACGCCGCGCTTCATCCCGCCGCCCGACCTCGCCGGCCCCCAGATCCAGGCTCGGAGCGACGGCCACATCGCCTACTACATCGGCTACGGCGGGGCCATCATGCCGGCCTACGGCGAAGCGCTCTCGGTCGGCGAGCGATGGGACTTGGTCAACTATTTGCGCACCCTCGCCCAGAAATGACCGTCCCCGGGCCGATGACCGTCGCATCTCTGCGTCCTCGGCCCTCCGCGCGCCTCAACGTATGCGGCATACGCCTCAGCGCGCGTCGGGCCTGCGTCCTTGATCTGCTCGGTCCTCGGCCCGGTGCCACCGTCTGCTCAGTCATGATTCGCGGCAGCAGGTAGAGCCGTGAGCCAGCCGCCGGCCCTCAGCGCGGAAACCCCGCGGCTCCCACGGAACGCGGTCCTTGCCCTGGCCGGGTTGGTGGGGCTGGGCGCCCTCGCCTTTCTGGTCGGGGTGGCCGCCGGCGCCGGGCGCCGGACGTGGGGGGCGTTCCTGGTCAACCTGCTCTTCTGGTCGGGGCTGTCCGTCACCGGCCCCGCCGTGGCCAGCATGATCGAGGTGACCGAGGGGCGGTGGGGCGTCCGCCTCCGCCGGCTCGCCACCACCACCGTCGCCTTCATGCCGGTCTCCTTCTTGCTCTTCCTCGTCCTGCTGGCCGGCATGGCCGTCCTCTACCCGTGGGTCACCCATCCGATCCCCAAGAAAGCGATCTGGCTCAACCCGCCCTTCTTCGTCCTCCGGATCGTGGTCGGGGTCGCCGCCCTCTACTGGGTGAGCATCCGGTTCGCCCAGGCCGTCCACGCCTCTCCGGCCGGCGCCGCCGAGGAGCCCGACCGCGCCCGGCGGGTCCGGCTGGCCGTCATCCAGCTCCTGCTGTACGCGTCGGTGGTGTCGCTGCTGGGGTTCGATCTGGTGATGACGCTGGACCCCACCTGGTTCAGCGGACTGCTCGGTGGGTATGTCCTGGTCACCAGCCTGTACTCGGGCTTTGCCTTTCTGGTGGTCCTGGTCGGCGTCAAGAGCGTGGGACGGCCGACCTGGGTGATGCCGCCGACCGAGGTTCAGGACCTTGCCAAGCTGGTCTTCGCCACGTCGATCCTGTGGATGTACTTCTTCTGGTCGCAGTACCTCGTCATCTGGTACGGCAACGTGCCGATCGAGACGCGCTACGTGATCGCGCGCTTCTTCGCCGACCCGTATCGGGTGCTGGTGTGGACCGCGTTCTTCATCGGCTGGCTGATCCCGTTCTCGTATCTGCTGGTCCGGCTGACCGGCCGGCCCCCCCAGAGTCACCGGGTCCTGGTCGGCATCTGCTGCCTGAGCCTCCTCGCCATTTTCCTCGAGCGCATCGTTCTCGTCTTCCCGTCGCTGGGCCCGACCATCGGGGTCGCATCGACCGTGGTCACCCTCCTGGTCACGGCCGGCTTCGCCGCCCTCTTTATCCTGTCCTATCTCGTCTTCGTGCCTCGCTTCGGCCTGGTCTCCCGGGTCGAAGGCTGAACCGCTGCGGCCAGGCCGGCCGGAGGATACCGCCCCCGCCGGCCGGGGGTCGGTTGCCCGGCTTCCGGCGGAACGGTAGACTGGGCCGAGCCATGCTCTCCGTCGAAGACGCGCTGGCCCGCATCCTGGCGGCGATTCCCGTCCTCGGCGCGGAAACCGTCGAGCTGACCGCCGGCCTCGGTCGGATCTTGGCGGAGCCCGTCGTCGCGGGGCGTGACCTCCCCCCGTGGGAGAACTCCGCGATGGATGGCTACGCGCTTCGGGCCGCCGACACGGCGGAGGCCGGACCCGAACGGCCGGCGCGCCTGCGCCTGGTCGGGGAGGTCGCGGCCGGCGCGGTGGCCGGGCATCCGGTGGCGGCCGGCGAGGTCTACCGCATCCTGACCGGTGCGCCGTTGCCGGCCGGCGCCGACGCCGTCGTCCCCCAGGAGGACGTCCGACGCGAGGGGAGTACGCTCCTGGTCCCCCGGCCGGTGAGGCGTAGCGAGTTCGTCCGACCACGGGGGGAAGACATTCGAGCCGGGGAGACCGTCCTGGCCCCGGGAGCGATGCTGGGTCCGGCCGCGCTCGGCGTCCTGGCTGCGCTCGGCCGCCCCCTCGTGCGTGTCTACCAGCGGCCGCGGGTCGCTGTCCTTTCGACCGGCGACGAGCTGGTCGATTTCGAGGCGATGCCGGGCCCCGGCCAGATCTCGAACTCCAACAGCTACACGCTCTCCGCGCAGGTCCGCGAGGCCGGCGGCCTGCCGGTCAACCTGGGCATCGCGCGCGACAGCCGGGAGGAGCTCGAGGAACGTTTCCGAGCGGGGCTCACGGCCGACGTCCTGGTCTCCTCGGCCGGGGTATCGGTGGGTGACCGGGACCTGGTCCGCGAAGTCATGGAGAAGCTCGGCGCCGAGCTGGACTTCTGGAAGGTCTCGATGCGCCCGGGAAAGCCCCTCACCTTCGGTCGACTCGCCGGTCGGCCGTTCTTCGGCCTGCCAGGCAATCCGGTCTCCTCGATGGTGACCTTCGAGCTGTTCGTGCGACCGGCGCTTCGCCGGATGGGGGGCCATGCCGACCTCTTCCGGTCGCGGGCGCGGGCCCGTCTCCTCGAGCCGCTCGACAATCCCGGTCCCCGGCGCGGGTACCTGCGGGTCCGTCTCGGCCGTGAGGGAGAGGTGCTCACCGCCCGGCCGACCGGTGGCCAGGGCTCGGGCATCCTTCGCTCGATGCTTCTGGCCGACGGACTGGCCGTCGTCGCGCCAGACACCCGGGTCGAGCCTGGCCAGCTGGTCGAGGTCATCCTCCTTGGGAGTGGTGCTGGGCTAAGCCTCGATGAAGCTTGACGTGAAGCTCGGGCGGCGCAGCGTCCTGCGGGCCCTGCTGCTGCTCGTCGGCGGCGGAGTCCTCCGTCCGGGCACGGCAGCCGGCCAGGGCCCCGGCCGGCCGGCGCCGGCGGACGCCGCCCACCGGATCCAGGTGGACGTCCCCATCCTGGCCGACGACCCGGCCGCGGTGCCGCTCACCATCTCCGTCGAGCACCCGATGGACCCCGACCACTACATCAAGAGCCTCGAGGTGGTCCTGGCCACGGACCCGGTTCCGCAGAAGGGGGTGTTTCTCTTCACGCCGGAGAGCGGGCGGGCGTCGGTCGCCTACCAAATGCGCTCCGGTCAGGGGGGTGAGATGGCGATCGTCGCCGAGTGCTCGCGACATGGGCGGTTCGAGGCGCGGCAATCGGTGAGGGTGGCGCCCGGCGGCTGCGCGATTCCCGCGGGGGCGGCGACCCGCGAGGGCGGGGGCGCGCCCTCGGTCCGGACCGACGGGCGGGTGCGGCCTGGCCAGGTCATCCCCGTGTGGGCCACCCTCAAGCACACCTCGCACACCGGGCTCGTCGAGCGGCAGGGCAAGTTCGTCCAGGAGCGACCGCCCTATTTCGTCGAGCGCCTCACGGTGTTCCTCGGTGACCAGCGAGTGAGCGAGTTCCGCCTGACCCCGGCGGTCAGCCCGGATCCGAAGCTGCGGTTCTTCGTCAAGGCCGACCCCGGCAAGGCCCTGCGGATTGTCTTCGTCAACAATCGGGGCGAGCGCTGGGAGGCGAGCCAGCAGATCACCTGAGCAAGAAGGGAGGCCACCATGACGGTCCATCGGCGCGACTTCCTGAGAGGCCTGGGCGTGGCGGGCACGGCCGCCGTCACCCTCGGCGGCGTGGCCCTGGGGCGGCCAGGGCGGGGCCTGGCGCAGGTGCTGCCGAAGTCGGGCGGCAAGCGGCTGGTTGTGATCGGGGCCGGCTTCGGGGGCAACTTCGCGGCGCTGACCGTGAAACGGCTGGTGCCGGACGCCGAGGTGGTGATCCTGGAGCGGGCGCCCTTCTTCATCTCCTGCCCGGCGACGCTCGAATACGTCTTCGGGTTCAACTCGCTCGACACCATCACCTTCGGCTATTCGCCGCTGATCGCCAAGGGCATCCGGGTGATCCGGACCGAGGTCGTCGCGGTGGAGCCGGACGCCAAGCGCGTGGTGACCGCGCAGGGGGCGGTCGACTATGACCAGCTGCTGGTGGCGACGGGGATCCGGCTGGCGTACGAGGAGATCCCCGGGCTGGCCGAGGCCTACCATGTAAACGCGAGCATCTACGACAAGGGAACCCCGATCATCGACACCCGGCACAAGATCGACGCCTTCCAGGGCGGGACCGTGGTCCTGAACTCGCCGGCCGTCCCCTACAAGTGTCCGCCCGGGCCGTACGAGTATGCGCTCCTGTGGGCGGAGCACATCAAGAAGAAGAACCTGAGCGCCAAGGTCGTCCTGCTCGACGCCAAGCCCGATCCCATCCCGCCTCCCAACAAGCAGGCGTTCCTCGACGCCATGGCGGCCCGGCGCGACGTGCTGGAGTACCGCCCCCAGACGAAGATCACCGGCATCGACGGCGAGAAGAAGGTGGTGAGGACGGATGCCGGGGACCTGCCCTTCGCCTTCCTGAGCATCATCCCACCCAACCGGGCGGCCGGCTTCATCAAGGAGGCTGGCCTGGGGCCGGTGTTCGCCGAGGTGGACGTGGTCACCTTCCGCTCGACGAAGAACCCCAACGTCTACGCCGTCGGGGACGCGGCCCAGACGCCGTTCGCCAAGAGCGCCTATACCGCGTCGGTGAGCGGGAAGATCGTGGGGACGTACATCGCGAAGGCTCTGGGGGCGTCCGTCCCCGATCCGGCGCCGCCCCACAACATCTGCTATCCCTACACCGAGAGCGACAAGGCGTTCCTCACCCGCGCCGATTGGAGCTACGAGACCAAGGACGGCAAGGTCCAGGTGAACACCAAGATCACGGTGGACAACGCGCCCAAGCCGACGTTCGCCCAGCTCCGGAAGGCCTGGGAGCAGGGGCTGTGGCGGGAAATGTTCCAGAGCTGACCGTCGGGGCACCGTGAAGCGACGGGCGTTCCTCGGCTGTAGCGCGCTGGCGGCACTGGCGGCGCTCCGGGGGCCGGGGCGAGCCGCGGCCCCCGTCGCCGCCGGCCAGGGCGAGCGCGGCCCTCGCGCTCGACTGGTGTGGGAGGGCAACGCCCCGGTGCGGGCCTCCCGGCTCGCGTCCCACACGGACTACGTGTTCGGCTACCCGTTCGAGGGGACGCCGTGCTTCCTGCTCGACCTGGGGGAGCCGGTGGCCGGCGCCGACGTCCCGCTCCGCAGCGGCGAGCGATACGGCTGGCCGGGCGGCGTCGGCCCGCGCCGCTCGCTGGTCGCCTTCTCCGCGATCTGCCCCCACACCTACACCCATCCGACGCGGGAAAGCGCGATGATCCACTACTTCGCCCCCGACCAGCCGGCGACGGTGGCGCAGCGGGGCGGCATCATCACCTGCTGCGTCCACGGCAGCGCGTTCGATCCCCGGCAGGGCGCGGTGCCCCTCCAGCCGCCGGCCGAGCTGCCGCTGGCGGCGGTGCTGCTCGAGTGGGACGAGGGGACGGACGGGGTGACCGCGATCGGCGTGGCCGGCCGGCCGGTCTTCGCGGAGTTCTTCCGGGGCTTCCCCCGCAGTAGCCGGCGCGAGGTGGCGGGGACGACGACGGTGTGGGAGCTGGCGCGTTACTCGCGCGCGATCCTGCCCTGTTAGGGCTCCGGGCGGAGAACCGAGCAGATCAAGGACGCAGGAATGCGCGCCACCGGACGTCGCGGGGCTGGGGCCCCGCCGTCCGGGGCGCGCCACCCCAAAGTGCGCGCCGAGGCGTATGCCGCATACGCGCGCCACCGGACGTCGCGGGGCTGGGGCCCC
>DASYUM010000188.1:0-10333 GCA_036001225.1 Candidatus Methylomirabilota bacterium | reverse complement strand
AGGCGCGCGAACCCAAAGATTGCGCGGGCAAAGCCCGCGCTCGGAGCGGACCACCTGGCGGTCGGCGGTACTGCCGGCGCTCGGCGCCCGATTTGCCCGACAGGCTCCTACGCGGGGACCGGCGGCTCAGTCGAGCGACGGCCGTCGGCGCCACCAGCCGGCGGCCTGCTCGTAGGCGCGGCCGAGCCGCAGCACGGTCGCCTCGTCGAAGGGACGCCCGACGAGCTGGAGCCCGATGGGCAGCCCGGCCGCCGAGACGCCGCACGGCACGCTGAGGGCGGGGAGCCCCAGCGCGTTCCAGGGCCGCGTGAGCCGCGAGAAGCGACCCATCCGCTGAACGACCTCATCCGTGCTGCCGGCCTTGACGGCAGCCAGCGCCGGCGCCGGCTCCGGGATGGTCGGCATCGCGAGCGCGTCCACCTCGGCGAATACCTGACTCACGAATGCCCGGGTCAGGCGCGCCCGAAGGCGTCCGGCCTGAAGGTAGTCGTGGGCCGAGAGGTGCAGGCCGACCTCCAGCCGAGCGCGCACGGCGGGCTGGAGGGCGTGCGGCTGCTCCCGGAGAATGCGGGCATGGATCGCCGCGCTCTCGGCCCGGGCGAGGACGTTGGCGACGTCGGAGAGGCCCTGGGGGTCCGGCAGGGCTACCTCCCGCACCGCGATTCCCAGCTCGCCGAGCCGGCCGATCGCCGCCCGGACGGCCGCCGTGACCTCGCCATCGACACCGTCCCAGTAGTACGTCTCGGGAACGCCGACCCGCAGCCCGGCCACCGGGCCGCCGAGCGCGGCCACGAAATCGCCGCCCGGGCGGTGGCTGGTGGTGGCCTCGCGCGGGTCGTGTCCGGCGATGACGCCGAGGAGCAGAGCCACGTCCTCGACGGTCCGCGCCATCGGGCCGACGTGGTCGAGCGACCACGAGAGCGGCATGACGCCGGCTCGGCTCACCCGCCCGTAGGTCGGCTTGAGCCCGACGATGCCGCAGCAGGCCGCCGGCAGCCGGATCGAGCCGCCGGTGTCGGTGCCGAGGGTGCCGAGTGCGAGGCCGGCGGCGACCGCGGCGCCCGAGCCACTCGACGAGCCGCCGGCGACGTGGCCGGCCCGCCAGGGGTTCTGGACATCGCCGTGGTGGGCGTTGTCGCCAAACGGGCCGAGGGCCAACTCGCTCAGGTTGAGCTTGCCGAGCGTGATCGCGCCCGCCGCGGTCAGGCGGCGCACCGCGGTCGCCTCCTCGTCGGCGAGGAAGTACTCGCTCGTCTTGGTCCCGCACGAGGTCGGAAGACCCTGGACGAAAAAGAGGTCCTTGTAGGCGAGCGGGAGCCCGTGGAGCGGCCCGCGGAAGCGGCCGGCCTTCGCCTCGGCCTCCCGCGCCCGGGCGACGGCGAGCGCGCGCTCACCGTCCACCGTGATGAACGCGCGCAGGGTGCCGTCGAGGCGCCCGATCCGACCGAGACACGCCTCGGTCAGCTCGACCGGCGAGACCTCCCGCCCGCGGATCGCCGCCGCCAGTTGCGCCAGCGTCCGGTCAGTCACGCGCCGACTCCGGCGGCGACGGAGGGCCGGGCTCGGGGGCGGCACTCTCCAGGGCCGCCACGAAGCGCGCCGGCTCCTCGGCCAGCGCGAGGTCCGCAGCGGCGCGCTCGATGGCGGCGGCCAGATTCGCCAGCTCGGCCTGGCCCGATCGCTCAGGCATGGCCATCGGCATCGGCCGCGCGCCCGTTCTCGGGGCTCACCAGGATCTGGAGGCCGGCGGCCCGCAATACCTCGAGGACCCGCGCCATGTCGCGCGTCTCGATCTGGAGGCGGACCCGCTCGGCGCGGGCGCCGCCACCCAGGGGATCGAGCGTGGCGACCACGAGGCGCGCCACATCGGGACCGAGCGAGCGCACCGCGTGGTGGGCGAGTGCCATCGCCTCCGGCCGGTAGGCCACGATCACCTCGGCGTGCCGGCCGCCCACCTGGATGCGCATCACGGTGACGAGCGCGGCCACGGCGTCGGTCTGGGTCAGGATCCCGACCAGCTTGCCCTCCTCGATGACCGGGAGGCAGCCGATCCGGCGGTCAAAGAGGATCCGCGCAGCCTTCTCGATCGCGGTGCGAGGACTGACCACCACCACCGGGTGGCTCATGATGCTCGCCACAGGCGCGTCGGGAGCGACGCCGCGGAGGTCGCGGTCGGTCACCACGCCAACCACGCGGTCGCCCTCCATGACCGGCAGGTGCCGGATGCGGTGCTGGCGCAGGAGCGCCACCGCGTCAGCCGCCCGGGTTGCGGGCGCCACCGTGTGGACCGGGCTCGACATCCAGGAGGCGACCTGCATGGCCTCGCAGACCAGCATGCCCGCGGCCCGATACCGGCGCAAGTCTCGCCCTGACTACTGGCACGGTTCTCGCTAAAACCCCGACGGATCCAGCAAGGCATTGGAGGCCTCTACCATGCGGGGACGACGTGGCCCGAGCGGAGTGCTGATGATCGCGCTGCTGGCCGGCGGAATGGTCGCCGGCTGCGAGAAAGGGCCGGCCCAGCGGGCAGGTGAGCGAGTGGACCGGGCCGTGGACAAACTGACCGGCAAGGGTCCCGCTCAGAAGGCCGGGGAGCGGATCGACAAGGCGGTGGACGAGCTGACCAAGAAGTAGCAGCGACCGGCCGAGGCGTCCGAGCGTCGACCTGGGCTGTCGGGTATCCGACGCTTGACGGATCGACGTAGATCCCTTAAGGTCTAGACCGCGCGAGCGGGGATGCGAGGTTAGCCCCCGCCCGCCTGCCCGGTATGCTTCTTGAAGATTCCGTCCGAGCGCAAATCCCTAAGCCCGAACCCGGAAAGGTCGGGTTCCGGCGAGGAGGGCTCGTCATGGTGTTGACCGTCGACGTCACCCGGCTCTGCCCGGACTGCGACATCCTCACCGAGTCCATGATCTGTCCCGTGTGCGGCCGCGACCGCACGTTCCCGGTGGCCGCCTGGCTGAGCCCGCTCAAGGCGGCACGCCCACCCCACGCGGCGCACGCGCTGACCCGCACGCGCCGGGACCTCATCCGCCGCCGGGTGGCGGGCGACTTCCGCATCCGCCGGGCCGGCTGACCGTCGGCGGCCGAGCCCGCCCCGCACGCCTTCAGCCGGCGTTCCGCCAACCAACCGCGCCCGGTCTGCTTGACTCCCCCGCAGGGAGTCGGTAGTCTCCATACGGCGAGCCGCAGGACGTCGCGGGGCTGAGGCCCCGCCGTCCGAGGCGAGCGAACCCAACGACCACCGCGCCCCGTCGATTCCTGCCCGCGCCACGCGCCCCGAGGAGGCTCCCCGTGCACCCGTTCCTGGCCGCCTGTCAGCGCCGGCCAACCGGCTTCACGCCGGTCTGGCTCATGCGGCAGGCCGGCCGCTACCTCCCGGAGTACCGGGCGATCCGCAGCCGGCTCGGCTTCCTCGACCTCTGCAAGACACCGGAGGCGGCCGCCGAGGTCACGGTGCTGCCGGTCGAGCGGCTGGGCGTGGACGCGGCGATCCTCTTCGCCGACATCCTCCTCGTCGTGGAGCCGATGGGCGTGGGACTCGAGTTCGCGTCGGGCGAAGGGCCGCTGATCCACCGCCCGATCCGCTCCACCGCCGACGTGAAGCGGCTCGCCGAGGCGGACCCCGTTGACACGGTCCCCTTCGTCTTCGAGACTGTCCGGCGCGCGCGGGCGGCGCTGGGGGAGCGAGTGCCATTGATCGGCTTCGCGGGGGCGCCCTTCACCGTCGCCTCGTACCTGATCGAAGGGGGTGCCTCCCGCGATTATCTGCGGACCAAGCGCCTCATGTACGCGGACGCCGGGGCCTGGCACGCGCTGCTGGAAATGCTGGCCCGGACGATGGCCCGCTATCTGAACGGTCAGATCGCGGCCGGCGCTCAGGCCGTCCAGCTCTTCGACTCCTGGGTCGGCACCCTGGCCCCCGACGACTACCGGGCGTTCGTGCTCCCCCACACCCAGGCGGTGATCCGCGCCCTTCCCGCTGGCGTCCCCGTCATCCACTTCGGCACTGGCACCGCCGGCCTGCTGGAGGCGATGCGATCGGCCGGCGGCGCCGTGATCGGCCTCGACTGGCGCGTGGACCTCGGCGAGGCCTGGACGCGATTGGGTCCCGACGTCGCCGTGCAGGGCAACCTCGACCCGGCCGCGCTCCTGGCGTCGCCGGCCGAGATCCGGCGTCGGGTCCAGGCGATCCTCGCCCGGGCCGGCGGGCGGCCCGGGCACATCTTCAATCTCGGCCACGGCGTCCTTCCCGACACCCCCGTTGAGCACGTGGTAGCGATGGTTCAAGCCGTCCACGAACTCTCCGCGCGGTAGACTCGGAGGGTGGCCGCGCCGATCGACGCCGTCCTCCTGATCGCCTTCGGGGGGCCCGAGAAGCCCGACGACATCCGGCCGTTCCTGGCCCACGTCACGCGGGGGCGGCCGACCCCGCCGGCGCGCCTGGAGGAAGTGGCGCGCCACTACGAGCGGATCGGCGGGCGCTCCCCGCTCAACGAATGGACGTTCCGGCAGGCCGACGCGCTGCGGGCACGGCTGCGCGCCAGCGGCGTGGCCCTGCCCATCTACGTCGGCATGCGCCACTGGACCCCTTTTCTCGACCAGACCCTGGCGGCGATGGCCGCCGGCGGCGTGGGTGAGGTCCTGGGGATCATCCTGTCCGCCCACCAGACCGAGGCCTCGTGGGCGCGCTACCAAGCCCATGTGGTCGAGGCGCGGGCCCGACTCGGGCCGGCCGCCCCCGCGATGCGCTACACGCCGGAATGGCACGCCGAGCCGGGTTTCATCGAGGCGACGGCCGATCGGGTAGCCGCGGCGCTGGAGGCGGTGCCGGCGCCGGCGCGGCCCGCGACGCCGGTGGTCTTCACCGCCCACAGCGTCCCGGTCGCGATGGCCGAGGCCTCGCCCTACGTCGCGCAGGTCGCCGAGTCCGCGCGCCTCGTCGCCGGCCGGCTCGGCCTCGCGCGCTGGTCGGTCGCCTACCAGAGCCGGAGCGGCCGGCCCGAGGACCCGTGGCTCGAGCCGGAGGTCGGAGACGAGGTCCGCCGCCTCGCGGCCGCCGGCGCCCGCCACGTCGTGGCGGCGCCGATCGGCTTCGTCTGCGACCACGTGGAGGTGCTGTACGACCTCGACGTCGAGGTGCGGGCGATTGCGGCAGCGTGCGGCCTCGGCTTCCACCGCGCCGGTACCGTCGGCGACCACCCCGCCTTCATCGGGATGCTCGCCGATCGCGTCCGGGCGGCCCTCGATAGCGGGGGGGCGCACCGCTGAGGCCGCTGCACCTCGTCGTCGTCGGCGGGGGCATCACCGGCCTGGCCGCGGCCCATCGCCTCGTCGAGTTGGGGCGCGAGCGCGATGGCGCGTTCGACCTGACGCTGCTGGAAGCCCGCGAGCGACTCGGCGGCACCATTCACACCGAGCGTGCCGACGGGTTCCTCATCGAGTCCGGCCCCGACTCCTTCCTGTCCGAAAAGCCCTGGGCGCTCGCCCTGGCCGAGCGCATCGGGCTCGGCGCGCGGCTCTGCCGGACCGACGACCGCTTTCGTCGCACCTACGTCGTCCACCGCGGGCGTCTCCACCCGCTCCCCGAGGGCTTCCTGTTGCTGGCCCCGGCCCGCCTCTGGCCGTTCCTCGGCTCCTCCCTCTTCTCCTGGCGCGGCAAGCTCCGGATGGCGCTCGACCTCGTGCTGCCGCGCCGGACCGCGGACGGGGACGAGAGCCTGGCCGGCTTCGTGGCCCGGCGCCTCGGGCGGGAAGCGCTCGAGCGCGTCGCCGAGCCGCTGGTGGGAGGCATTTACACGGCGGATCCGGCGCGGCTGAGCCTGGCGGCGACGATGCCGCGCTTCCTGGCCCTCGAGCGCGAGCACCGGAGCCTGATCCTCGGCCTCCGCCGGAGTGCGAGCCCGCGGGAGCGGGGTGGCGCCAGCGGCGCCCGCTGGAGCCTCTTCGTCACCTTGGTCGGCGGGATGGGCGAGCTGGTGGACGCGCTGGCCCTCCGGCTCCCGCGGGAGCGCATCCGACTCGGCGCCCGGGTCGCGGGGGTCGCGCGCGGGAGCGGGGAGGCCCCGTGGCGGATCGGGCTCGCCGACGGCACCGCCCTGGCCGCCGACGGCGTGATCCTGGCCGGCGAGGCGCCCACGATGGCCGGGCTGGTGCGGGATGCCGACCCCGACCTCGGCCGGCTGCTCGCGGCGATCCCCTACGCCTCGTCGGCGACCGTCACGCTCGCCTATCCGCGGGCCGCCATCCGCCACCCGCTCGACGGCTTCGGGTTCGTGGTGCCCCGCGGCGAGGCCCAAGCCGTGCTGGCCTGCACGTTCTCCAGCGTCAAGTACCCGGGACGGGCCCCGGCGGGCTACGCGCTGCTCCGGGTCTTCCTGGGCGGCGCCCGCCAGCCGGAGGTCCTCTCGCGCGACGACGCCGCGATGGTTCGCCTGGCCCACGCGGACCTGGCGGCACTCCTCGGGATCACCGGCCCCCCCTGCCTGAGCCGGGTCGCCCGGCATCCCGTGGCCATGCCCCAGTACGAAATCGGGCACGTCGAGCGCGTCGCCGCGATCGAGCGACAGCTGGCCGCGCGGCCGGGGCTCGAGCTGGCGGGGGCCGCCTACCGTGGGGTCGGCATCGCCGACTGCGTGCGGTCGGGGGAAGAGGCGGCGGAGCGGCTGCTCGCCGCGGTCGGCGCCCGCGCCGCCCGGCCGCTTGACACGCCTGTCCCCGGCTCGTAGAGTCGGCGGCACGATGGCGCGAAGAATCGCCTCGGTCCTGGCGCTCGCCTTCCTGCTCATGGGGCCCAGCGCGCTGTCGGCCCAGGCCCCGCAGTCGGTCACCCGGACGTTCGCGGCCTCGTTCGACCGGACGTGGGGCGCCGTGGAAGCGGCGCTGAAGCGATTCGACTGGAGCATCGACCAGAAGGACAAGAACGCGGGCTGGATCCTCACCGACTCCCGGGGCGTGGAGTTCAAGGACTTCGGCGTCTACGGCGAGGGCTCCCGCCACAAGCTTCGCCTCACCCTGACCTCGAGCGGCCCGTCCCGCACCGCGGTCGCCATCGAGCGCGAGCTCTACCGGGAAGAGCGCATCCTGTGGATGACGAACCGGAAGCCGCTCGCGGCCACGGACCAGACGGTGGAGATCGCCGTCCTCGACGAGGTCGCCAGGAGCCTCGGCGAGCCGACGGCGGCGCCGCCGCCCCTTGCGCCTCCCCCAGCGGCCGCCCCGCCGCCCGCCCCCGCCCCGCCGCCGCCCCAGGTCGTCCGGCCGGGGGGGCGCGGCGAGTTCACGTACAAGGTAACCTACAAGGTGACGGGCAACGCGGGCGCCGCCAAGCTCACCTACCGGAACGCCGAGGGCGGCACCGTCCAGACCAGCGTCCGCATCCCCTGGGAGACGTCGTTCGACGCCAAGGGCGGAAGCTTTCTCTATGTCTCGGCCCAGAACCAGGGCACCACCGGGTCGGTCACCTGCGAGATCCTGCTCGAGGGGGAGACGCGGACGACGTCCACCTCCAGCGGCGCCTATGTGATTGCCGAGTGCAGTAACGCCGCCGAGCGCAACTAGCCCGCCGACCGTCCCGATCGCGACTTCCCCTGGTCCACCCACCCGGCCTTGATTTTCGGCCGCCGCCCGCCCCAGAATAGCGGCACTCGTCCCACCCGGGGCTCCCCCACTCGAGGGAACCGTCCAGGTCGCCACACTGTTGCAACGGCGAGGGGAGGTGATCGGGGGTCAGGGGGTTACCCCCGCCAGGTTCGGATTCGCCACGTGGACGCGATGACCCGTTTCTCTTCAACCCGGAGGTTCACGCGATGAGGCTCAGGCTGATGGTTCCGTCCGTGGCCCTGCTACTGGCGCTGGGGCTGTTCCTCGGCTGGCCCGGCGGCGGGGTCGCGCAGCAGAAGGTGCTCAAGATCGGCGTATCGTTCCCCATCACCGGGGCCGACGCCGACTCCGCCGACGCCATGCTGAAGGGAATCCAGATGGCGGTCGAGGAGGTCAACCAGAAGGGCGGCGCCGGCGGCTACACGTTCGAGGCGGTCGTCTTCGACAGCGCCACGCCGGCGGCGGGCCAGTACGACCCCGCCCAGGCGGCGACCAACTACAAGAAGTTCATCGCCGACAACCTGGTGGTGGCGGCCGTCGGGCCCATCATGAGCGGTGAGGGGAAGGCCATCTCGCCGATCCTGAGCGAAGCCGACATGGCCACCGTCACCCCCAGCTCGACCAACCCCGACATCACCGACCCCAAGTTCAAGGACCAGTACCGGCCCAAGGGCAAGGCCGTCTACTTCCGGAACGTGACGACCGACGCCTACCAGGGCCCCAACATGGCCAACCATGCCTTCCACAAACTGAAGGTGAAGAGCGTGTACGTCGTGGATGACGGCGGCGCCTTCGGGGTGGGGATCGCCGACTCGTTCACCCGGCGGGCCAAGGAGCTCGGCATCAAGGTGCTCGGTCGCGACCAGCTCAACCCCAAGGAGGCCGACTACAAGACGATCCTCACCAAGGTCAAGGGGATGAACCCCGACGCGCTCTACTACGGGGGCGTCCAGCAGGCGGCGGTGAAGCTGGCCCGCCAGGCGTACGAGATCATGCCCAAGGTCCACAAGCTCGGCTCCGACGGCATCTACGACCTGTCGTTCCCGGAGCAGGCCGGCAAGGAAGCGGCCGAAGGTTGGTGGGCGTCGAACGCCTCGCCGGACATGCTCGACGATCCCAAGGCCCAGGAGTGGATCAACAAGTACAAGTCCAAGTTCAAGCGCGACCCGACCAACTACGCGATCACGTCGTACAACGGCGTGTTCGTCATCGCCGACGCCGTGAGTCGGGTGGCCAAGACCGGGAAGCCGGTGACCCGAGCGGCGGTCCGGGAGGCGCTGGAGAAGACCGACCTCAAGGGCACTCTCCAGGGTCCGATCTCGTACGACGCGAACGGCGACATCAAGACCAAGACCGTCGCCCTCTACCAGGTGAAGGACGGGAAGTTCAAGTACGTCGGAGTGGCGCCCGAGAAGTAAGCGGACGTCCGGCGCCGGGCGGGCGGGCTCTCATACCCGCCCGCCCGGCGTCCTCCCATGACCCTCTTCGAGATCCTCCTCCAGCAGGTCGTCAACGGGCTCGCCCTGGGCCTGATGTACGCGCTGCTCGCCCTCGGCTTCACGATGGTGTACGGCATCATCGAGCTGATCAACTTCGCCCACTTCAGCGTGTTCATGACGGGGACCTTCGTCGGGCTGACCATCCTCAACCTGATGGGGTTCACGGGTTCGTCGAAGGCGATCACCGGCCTCCCGCTGGTGGTCACCCTGGTCTTCGTCTTCGCGCTCACCATGCTCGCCACCGGCGTGCTGGGCGTGCTGATCGAGCGACTCTGCCTCCGCCCGATGCGCGGCGTGTCGGGCACCGCGCCGATGATCACGACCATCGGCGTGGCCTTCATCCTGATCAACCTGGTGCTCATGATCTGGGGGCCGCAGACCCAGCCCTTCCCCGAGATCATCCCTGACCAGCGGTGGGCGATCGGCCAGGCCGAGGTCACCTTCCGGCAAGTCCTCCTGGCGGTGGCCGGGCTGGCCCTGATGGTGGGCCTCAACTACCTGGTCCAGCGGACGGCCCTCGGCAAGGCCATGCGGGCCACCGCCCAGGACGCCGACGCCGCCCAGATGATGGGCGTGGACGTGGACCGCATCATCCTCCTGACCTTCTTCCTCGGCTCGGCGCTGGCCGGGGCCGGGAGCCTGTTCTTCGGCTTCTACTACGGCTTTACCGGCTTCTACATCGGTTACACGACCGGGCTGCGCGCTTTCACGTCGGCCGTCCTCGGCGGCATCGGCAACATTCCGGGGGCCGTCCTGGGTGCCATCATCATCGGCCTCGTCCAGTCGCTGGGTGGCCAGCTCCTGGAGGTGCGCTGGACCGACGTGATCATCTTTTCGATCCTCATCACCGTCCTCGTCTTCCGGCCGACCGGCCTCTTCGGCATCCAGACGCCCCAGAAGGCCTGAGGCGTGCGACGCGGCCGGACCGGCGGTGGGGCGACCTGGCGGGCCGGCGCGACCGTCCGGACCCGCTGGCAGGCGCTGCCGCTCGTCCGCCGCCGTCAGGTGTGGGCGGTGCTGCTGGTGGCGGCGGGCATCGCCTTTCCGTTCGTGGACTCCAACGCGGCCGACGCCGACGCGGCCGCCAACGCGTTCATCTACGTCCTGCTCGCCCTCGGCCTCAACATCGTGGTCGGCTTCGCCGGCCTCCTCGACCTCGGCTACGCGGCCTTCTTCGCCATCGGCGCCTACACCTACGCCATCTCGGCCTCCTTCCAGCTCCAGCCGACCT
>DASYUM010000187.1:0-25933 GCA_036001225.1 Candidatus Methylomirabilota bacterium | reverse complement strand
CGAGCCAGGCCTTGGGACTCCGGAGGACGCTGACGTTCTTGTCGTCCTTGAGCCGGGCCGCGCCCTCGCCGGTCAGGTAGGCATAGTGGATCTGGCCGGCCCGGAGGGCGGCCACCCGGGCGTCCTCCTCGACCATGACCTTGAGGGTCATCTCGTTGACGTAGGGCAGGCTCTTCTCCCAGTACTTGTCGTTCCGGGCGTAGTGTAGGTGGTCGTACTGCACGAAGCGGGAGAGCTTGAAGGGGCCGGTGCCGACGGCCTTGGCCCCGAGGTTCCCCCGGTCCTTGGCCAGCGCGCGCGGGATGATGGCCGACCCCCGCAGGGCGGCCAGCGACGCCAGCAGCGGCCCGAAGGGGTTCTTGAGGCTCATCTTGACGGTGTGCTTGTCCACCGCCTGGACCGCTTCGACGGCGACGTACCATCCGCGGTAGGGCGCGGCGGTGGCGGGGTCGTCGATCCGCTCCCACCAGGCGACGACGTCGTCGGCGGTGAGCTCGCTGCCGTCGTGCCAGGTGACGCCCTTGCGGAGGTTGAAGATGTAGGTGAGCGGGTCGGGCGTCCGCCAGGACTCGGCCAGGCAGGGCAACACGTTGAGCTTGTCGTCGTACTGGGTGAGGCTCTCGACGATGTGCTCGACGCCCTGGACCGACGAGTAGTTCGAGGTCTTGTGGTTGTCCAGGCTGATGGGGTCCAGCTCCTGGGCGACCAGCAGGTGGCCGCCCGAGCGGGGCTTCGGCTGACCCCAGGCCCGGCGCTGGCCGGCGGCGAGGGCGGCGCCGGCGGCGGCCAAGCCGAGCACCTGGCGGCGCGTGAGGCCGCGCGCGGCGGCATTGACCGATTCGCGGAGCTTCGCATCCATGGTCTGACCTCCTCTAGTCAATCGGAGGGGTGTCGGAACACCCCTCCGAGGCCTCCCCAGGAGAAAGGGCGCGGGCAAAGCCCGCGCTCGGAGTGGAACACTTGGGCGGTCGACGGTACTGCTGGAGGTTTGGGCCCGATTTCTGCGACACACTAGGGCCTGAGCCGCGGGTCGAGCACGTCCCGCAGCCCGTCGCCCAACAGGTTGAAGCCGAGGACGAGCAGCATGACGGCAGCCCCCGGAAAAATGGCCACCCAGGGGGCCAGCTCCATGTACTTCCGGCCGGTGCCGAGCATGGTGCCCCACGAGGGCTCGGGCGGCTGGATGCCGAGGCCGAGGAAGGACAGCGTGGCCTCGGCGAGGATCGCCGTGGAGAGGGCGAGCGTGGTCTGGACGATGAGGGGCGCGGCCACGTTCGGGAGGACGTGGAGCCCGATGATCCGCCCGGCCCCGGCTCCGGCCGCCCGCGCCGCCTCCACGTACTCCTGGGCGGAGACGGTCAGGACGGGGCCGCGGGCGAGGCGGGCGAAGGTGGGCAGGTAGACGAGCCCGATGGCCACCATAGCGTTGGTGAGGCCGGGGCCGAGAATGCCGGTCAGCGTGATGGCCAGGATGATGGGGGGCAGCGAGAACATCACGTCCATCACCCGCATGAGCAGGATGTCGAGCCGGCCGCCGAAGTACCCCGACACGAGCCCGGTGGTGGCGCCGCCAGCCAGCGCGATGCCGACCGCGATCACGCCGACCCAGAGCGAGATCCGCGCGCCAAAGACGATGCGGGAGAGGATGTCGCGCCCGAACTCGTCGGTGCCGAGCCAGTAGGCGGCCTGGGGCGGGCTGAGCCGCTTGGCGATCTGGTCCTCGGGCGCGTAGGGTGCCAGCATCGGCGCCAGCGCTGCCATGAGGACGAAGAGCACGACCAGGGCGCTGCCCGCGAGGCTGAGCGGGCTCCGCCGGACGGCGGCCAGGTTGAGCCGCCATCGGGCTCGCGGCGCGGCGACCGCCGGCAGGGCGGCGGCGAGGCCCTCAGTCGTGGCCATACCGCACCCGGGGATCGAGGACCCCGTAGAGGAGATCCACGGCCAGGTTCACCAGGATGAAGAAAAGGGCCACGAAGACGACCGTGCCCTGGACTACCGGGTAGTCACGCTGGTAGATGGCGTTGAGCAGCATGAACCCGAGCCCGGGTAGCCCGAAGACCTGCTCGACCACCACCGCGCCGCCCAGGAGGTAGCCGAATTGGACGCCGACGATGGTCACCACCGGGATCAGCGCGTTCTTCAGCGCGTGGCGGAGGACAACCGCCCACTCGCCGGCGCCCTTGGCCCGGGCGGTCTGGATGTACTCCTGGTTCAGGACCTCCAGCATGGCCGAGCGGGTCATCCGCATGACGACGGCCACCAGCGAGAGCGCCAGCGCGATCGCCGGGAAGGCCATCTGGCGGAGGTTCTGCCCCGGATCCTGCCAGAAGGGGACGTAGACGACCGGCGGCAGCCAGTGCAGGAAGGACGCGCCGCCGAGGATGAGGAGCGCGGCCAGCCAGAACACCGGCATGGAGAGGCCAAAGAGGCCGAAGAGCCGGGCCGCCGAGTCCACGCCGCGGTTGCGGAAGAGGGCGGAGACGACGCCGAGCGGCAGCGCGACGGCGATGGCGAGGCCGACCGTCAGCACGGCCAGCTCGATCGTGACCGGAAGCCGCTGGGCCAGCGCCTCGCGGACCGGCTGGCTGGTCCGCAGCGACACCCCCAGGTCGAGGCGGGCCAGATCCCCGAGCCAGCGCAGGTACTGGAGGTGGAGGGGGGCGTCGAGGCCGAGCAGCCGCCGGAGACTCACCCGGGCCTCGCCGCTCAGCGTGCCCTCCACGCCGATGAGCTGGTCCACCACGTCTCCCGGCAAGAGACGCATGAGGACGAAGATGAGGACGGTAGACCCGAGGAACATCGGGCCGACGAGGGCCAGTCGCTTCAGGATGTAGACGCGCATCGGCGAGCGGGGCGCCTGCGGGCCTCAGGTGGCGCCAGGGTTGCGCAGAACACCGGCAGTGTCAAGGCCGGCCGGTCATCGGCCCGGGCCGACCGGCGCGCGTGTCGGTGGCGTAGGAGTATCATCGCCCTGATGGATCCTCGGCCCGCGCCGCGCCCCGCCCGGCAATGAGTTTCGGCATTCCCGCCGAGCTGCTCCACTGGCACGGGCGCCCCGACGCGGCCCTGGTCCTCGTCGGGCTGGCGGTCGCCTACACGCTCGGCTGGGCCCGCCTGCGCCGGCGGGGGCACCGGTCGCTCGCGGCGCTCTGGCGCCTGGCGGCGTATCTGGGCGGGCTCGTGTCCGTCGCCGTGGCCCTCTTCTCGCCGCTGGCCCACCTCGCGCACGTCCTGTTCACCGCGCACATGATCCAGCACCAGATCCTGCTGATGATCGCCCCCCCGTGCCTGCTCCTCGGCAACCCGCTCCCCTTCGTCCTCTGGGGCACGCCGCCCTCGCTCCGCCGCCGGCTCGCCGGCGCGCTCACGGCGGGCAGCCGGTTCCGCCGCGGGCTCGCGCTGGTGACCTGGCTGCCGGTTGCCGGGCTCCTCTACACCGTGAACCTCTGGCTCTGGCATCACCCGGCGGCCTACGAGGCCGCGCTCCACTCCGGGCTCGTCCACGACGTCGAGCACCTCGCCTTCTTCGGGACCGCCGTCCTCTTCTGGTGGCCCCTCGTCAACCCCGCCCCCCGCCGCCGCTGGCCGAGCGGGGGGCTGTACTATGGCGCCCGCATCGCGTATCTGGTCCTGGCCACCGCGCAGAACACGCTGCTGGGCGCCGTCATCGGTCTGACCGAGCGGGTGCTCTATCCGTCCTACGCCCCCGGCGCGAAGCTGTTCGGGTGGAGCGCGCTCGACGACCAGGCCTTCGGCGGCGGAATCATGTGGTCCGGGGGGCACATGTACCTGATCGCCATCCTGGTCTTGCTCTGGCAGGCGATGGAGTCCGAGGGACGCCGGGAAGTCGGCCCGGTGCGCGTGCCGATGCCGCCGGATCACGTCCGCCGGTGACGCCCGGCATTGTCCTTGCACCTCAGGGGGCGCGACATGGCTGCCGAACCGTTGCGGACTGAGAGTGTTGCCCCGGCTGGTCGCCCGCCTCGGGCCCGCCCCCGCGGCGCGCATGGCCCGGATCGCCGTCTCCTGCGTCGGGTCGCGGCGGCCCTCTGCCTCCTGCTGGCGCTCTATTCGCTACTGGCCGCGGCCGCGACGCTCAGCGCCACCGTGCTCGGCGCCCCTGACCCTCCGAAGCTTTCCCAAGCGCCCCGACACCAGCTTCCGCTCCTCATCCCCGTCATCTTCCTGATCTTTCTCGTCGTCCTGGCGGCGGTGACTCGTCGCGGTCGGTGGCGGGCCGGCTGGCCGCTTCCGCCCGGGCGCCACCTCCGCCGGGCTCCATCCACTCCCCCGCGCGCCTGACTTCGCCGTCCCCGTCTGCCGAATTTCCTGGCAGCGCGGGCTAAGGGTGCTTCCGGACGGTGAATACGAATCTTGACAGGCTCGACCGGGGGCCCGCATTATACCCTTCCGACCTCGGTCGGGCGTGGGGCGGAACTGAGGAGAATCTATGGCTCGGTTGAAGGGCCTCCTGGTCTGGGCCGCCGACCAGGATTCCGCCGCCTTCCGAGAGCTCCTGGCCGACGACGCCGAGCTGTTCCTGGCGCCACTCGGGGTCGCCGGGGAACTCCCGCCGAGTCTGCCGGCCTTCGACCGGGTGATCGTCCTCGTCGACTGGGCGAAGTTGGCCGCGCGCCCCGGAGTGGTGGACAGCTGGCGGCGAGCCCTGACGCCGGCTCCGGTCTGCGTCATCGTCGGGGCCGAACGGGAGCGCCTGGGCGAAGCGGCGGCGACCCTGGCCTCGCCGGCCGTCGACGACTTCCTCGAGCTTCCCTACCATCCCGACCACCTGACCCGGAAGCTGCGCACGACCTACCGCTACCTGGCCGACCTCCAGACGGCCCAGGGCCTGCGGACGGAGCTGGTGCGCCAGGTGGTGGACTTCAAGGAGTTCAACCGGGTCGCCCTCGCGCTCTCCGCCGAGCGGGACGTCAACCGGCTGCTCGAGTTGATCCTGACCAAGTGCCGGGAGGTCACCACGGCCGACGCCGGCAGCCTCTACCTGGTCGAGGAAAAGGACTCCGACCCCGGGAAGTGGGAGTCCGACAGCGAACGGGTCCTGCGCTTCGTCGTCGCCCAGAACGATTCCAAGAGCCTCGACCTCACCACCGCCCGGCTCCCCCTCAATCGGGCCAGCATCGCCGGCTATGTCGCCCTGACCCGGACCCCGCTCAATCTCACCGACGTCTACCGTCTGGCGCCGGACGTCGAGTTCTCGTTCAGCCCCAAGGTGGACCAGGCGCTCGGCTACCGCTGCGTCTCCATGCTGGTGATCCCGATGGTGGACCACACCGACGAGGTGATCGGCGTCGTCCAGGTCATCAACAAGAAGCGGTCCCCCCGGATCCGTCTCGACACGCCGGAGACGGCCGAGGCCGAGGCTCTGCCGTTCGGAGCCCGGGACCAGGAGATGGTCAGCTCGCTGGCCAGCCTGGCCGCGGTCGCCCTCAACAAGGCCCTGCTCCTCAGCCGCATCGAGCGCCTCATGGAGGGCATCGTCCGGGCCTCGGTGACCGCGATCGAGCAACGCGACCCCGCCACCGCCGGTCACTCCGACCGGGTGGCCCGGCTCACCGTCGGCCTGGCCCAGGTGGTCGATCGCGTCAGCACCGGACCCTTCCAGGATGTCCACTTCACCCGCGAGGAGCTGAAGGAGATCGAGTACGCCTCCATCCTCCACGACATCGGCAAGGTCGGGGTCCGTGAGCACATCCTGGTCAAGGCCAAGAAGCTCTTCGAGCCCGAGATGGGCGTGATCGAGGCCCGCTTCGACTTCATCAAGCGGACGCTCCAGTACGAGTACGCGCGCCGGATGATCGACGCGGTCACCCGGCTGGGCGCCGACGCCGCCCGGCGACCGCTCAAGCAGCTGGAAGAGGAGCTGGAGCGCCGGCTGGCCGAAGTCCAGCGGCAGTTCGAGCTGGTCCAGCGTCTCAACGAGCCGACCGTGCTCAAGGCCGAGATCGAGGCCGGCCTCGGGCAGCTCGCCGAGCAGCGCTACGGCTATTTCGACGGCAGCCAGCGCACGTACCTGACCGACTACGAGATCGTCAACCTCTCCATTCCCAAGGGCAGCCTCAACGAGGAAGAGCGGCTGGAGATCGAGTCCCACGTCACCCACAGCTTCCGCTTCCTCATGCAGATCCCGTGGACGAAGGACTTGCGACGAGTGCCACTGATCGCGTACAGTCATCACGAGCGCCTGGACGGCACCGGGTATCCCCGCGGCCTCCGCGAGGTGGAAGTGCCGATCCAGGCCCGCATGATGACCATCTCGGACATCTTCGACGCCCTGGCCGCTTCCGACCGCCCCTACAAGCGGGCGGTCGCGCCCGACCGTGCGCTCGACATCCTTCGCGGGGAGGCGCACGGCGGCCGGGTGGATCGGACTCTGCTCGACCTGTTCGTCGAGGCCCGGGTCTTCGACTCGCAACCCGGCGCCCGACCGCGCCCCGTCGACTGATCGCGTCCCGGGGGGGAGCACCGGTGGGACAGAACCCGGAAGCCTCGGTGGGCGATCTCGCCGTTCCCCGCCTTCCCGGCCTCGGCCTCTTTCCCGTGATCCGCTGGCTCACCGTGCTCGCCACCGTCCTCGTGAGCATCGCCGGCCTCGCGTGGGCCGCCTTCTGGCTGGCGCCGTGGGTGCCGGGCAGCGGCTGGGCCGCCCCCCGGCTGGCCCCGTGGCTGCCCAACAGCGGTTGGGGGCCGCCCGCCCGGCCCGGTCGGATCAGCGAGCTGGCCATCATGGGGGGTGCCGTTCTGGTGGGGATGGTGCTGGTGGTCGGCGTCCGCCGGCTCGAGACGCGGGCCCGAGCCCGGCGCTACCGGGCGTGGCTTCGCGAGCGCGAGGAAGTGCAGCGCGAACAGTCGCTCGCGACGGCCCGGGTGGCGGCGGAGCGGGTCGACACGCCGGAGGCGGTGCTGGTGCTCGATCTGGTCCAATCGACCGAGCTGATTCGCGAGCAGGGTGACGCGTTCTTCCGCGATCTCCTTCGCCGCATCGAGACCGCCTTCATCCCGGTGGCCCGCAGCCACGGCTCGCGCGCGGTGGATGGCCACGGGGATGGCTTCCTCTTCTGCTTCGACCGCGCCGAGCCGGCGCTGGACGCCGTGCGCGCGATGTACGCGCGTCTGCCCACGATCAACGCCGCCCTGCCGTCCGGCGTGGAGATCGCATTTCGGGCCAGCCTCCATCTCGGCCCGACCTTCGCCGACACCCGGGGGAACCGGGCCGGGCTGGCGGTGCTGAAGACGGTGCGGCTGGGCTCGGTGATGGAGGCCCTGCACGGGCGGGGCGCCGGGCGCAACTCGCTGGTGATCTCGGAGGAGGCGCTCGCCTCGCTCGGGCCGGCGGCCGGCCCGGCCAAGCTGCTCGGGAACGTGCCCTTACGGGGATTTCCCGGCACGCACGCCGTCTACCAGCTCGAGATCTGAGTCGGCCTCCCGGCGCGGCCTCCCACGCCCGTCCGGCCGGTCGATCTTGCACGCCCCCACGCCAGAATCGCGGGGCCGCCGTGCCTCCCGGGCCGACTGATCCTCGGTACGGTGCTTGCAAGAACTTCACACGTCCGAAGTTCAGCGCACACGCCAGGGAAGGAGGTGGACTGATGCTCGAGCCGGGGGTGTCCGGGCAGCCGCCCTTCCCGGCCGGAGCCCGGGTCCCGCGCTCGGCGAAGTACGCCGCGATCCACGAGGGGCACCATCTGCCGTTTCAGATGATGCACCTCTTCGGCGGCGAGCAGTTCCCGTCCTGTTCCCTGTGTGGAGAAGCGGTGACGTACGTCGAGGTGATCCGCTCGCGCCGCCGTGAGCGGACGTTCGGGGCCCGGTCAGACTCCCGCCTGCGGGCCATCTAACCGGCGTCGGACCTCCCTGGCCGGGTCCGGGCTATTGACGGCCCCGCGGCCGGCGGGTACGATGAGCGCGCGGCTTTCGGGGACGGAGCCCTGCGGGCGCCGCCGTTACCCCAGTCGCGGAGGCTCCGGACTGCATGAGACGCGTCCTGGCAGTTGACGACGACCCGTCCATTCTCGCCGTCATCAAGGACATCCTGACCAAGACCGGTTACACCGTGACGGTCGTCCCCAACGGCGTCGAGGCCATCCGCCGGCTCGACGTGGACAGCTTCGACCTGGTCATCACCGACCTCCGGATGCCGGAGATGTCGGGGCCCGAGCTGATCACCCACCTCCAGAAGGACGCCACCTACTCGAAGATTCCCATCCTGGTGCTGGCGACCGGCGCCGAGAGCGCCGACCTCGGCAACCTCAAGGTGGACGCCCGCGTCTCGAAGCCGTTCGTGCCCAAGACCCTGATGAACGCGGTCGCCGCCCTGATCGGCTAGCCCCTCCCGCTCACCTCCGCTCGCCAACGCCCGTTCTCAGGCAGGTATCGGCACGGCCGTGGCGCCGCGCCGGACCGCGCCAGCCGCGCCAAAAGCCGTGCGCCACCCTGCGCCATCGTGTACGATTTCGCCAAGCCCCCATGCTGGACATCGGCTTCCAGGAACTGCTCGTCCTCATGGTGATCGCCCTCCTGGTTTTCGGGCCCGACAAGCTGCCCGACCTCGGGCGCCGCCTCGGCCGGGCCATGCGCGAGTTCCGCCGGGCGAGCGACGAGTTCCGCTCCACGATCGAGACGAACCTGAACCTGCACGACGACGTGCCGCTGCCACCCTCGGCCGCCTCGACGCCGGCGTCGCCGGCGGCGGAGCCGGCCGGACTCACCGCCCCCGTCGAGGACCGGTTCGAAGGTGCCGGGCCGGGTGACGCGGTGCCGGCCCCGGCGGCCGCCGACGGCGATCAGCCGCTGACCGTGGCGCCCGTCGAGCCGTTCTCGGCGCGCCGAGGCGGTCGGCTCCTCCACCGCACGGTCTGCCACTGGGTCGGCCGGATCCCGGAAGCCGACCGGACCGTCCTCAAGGCGGCTGCGGAGGGGTGGGAGCTGGGCCTCCTGGCCTGTCCGGTCTGCGCCCCGCGCGACGGCGAGGCCTGATCGGCCTGCCTGGCCCCCGGTCTCTTTTTTTGCTTGACCCCCTCAACTCCTGTTGAGTAGACTCCCGGTGTCGGGTGTCACGCCCGACCGCACCGCGAAGGGGGGTCCATGGAGCCACGGCTGACCCGGCGGCAACAGGAAGTGCTGGGATTCATCCGGACGTTCTCACAGCGGCACGGCGTGCCGCCGACTGTGCGCGAGATCGGCGAACGCTTCGGGGTGACGCCGCGAGCGGCCTTCGATCACCTGCGGGCGCTGGAGCGGAAGGGATACTTGCGGCGCCGCGCCTCGACTGGGCGCACGTCCCGCGCTCTCACGCTCAGCGACCGCAGCCCGATGCTCCGCGAGATCCCGATCCTGGGCCGGATCGCCGCCGGCCTGCCGCTCCAGTCCGAGGAGAACCGCGACGGCGCCCTCCCGGTGGCGGCCGAGTGGTTCGGTGGCAAGGGTGACGACATGTTCAGCCTCCGCGTGCACGGGGAGAGCATGGTCGGCGCCCACATCGTCGAAGGGGACGTCGTGGTGGTGCGCCACCAGGACCACGCGCAGCCGGGTGACATCGTGGTAGCGCTCGTCGATGGCGAGGCGACGGTTAAGCGCTTCGCCCGCGACGGGAGCGCGGTCGTTCTCAAGCCCGAGCACCCGACGATGCCCCCCATCGTCGTGCGCGCCGGCGAGCACGAGGTCCGGATTCTCGGCAAGGTGGTCGGCCTCGTGCGGGGGGCCTGAGATGCCGACCGCAGCTGGCCTGCCCGTGACGGTCTCGCGCCGGCGTCGTCGCCCTGCCGGATGCGCGAGCCGGCCCTCCGGTCGCCATGGCCTTCGCCGGAGCGCCGGAGCCCAGACCGCAGCCCCGTCCCCGATGCCCTCGAGCCGCCCCCGGACTCTTTTTTTTCGTGCGTGGGCTCAACAGGTGACAAGCGCTCCCATCCCGGCCGCTGATCTGGGTGGGGCCGGCCTGCTGATCGCGGGGCTCGCCCTGTGGGGGTTGGTCCTCCATCTTCTTGGCACCTAAACGCTCGCCGCGTAAGCGCTGATTCCCCGAGGGCCGGCATCCCGGTTGCACCCTCTCCCGCGCCTTGGAGGTGGTGCCAAATGTGGCTCATTCAGGACTCCCGGCTTTCCGGCGTCGTCGTAATGCTCGCGGCGATCATGGTGTTGGTGGCCAGCGCCGCGGCCCAGACCCCCGCCACCCCGACGCCGCCTGTCATTCCGCCGACGGCCGCACCGGAAGCGTCGTCCGGCGGTGGTGGGGGCAGCGTGGCGATCTCCATCGGGCTCCTGGCCGGGCTCGTCTTGCTGATCGCCGTCGGCGGCAAGTTGCTGGACCTCCGGCGCAAGCGTCAATCCGAGGCCGTACACCTGCAGGCGCAGGCCTCGGACGCCGTGCTCCGCGATGCGGCCTTGGCCAGCTACCCGATCACGCCGACGGCCCACGTGCCGTTCTGGCGTGGCGGGCCGGCGACGATCGTGGTTTCGGGGCAGATCCCGAGCCCTGACCTGCGGCAGATGGTCTTGCGGATCGTCCAGCAGGAGGCCATGCGCATCCGCCCCGACGTCACCGTCGAGGATCGCCTCACGGTCGTTCCCTCCACCCTCCAGCGCGCTGCCTGACGTCGAGTCCCGCCCGGGGTATCCGCCGGGATACCCCGGGCCGCTTCCGTCTCGGCGCACCAGGCTCTCCGTCGGCACGGTCCCTGCAAGTCGTCCCACCAGGAGTTCATTCGTCTCCGGGGGTGGTCATGCGGTTAGGTCGCGGTGGTCAGTGGGGGCTGCGGCTGGTCACGCTCGTCTTTGCGCTCGTGCTCGCGTCCCCAGCCCTCGCCCGGGTCGCCGCGATCGAGACCACGGCGCCGCTCGCCGACCACTCGGCGGAAGCGATCGAGGCGGCCCTCACGCAGGCGGTGGTGACCGCGGTACGCGGCGCGGTGGCCATGGGCCTCACCTGGGTGCAGGTCCGCCAGGCCTACGTGTACACCGACCTCGTGAGCGTGCAGATCGTGGCCAGCGACACCGAGCCCGACGACGCGGACGCTGCGGAGCCCGAGGAGCGTCCGCAGTCCGCGAAGATCGACCTGTGACGGCCGGGCTGGACCGGACAGGAGAGCGAACGATGAAGAGGTGGGAACAGCGGATCGACGACGCCAGACAGCGACGGCTTTTCGGCTTGCTTTCGTACCCGCGCTTCAACGCGGACGACCGGGAGCTGGCGTCGAACTGGGCGACCTGCGCCGTGGGCGAGGTCCGCCGCCGGTACGGGGTGCGAATGGACCGCGCGCTGGGGACCCTCGGCGTGAAGTTTTACCGGGCCATCCTCTGGAACATGGTGGACCGGGCCGCCGAGCTGCGCGAGGCCATCGAGAACTACGCGCTCGACAAGAAGCGCGAGCAGTGGGAACGGGAACGGATCGACGCCCCGGCCGATCACCCCGCCGACAACACCATCGCTCGCGCAGCCTGAGCGGCCCCGACGCCGCGCCGCCGGAGGGGGGCCTGGGCCCTCCTCCGGCCGGTACAATTGACGGGTGACGATCGTCGACGTCGCCCGCCTCACTCGGGCCCTCGCCGCTACCCCCCGTCGGCTCGAGAAGGTCGCGCTCGTTGCCGAATTTCTCCGCGGGCTGACCCCCGCCGAGATCCCGTGGGCGGTCGCCTTCCTGGCCGGGCGTCCGCTCCCGCCGTCTGACCCCCGGGTGCTCAGCGTGAGCGGGGCGACCCTGGCCCGGCTCGCCGACGTGCCGCCGGCGCCCGTCCCGGCTCCGCTCGGCGTCCTCGACGCCGCCCGGGCGTTCTCGGCCGTGGCCGCCGCCGCCGGCCGCGGCGCCCGCGCCGCCAAGCTCGGCATCCTGCGCAACCTGCTGGGCCCGGCCACCCCCGACGAGCGCCGGGTGCTCCTGCAAATCCTCGGCGGCGAGATGCGAACCGGGGTCCACGACGGGCTGATCCAGGAAGCCCTCGCCCGGGCCGCCGGCGTGCCGCCGGAGCTGGTCCGCCGGGCCGGCCTCTTCCTGTCCGACCCCTCGGAGGTCGCCCGCCTCGCGCTCACCCAGGGCGAGGCCGGGCTCCGCTCGGTCGGCGTCCGCCTGTTCGTCCCGCTGTTGCCCATGCTCGCCGAGTCGGCCGACGACCTCGCCGGCGTCCTGGCCGAGCATGGTGGCCGCACCGGGCTCGAGGTCAAGTATGACGGCGCCCGCATCCAGATCCACCGACGAGGCGACATCGTGCGGATCTGGAGCCGCCGGTTGACCGAGGTGACGGCCAGCCTGCCCGAGCTGGTCGAGCTGGCGCGCCGCGATCTGGCGGCCGACGAGGTGATCCTCGAGGGCGAGGTCGTGGGCGTGGCTGCCGACGGGCGGCCGCTGCCGTTCCAGGACCTGATGCGGCGTCTCCGGCGCGTGCACGAGCTGGCCGCCGTCGCGCGACAGGTCCCGGTCCAGCTCCATCTCTTTGACTGTCTCTACGCCGGCGGCGCCGCGCTCGTGGACCGGCCCTACACGGCCCGCTGGGAGGCCCTGGCCGAGATCACGCGCGGACGCTACCTGGCCGAGCGCCGGGTGACCGGGGAGCTCGACGCGGCCGAGACGTTCCTCCGGGCCGCGCTCGACGCCGGCCACGAGGGCGTCATGGCCAAGGCGCTCGACAGTCTCTATACCCCGGGCGTGCGGGGGCGCCGGTGGTTCAAGCTGAAGCTGGCCGACCGGCTCGACTGCGTCATCGTCGCCGCGGATCGCGGCTCGGGGCGCCGCCGGGCCTGGCTGTCGAACTACCACCTGGCGGTGCGCGACGAGGCCGGCGGCTTCGCCGACGTCGGCAAGACGTTCAAGGGCCTCACCGACCGCGAGTTCGCCGAGATGACGGCCCGGCTGCGGGCCCTGGCGGTGGACGACGACGGCTATACGGTGCGGGTGCGGCCCGAGGTCGTGGTCGAGGTCGCCTACAACGAGATCCAGCCGAGCCCGCGCTACCGCTCGGGATTCGCCCTCCGCTTCGCTCGCATCACGCGGATTCGCGAGGACAAGGGACCGGCCGACGCCGACACCCTGACCGCCCTCCGCGCCCGCTACGCCCGCCAGGCCGAGACCAAGGGCCGCGGTTCCTGGTGAGGGGCTCGCCTCGGAGTCGGATAGGGCGCCGACCAACCGCTTCTTTTGCGGCGCCGCGGCCGTCGTGCTAGAGTCGCCGCAACGAACCGGCCCCCGTTGGCCGCGAGGCGCAGCCGGCGGGGGCGGTCGTGTCTCGGGGACAAGGGCATGGGTTCGAGGCGGAAACCGGAACCGGGCGCGGAGATCGCCGCCCTCCGGGCGCGGATCGCCGGGCTGGAGGGCCGCGCGGTCGAGCTCCAGCGCGCGGCCGCCGCTCAGGAGCGAAAGGCGGCCGAGGCCCGCTCCATCCTCGAAGTCGGGCGGGCGATCACCGCCTCGCTCGACCTCCAGGCCGTCCTCGACCTCGTCGTCGAGCGGGCCTGCGTACTCCTTCGCACCGAGCGCTCGGGGCTGGCCATCCTGGAAGGCGACGGCGGCGAACCGGTCGTCCGCTTCGTGGCCCGCCGCGGGATGAGCTTCCAGGTCCCGGACCGGATGCGCCCCCGGCACGAGCGCGACGGGACGACGCCGACCGCCATCGCGGAGCGGCGCCCGGTGTGGTCGGCGGACATCCTGGCCGACCCGGCCTTCGATCTCACGCCGGCGACCCGCGCCGCCATCGAGGCGGAAGGCTACCGGGCGGTGCTCTCGGTGCCGCTCCTGGCCGGCGAGCGCGTCGTGGGCGCCCTCGTCGTCTATCGCGACGCCCCGGGCCCGTTCGCGCCCGACGAGGTCGATCTCCTCCAGGCCTTCGCCGCCCAGGCGGTGGTCGCGATCCAGAACGCCCGCTTCTACGACGAAGCCGAGCGGCGCCGGCGGGAAGCGGAGACCATCGCCGACCTCGCCCGGACCATCACCGCCTCGCTCGATCTCGACACGGTCCTCCAGCGGGTGGTCGAGGCGGCCCGGAACCTCTGCGGCGGCGACATGGCCCACATCGCGCTGCGCAATCCCGGGTCCGACGCCCTGGTGTTCCGCTACTGGGCGGGCTGGCGCTCGCAGGGCTTTCAGGCCTTCGAGGTCACGCCCGGCAAGGGAGTGGGCGGCCAGGTGCTGGTGACCGGCCGGCCCTTCCGCACCGACGACTACGCCGCCGACCCCCGGATCACTAAGGATTACATGGCGACGATCGAGGGGGAGAAGATCGTGGCCTCGATGGCGGTCCCCATTCGGATCGGCGTCCGCGTCGAGGGCCTCCTCTTCGTGGACAACCGCGACCCCCGGCCGTTCACCGACCGCGACGAGGCCATCCTGATGCGGCTGGCCGACCACGCCGCCATCGGCATCCGGAACGCGCGCCTGCTCGCCGAGAGCGAGGCCCGCCGGCGGGCGGCCGAGAGCCTCGCCGACCTGGGCCGGCTGGTGTCGCAGTCGCTGAACCTCGTCGAGGTCGCTCAGCGGATCGCCGACAGCGCCCATGTGCTCCTGGGCGCCGCCGCTTCGACCCTCTACCGCCTCGCCGAGTCCGGCGACCTGGTGGAGCTCGCCAGCGCCGGCGAGCTGGGCCCCGGGCTGCGGAGCCCGCTCGTCCTGCCGCGCGGCACCGGCGTCTCCGGCCTCGCCGTCCGGGAGCGCCGGCCGGTGGTGACCGCGAACGCGCTGCGGGACCCCCGCGTCCAGCTGACCCCGGAATGGCGGGCGGGGGCCGAGTCGGCTCCCTTCCGGGCGGTGCTGGGACTCCCCCTCACCGTGCAGGACCGCGTCATCGGCGCCCTGGCGGTGGCCGACCGGGAGGGGCGCGTCTTCGACGCCGAGGACCTCCGGCTCGCCCAGACGCTGGCCGATCAGGCCGCTCTCGCCCTCGACAACGCCCGACTCTACGAGGAGGCCCAGCGCCGGCTGGCCGAGCTGGCCACCGTCCAGCGGGTGGCCCGCGCGATCAATTCGACACTACGGCTCGAGGAGGTCTTCCAGGCCGTCGTCCACCAGATCAGCACCGCGTTCGGCTACCGGATGGTCAGCATTCACCTGGTGACCGGCGATGGCCTCGCGCTCCAGGCGTGCGTCGGCTACCAGCAGGTCATCCCGTTGATCCCCTTCGACAAGGGGATGACGGGGCGCGTCGCACGGACCGGCCGGGCCGAGTTCGTCCGCGACGCGACCCAGGACCAGGATTTCCTCTTCGCCGTGCCCGACGTCCGCCAGGGGATCATCGTCCCCCTCAAGGGGAGCGACGGTCGCGTGCTGGGCACGGTCGGGATCGAATCGACGGGGGAGCCGGCCCTGTCCGAGGCCGACCTGACGCTGCTCACGCTCCTGGCCGACCAGATCAGCGTGGCGGTGGCCAACGCCCGCTTCTACGCCCAGGCGACTCGCCGCCAGGCGGAGGCCGAGGAGCTGGCCCGCACGGCCCGCACGCTCGCCGAGAGCCTGGACACCGCCGAGGTCGGCGAGCGCATCCTCCAGAGCGTGGTCCGGCTCTTCAACGTCCATACCGCCACCCTGCGCCTCCTCCAGCCCGACGGCTCGCTGATCGCGGTCGGCCTCGGGGGCCCGGCCCGCCAGCACTACCCGACCGGCCATGTCCTGCCTGCTCGGATGGGGTTGCCCGGCCGGGCGGTGGCCGAGGGCCGGCCGGTCTGGGTGCGGGACGTGCGGAACGAGCCCGACCTGACCCTCACCGACGACCTGCGGGGCCGGATCCTCGCCACCGGCAACCGCGCCTCGCTGGCGGTCCCCCTCTCGGCCAAGGGGAAGATCGTGGGCACCCTCACCATCGGGTACGCCGTCGTCCGCGACTTCTCGGAAGGCGAGGTCGCCCTCCTGCAGGCGCTGGCCGACCAGGCGGCCATCGCGCTCGAGAACAGTCGGCTCTACGGCGAGCTGCAGGCCGCCCTCCGCGAGGTGGAGGCCTCCCAGCAGCGGGTGATCCAGGGCGAGCGCCTGCGCGCCCTCGGCGAGCTGGCGGGCGGCGTGGCCCACGACTTCAACAACACCCTGGCCGCCATCATGGGCCGGGCCCAGCTCCTCCTCGACCGGATGGAGGACCCCGCCATCCGGCGCCAGCTCCAGGTGATCGAGCAGGCGGCCATGGATGGCGCCCGGACGGTGCGGCGCATCCAGGAATTCACCCGGATGCGCCGGGCACGCCCGTTCCAGGCGGTGGATCTGAACCAGGTCGTGGAGGAGGTCGTGGAGGTCACCCGCTCCCGCTGGCGCGACGAAGCCCAGGCTCAGGGCCTGACCTTCGACGTCCGGGTCGAGGCGAGCCCGGTGCCGCCGGTGGCCGGTGATCCGTCGGAACTGCGGGAAGCGCTGACGAACCTGGTCCTCAACGCCCTCGACGCGATGCCGCGGGGCGGTCGGGTCGGCATCCGGACGGCCGTGGACGGCAGCCACGTCGTCTGCGTGGTGAGCGACACCGGGGTCGGGATGAGCGACGAGGTGCGCCGGCGGGTCTTCGACCCCTTCTTCACGACCAAGGCCGAGAAGGGGACCGGGCTCGGGCTCAGCCTGGTCTACGGGATCATCACCCGGCATGGTGGCGAAATCGACGTGCGCAGCCAGCCGGGGCAGGGGAGCGCGTTCACGATCCGGCTGCCGGTCGGGCGCGAGATCCCGGAGGTCCAGGTGAGCGCGGCGCCGGCCCGGGCCCGGCCTGCCCGCATCCTGGTCATCGACGACGAGGAGTGGGTGCGGGAGACGCTGGTCGAGCTGCTCAAGCGCGACGGCCACACCGTGGTCGCCTGCGCCGACGGCCTCGCCGGCATCACGCGCTTCCAGGAAGAGGCCTTCGAGGTCGTCTTCACCGACCTCGGGATGCCGAAGCTCTCCGGCTGGGAAGTGGCGCGGCTGGTCAAGCTCCGCCGCCCGGCGACCCCCGTGGTCCTGGTCACCGGATGGGGCGACCAGATCGACCCCCTCGAGGCCCAGGCCCAGGGGGTAGAGTTCCTGATCCCCAAGCCGTTCCAGAGCGAGGAGGTGAGCGCGGTCGTGGCCCGGGCGCTGGCGGCCGGCCGCGGAGCCCCGGCGATTTGACGCCGGCGAGCGGCGCCCGTATCCTTCCCCCTCGTGACCCCGCCCCGCGTTTCCACCGGCCTCGAGCGGCTCGACGCGATGCTCGCCGGCGGCCTCCTCCCGGGGACCCTGACCGTCGTCTACGGCGCCACCGGCATCGGCAAGACCCACCTCGGCCTCGCCTTCGCGGAGCACGGCCGGCCGGCCGACGGCGCCCGGGGCCTGGTGGTGGACATGAACGCCCGCGGCGACTCCCAGCAGCACGGCCCCTACGCCGCGCGCCTGTACGGCTGGCCGCTGACCCGCTGGACCCACACCGTGCTGCCGATGACCGAGCCCTACCCGTCGCCCGAGCAACTCCAGGCTCACTACCTCGACGTCTTCCCCTGGGTCGGGCGGCGTAGCGACTACGAGGTCTCCACCCCCGACGGCCGCGAGTTCGACTGGGCGTGGAAGGCCACCTACGCCCGCGCGCTCTACACCGCGCGGCCGTTCTTCTATTTCCACTTCGCCCACGGGGCCCGCCGGGTGGTCATCGACGGCATCGAGCCCTGCCCATCGGACGACGCGATCCAGCTCTACCTGGTGGGCGAGCTGTACCGGAAGGTGATCCACCGCGACGCCGAGACCCTGGGGATGGAGATCTGCCTGCCGGTCTGGCAGCACCGCGCCTTCATCGACGCCCACCGCTACGACCACGCCACGATCACCACGCTGCTCCTGGTGACCACCGAGGAGACCCGGCTCGAGGATCTGGTCGCCCGCAAGGTGGGGGCCGGCGACCTCGGCGCCGTGGCCAACACGGTGCTGCTCCTGGGGCGGGAGAAGGTGGGGAACCGCGTCGGCCGCTTCCTCTGCGTGGCCAAGCACCGGGGGAGTGCGATGATCGACGAGATCGCCGAATACCGGATCGGCGAGCAGGGGATCACGTTCCCCTGAGCGTCACCCGAGAGCGGCTGGTCGCGCATCGCGCGCGCGCGTTCCGGCAGATCCCCGCCCGGCGCGTCCGGGACGCCCGGGGGGCGCTCGCCTTCGTGGAGGCGGTCGGGATCTGCTCCACGTTCTACCGCTTCCCCGGCGGCCTCGCCTGTCTATGGGAGGCAGTGGTCGGGCGGCCCAAGCCGCGGTGGCCCCGGCGCTCCCACCACGACGCCGGAGTCGGCCTCACCTGGGAGCTGAAGGACACGCTCCCAGCGCGGCGCGCCGTCTACTACGGCAAGGTCCTCAAGGGCCGGCCGGTCCTGGTCGCCCTCGACCTGCTCCCGGCACTCTACGCCCTCGTCCGCGGGCGCCAGCGGGCGCGCGACTACCGGATCGAGTACGAGGCCGGGCGCCTCTCCCTCACCGCCAAGCGGCTGATGGACGTCCTGATCCGGCGGCACCCGCTCTACACGCGCCAGTGGCGCGCCGAGTGCTTCCTGCTGGAACCGCGGACCACCCGCGGGTTCGAGCGGGCCGTGGCCGAGCTGCAACAGGCGCTGTTCGTCGTGAAGGTCGAAGAGCGCTACGATCCCACGTTTTCCTACCGGTGGGACCTCCTCGAGACCTGGCTGCCGGACGCGGTGCGGGCCGGCCGGCGCCTCGGCCGCCCGGCCGCCGTGCGGCAGCTCGTCGAGCGCTACCTGGGCGGCGCCGGCTGGGCGTCGGTCGCGGGGCTCGCCCGCCTGTTCGGACTGCCGCGGCGCGAAGTGGACCTAGCGGTGGCCACGCTGGTCCGCGCCGGCACCGTCCGGGCGGATGTGCGGGTGCCCGGCCTGCCGGCGGACCTGGTGGTGCACCGCCGGCTGCTCGACCGCGCTGGGGCCGAGCCGCAACAGCCGTGAGTCGCGGATAATGGACTCCCCGCCGGGGTTCCGATACTTCGACGCCCACACCCATCTCCACCCGCCGCGCCTCTTCGCCGCCATCCGCCGCTGGTTCGACGAGCACACCCACTGGAACCTCCGGGGGCCGACCGAGCCCGCCGCCATCGGGCAGGCCTTGCGGGGGGCCGGCGTCGAGCGCTTCGCTTTCTTCTCGTATGCCCACCGCCCCGGCATCGCCCGAGACCTGAACCGCTGGCTGCGCGATGCCGCGCCCGGGTTGCCCGGCGGCGTGCCCCTCGGCACCGTCCACGCCGAGGACGACGACCCGGCGGCGATCGTGGACGAGGCGTGCGGCGTCTTCGGCTTCGCCGGCGTCAAGCTCCACATCCAGGTCCAGCGCTTCTTCCCCGACGACCCCCGGATCCTGCCGGTCTACGAGACGCTGGCGGCGCGCGACCGGACGTTGGTGATCCACGCCGGGACCGGCCCCCATGTCGGCGAGTACACCGGGCTGGCCCGCCTGGCCCGCGTGCTCGCCCGGCTCCCGGCACTCCGCGTGGTGCTGTGCCACATGGGCGCCTTCGAGACCCGCCGGGCCCTCCAGCTCCTCGATCACCACCCGAACCTCCATCTCGACACCACCATGGCGCTGACCGCCGCCTCGGTCCCCTACACCGGCATCGATCCGGGCGTCGTCCGGGACGGCGACCTGGTGCGCCACGCCGACCGGATCCTCTTCGGCAGCGACTTCCCGAATCTCCCGTACCCCTACGAGGAGGAGCGCCGGGGGCTCTGGGCCCGCGACCTCCCGCTCGACGTCTACCGGAAGATCTTCTACGAGAACGCGGCCCGCATCTTCTCCGGGGGCGCGTCGGGGTGAGGGGCCGTCGTCACGCCCGCACGCGGAGCAGGACGATGCCGGTCAGGACCAGCGCGCCTCCCACCATCTGAAGCGGCTCCAGGCGCTCGCCGAGGACGGCGTAGGCGACGGCGGCGGCCACCACCGGCTCCAGCGTCGCGGTCACGCTGGCGTGGGCAGCGCTGATCCGGGCGAGCCCGGTCAGATAGAGGGAAAAGGGCACCAGGGTGCCGAAGACGACGACCACGCCGAGGCCGACCCAGGTTGCGAGCGGATGCGGAGCCAGCAGCAGCCGCCAGGGCGGCGCCAGCGGCAGCCAGAACACCGCCGCCGTCGTCAGCGAGTACGCGATGATCGTCCATGGCGAGACCCGCGGCGCCACCCGCTTGGCGGCGATGCTGTAGAAGGCGAAGGCGACCGCGCACGCCGCGCTGGCGGCGAGGCCGAGGGCATTGAGCCGGAGCAGCGCCGGATCGTAGGCCCGCACCACCAGGCCGGCCCCGAGGAGGGTCGCGGCGGCGGCGGCGACTTCCCGACCGCGGAGCGGCTCCCCGTCGAGGAGCACGGCCGCCGCCAGGACCAGCAGGGGAGCCGTGTAGGTGATCAGCAACGCGGTCGCCACCGGGATGCGGCTCAGCGCGACGTAGTAGGTGTACTGCGAGAGCGCCATGCCGACGATGCCCAGGAGGGCGACGCGGGCGAGGTCGGGCAGGCCGATGCGCAGGAGGGCCGGCTTGACGGCGGCCAGCGCGCCCGCCACCATCAGAGACGCCAGCGCGGTCCGCGTGCTGACCAGCGAGCCGACCGGCAGGCCGCCGGTGAGGAGCAACTTGGCCACGACGCTCTGGGCGCCCCACGACGTCGCGGCGGCGGCGACCAGGAGATAGCCCATCCACGCGCGGGGCCGCTCCGGTCGCTCGGACACGGGTGCCACGTTAACCGTCACCACGCGTCATCGTCAATGAGCCAGGACCGGCCGACGCTCGACCTCCGGATGCTGGGTGAGGTCCGGGCGGTGCTCGCGGCTGCCCTCGACGTCGTGGACGGGCCGGCGTGGCTCGTCGGGGGGGCCGTGCGCGACGCGCTGCGCGGCGCGCCGGTGGCCGACCTGGACCTGGCGCTGCCGGGCGGCAGCCTCGACGCGGCCCGGCGGCTGGCCGACCGGTTGGGCGCCGCCTTCGTGCCGCTCGGCGAGCCGCACGGGATCGCCCGCGTGGTGCTCAGTGGCCCGCCGGCGCTGATGGTGGACCTCGCCGACTTCCGCGGGTCCACCCTCGAGGCCGACCTGGCCGGCCGCGACTTCACCATCGACGCGCTGGCGGTGCCGGTGGCCGCGCTGCTGGAGGGGCGCGCGCCCATCGTGGACCCGACCGGCGGACTTGAGGATCTCGGCGCCCGCCGGCTCCGGGCCTGCGCGCCGTCCGCGTTCGCCGACGACCCGGTCCGGGTGCTGCGGCTCCTCCGCCTGGCCCACGCCCTCGGCTTCACCATCGAGGCCGCGACCGAGCGCCAGGCCCGGGCCGCGGTGCCGGCGCTGGCGGGGGTCGCCGCCGAGCGCGTCCGCGACGAGCTGACGCGCATGCTGCGGTGGCCGGCCAGCGGGGCGATCGTCCGCCAGGCGGCCGACTGGTCGGTGGTGGCGGGCATCCTGCCGGAGACGGGTGCGATGGCCGCCACCACCCAGTCGGCGCCCCACCGCTTCACCGTGTGGGAGCACTCGCTCCGCGCGCTCGAGGCCCTGGAGGCGCTGCTCGGGGATCTGCGGCTGCTCGCGCCTCACGACGCGCGCGTGGCGGCGCACCTGGGGGAGTCGCTGGGAGGCGGGCTCACCCGCCGCGAGGTCCTCAAGCTCGCGGTCCTCCTGCACGACATCGCCAAGCCCGAGACGCGCAGCGTGGATCCCGACGGCCGCGTCCGCTTCACCGGCCACGACCGGCTCGGGGCCGAGCGGGTGGCCGCCATCGCCGCCCGGCTCCGGTGGCCCGGCCGCGCCGCCCGCGTCCTCGAGCACCTGGTCCGCCAGCATCTGCGGCCCATGCACCTCGGGATGCTGGCCGAGATCAGCCGCCGCGCCCGCTACCGGTTCTTCCGCGACGTCGGCGAGGAGGTGCCGGACCTCGTCTGCCTGACCATCGCCGACGCCGCTGCCACCGACGGCCGTCCGCCGGCCGCCGTCTATCGGGGGGCGACGCGGGATCTCCTCGACTCGCTGCTCGGCGGGGAGGTCGAGGCGGCGCGGGAGGCCGAGACGCCGCCCCTCGTGCGGGGCGAGGACGTGATGGCGGCCTTCGGGCTGCCGCCCGGTCCCGACGTCGGCCGGCTGTTGCGGCGGGCCCGCGAGGCCCAGGCACTCGAGCTGGTGAGGACACGCGAGGAGGCCCTCGCCTGGCTGCGGCGCGGCGAGGCGGAAGCGGGCTAACGGACCTCCAGCGGCATGACGGGAACCCATTCGGCCGGACGCCACCTCGCGCAGGGCACGATCTCGAAGCGCTTCTCGAAGAGAAGGATCAGCTCGGGCGCGCTGGGGCTGTCGAACGCCCGGTGGACAGCGAGGGGGTAGCTGTGAGGATACCCTCTCAAGCGGACCCCGGTGTCGAGGGGGGCGGCCAGGCGGAGGGCGTCGCCCTCGGCACAGACCGAGCGGAGCTCACCGAAGACACCACCGAAGCTGAGCGACGGGAACGCGACATAGCTCGGGTGACGCGGGTCGCCGGGCTTCCGCACGCCGCCCTTCACCTTGCTCTTCAGGATCTCGTCCCAGGTCGAATCGGGAGTCAGGCCTTCCGCGAAGTAGTCAGAGGCCCAGGCCGGGGACGCCAGCGTGACCCAGCCGGCGAGACCCAGGCCGAGCCAGTCCTTGATGCCCATCGAGGCCCCCGGGGGCTGGCCTGCCCCCCCGCCGCATCTTACACGGGGGCCGTTCCTACGGTTGACATCGGCGGCGGAGCCCGCCTAGAATCGGCAGGAATGCGGGCGTAATTCAGCGGTAGAATGCCAGCTTCCCAAGCTGGACGTCGCCGGTTCGATTCCGGTCGCCCGCTCCAACGCGAGACCCCGCGATTCTCAACGGAATCGCGGGGTTTCCTTTTGTCCAGAGAGCGGACAAACCGGTCCGGAGGGCCTCGCGTGCCCAAAACGTACCCACGCCGAAAGTGAACGGGCACCCTTGGTCGGTCTGTCGCTGGAGTTCTGGGCGGGCTCGACGGGTTCGACTTAGCTAGAATTGGCCGTGCCCGCTTCGCCCTTCGCCTTCACGCGCGCCGAGCGAGTCGCGTTCGGCGCGATCCGCGACGAGCGTCCCGATACTGTGGCTGCTCTCGAGGGAGCGCCTCGCGCTGGTCATTCGGATGTCGGGCCCAGCGTGCGGTTCTACCGCGACGTGCTGGGCCTCGAGGTGAAGACCCGGTACCCCAACGCGGCCTTCTTGAAGATTCCCGGCACCCCGACGATCATCACCTCGGGTTGTTCGAACAAACGGGCGTCTCGCGGCCCGACGAGGGGGTGACGCGCATGTACCACTCCGCCGGGGAGGCTGGCGAGATCACCGACTTGGTGCGCGCACGCCAGCGGCTCATCGGGGCGGGCGCGCTGGTCGGCTCGTCAGATCACGGCGTGAGGCTGTCGCTGTACGCCAAGGACCCGGATGGGCTGGAGTTCGAGATCTTCTGGACGGTGCCGAGTGGCAAGCCTGTCGGCACGAGGCCGCTGGATCTCGAAGCCGAGTTGGTCCGGCGCGGCATCACGATGGTCTAGGGTGTCCTGATTGGGGTGCGTGTTGATAGTCTCATCGGATAAGGCCAGCTCCGTGGTTCGCCTACAGCGGCCTCTGGGCCGGTACGGACCTCCTGGAGGCCAAGGCTCGGTCCCTGCTTCCGAATCTTTGGCCGGGCGCCCCGGATGGGGAGCTCTTCACGCCCTTGTCCCAATCCAGCCAGAGATCCTCGGAAGAGTGTCAACACCAACCCCGAATAGGACAGTCTAGGGGCCGGCAGGACGCACACCGGAAATGGATCCCGAGCGGTTCGTGCGCGACCTGCCTCGACTCTCCGACGACTACCCGCGCTCAAAGCACCCGTGCGACCGCCGCTTCGCGCCGATCCTCGCCGAGGTCGGCGGGCTCGCCTGCGAGAACAACCTTGCGCTCCTGAACCTCGCCGCCTCGCTCCTCAACGGAGGCGAAAGCTACGTCGAGGTCGGCTCGTATGCGGGGCTCAGCCTCATCGCCGCGATGCTCGGCAACGCGGGCGACTTCGTCGGAATCGACGACTTCTCAATGGGCGACGGTAGCCGCGACCTGCTCGAGGCGAACCTGCGCCGCTACGGCCTCTCCGGCTACACGATGCTGGAGGGCGACGCTTTCGAGCTGCTGCGCGCCGGGGCGCTTGGAGGCCGGCGCATCGGCGTCTACTACTATGACGCCGCTCACGACTACGAGTCGCAGTTCGAGGCTCTCCGGCTCGTCGAGCCCTACCTCGTCGAGGGTGCGCTACTGATCGTCGACGACACGGACTGGAAGCAGGTCGCGCGGGCGATGCGGGACTACCGCGCGCGCCAGCCCAGAGCAAGACTCCTCATCGAGCTCGCCGGCAAGGATCGCGGTCAGCCTTGGTGGTGGGAAGGCGTGCACGTCCTCCGCTGGCGATAGCGGCGGTCCGACTTTGAGCCGGTCACCGCTTCAGCGCGCAGCCGGGTTGGTGGACAAGTGATGGCTATTCTCGACGGCATACTGCGACTGCCATGATTCTCAGTGCCTGGATGAGAGCGATCCAGGGGTCTCACCGAGGTCTTGTCAAGAGGTGTGTAAATGAGCTCAGGCGGCGGCCTTCTTCTCGGCCGTGCTCTGGCTCGGCTTCACCCGCTCTCCGTTGACGTAGACCACGCCTTCGGCGACCTCGGCCAGCAGCTCGGGCGCGTCGAGCCGCCGGAACGTTCGCTCCGCGATCAGCAGCGTCTTCCAGATGACCGCCGTCGCGTTCTCCACCTTCTTGTACCGCTTCGCCGCCGCCGTGCGCAGCCGGACGGCCGCGAACGGCGACTCGACCGGATTCGTGGTGCGCAGGTGCTTCCAGTGCGCCTTCGGGAACTCGTAGAAGGCGACCAGCCGGTCCCAGTCCTGCTCGAGGGCGTGGCCGACGGCGGTCACGCCCTTCTTCGTGCACCACGCTTGGAACGCCCGCTTCTGGCGCTCGGCCTCCTCCCGCGTCTCGGCGTAGGGGATCGCGGTGAGGAGCTGCCGGCCCTCGGCCTGCAGCCGCTTCGGCAGCTTGTCGAGCAGATTCAGGATCCGGTGGTTCCAGCAGCGCTGCGGCCGGGCCTGCGGGAACACGATGGCCAGCGCGCTCCAGATCCCGAGGGGGCCGTCGCCGACGACGAGACGCGGGGGCCGGAGGCCGCGCGTCTTGAGGTCCCGCAGCAGGGCGGCCCAGCTCTCCGTGGACTCCCGATATCCGCTCTCGACGGCCAGGACGATCTTGCGCCCGTCGCGCAGGCCGGCGAGGATCACGAGCATCGCCGCCTTGTCCTTCTCGAACCCCGCCTTGACGTAGACCCCGTCCACCCACAGGTACACGGGCTCCAGGTCCACCAGCGAGCGCGTCTTCCACTCGTCGTACTCGGCCTGCCAGCTCGCCTTCAGGCGCGCAATCGAGCTGGCCGACAAGGGGGCGCCTTCGCCCAGGAGGCCTCGCAGGGCCAGATCGAAGTCACCCTCGGCCAGCCCGTGCAGGTAGAGCGTCGGGAGGAGCTGGCCCACGGTGTCGGTGCGGCGCTTGAACAGCGGCAGGAGACGGCTTTCGAAGCGCTCCGCCAGCCCCCGGACCCGCGGGCGCCGGACCGTGATCGTCCCCGCGCTCAGGGTCAGCCGGCGCGGCTTCCCCAGGCCGTTGCGGTACCCCACCGGCGCGTCGACCCCGTCACGCCGCGCGTAGCGCGTCCGCCCCAACAACTCCTCCACCTCTTCTTCCAGCAGCCGCTGGAACCAGGTCTGGATGCGCTGCCGGGCGAAGGCCTCCACGTCCTCCCAGGATGGCCTTGACTCGCTCAGGCGCTCGGTGCTCTGCTCCTTCATGGGCGGTGTCTCCTTTCCCGGGCGCATCCACGCCCGGTCCGGTTCGTGGCCGAACCGAAAGGTACACCGCCTTCACTCGTTTACACACCCTTCGAGCTTACCTCCCACAACCCCGCCCGCTTCCACACCGCCAAGCTCATCAGCTCCCCGTCCCGACCCTAATCCGCTG
>DASYUM010000186.1:0-8093 GCA_036001225.1 Candidatus Methylomirabilota bacterium | reverse complement strand
CTACGACGAGGTCTACAACGCCGTCCAGACCGGCGTGATCCAGGCCGGCGAGAACGAGAGTCCCGGCTGGTCGCAGATGAAGTGGCACGAGGTGGCGCCCGAGGTCTCGCTGACCCAGCACGCCATCACCATCCGCCCCCTCTGCTTCTCCGGCAAGACCTTCCGGAAGCTGCCCAAGGAGCTCCAGGACGCGATCGTCAAGGCGGGACGGGAGGCCGGGGCCTACGGCCGCGACTGGGAGCGGCGCGAGGACGACAAGATCCTCGAGAAGTTCCGAGCCGAAGGCAAGATCCGCGTCCACCCCTTCACCGAGCGGGCCAAGCTGCTCGAGCTGGTGGCCCCGGTGAAGATCGCCTTCGCCAAGGAAGCCGGCGCCGACAAGACGCTGGAGGCCATCAACGCGGTGAAGTAGCAGACAGCGGGATTTCGGCATGACGATCGGGTCCCCGGGGCGCGGTGCCCGGGGACCCGGTTTCTTCGCGACCGTGTTGCGAGGCTACTTCCGGCTGCTCCAGATCCTGGTGGCCGCCCTCATGGGGCTGATGATCGTCCCGGTCACGCTCCAGATCATCTCCCGCTACACCGGCCTCATCCCCCGCTACATCTGGACCGAAGAGGCCGCTCGCTTCTGCTTCATCTGGATCATCATGCTGGGGGCCATGATCGCCGTCCGCGAGGGCACCCACTTCGAGGTGGACGTGCTGCCCACCCCGCGCACGGCGCGGGGCGAAGCCATCCTGCGCCTCACGGTCTACCTCTTCATGCTCGTGTTCGCCCTGGTGTTCGTGCGCTACGGATGGCAGTACGCGCGCTTCGGCTACACCCAGACCTCCGAGCTGACCGGCATGAACCTGCTGTTCATCCACGGCGCCTACCTGCTGGCCGGGCTGACCTGGGTGGCCTTCCTCGGCGAGCGCATCGTGGCTGCCGTCGCGGTGCTCCGGGGCGACGAGAGCGCCCTGGCCGCCCTGCGGGGAGATCCCGATGTCGCCCGGTGAGGTGGGCGGGATCATGTTCGGCATCTTCGGCGCGCTGATCGTCCTGCGGGTGCCGGTCGCCTTCGCCCTCGGGCTGGCCTGTCTGCCGATCTTCGCCCTGGATGACCGGCTGACGCCGGTGCTGATCCTCGGCGAGATGACGAAGGCCTACAACTCCTTCATCCTCCTGGCCGTCCCCTTCTTCTTGCTGGCCGCCAACCTGATGAACGCGGCCGGGATCACCGAGCGGCTGATCGATCTGACCAAGTGCATGGTCGGGCAGTTCCGGGGGGGCCTGGCCCAGATCAACGTCGTCGTCAGCATGATCTTCGCCGGCATCTCCGGTTCCTCCACCGCCGACGCGGCCGGGGAGGGCTCCATCATCATCCCGGCCATGCGCCGCCAGGGCTACGATGCGAGCTTCACGGTGGCCATCACCGCCTGCTCGTCGGTGATCGGGGTCATCATCCCGCCCAGCATCCTGATGGTCGTGTGGGGCGGCGTGATGAACGTCTCCATCGGGGCCCTGTTCCTGGCCGGGTTCATCCCCGGCATCCTGGTCGGCCTCTCCCAGATGGCGGCGGTGTGGATCTACGCGAAGGTCCGCGGCTACCCCGTCTACGCGCGGGCCACCGTCGGCGAGTTTTTCGTCGCTCTCGGCCGCAGCTTCTTCGCCATCCTGTCGCCGGTCATCGTCATCGGCGGGGTGGTGGGGGGGTTCGTCACGCCGACCGAGGCCTCGGTCCTGGCCGTGCTCTACAGCCTGGCCATCGGCGCCTTCATGTACCGCTCGCTCGGAGTCGGCGAGATCGGCCAGGTCCTCTACCAGACCGCCCGGCTGGCCTCGATCTCGCTCTTTTGCATCGGCACCGCCTCGGCCTTCGGGTGGCTCCTGGCGTACTACCAGATCCCGCGGACGATCATCGGCGTGCTGGCCCGCTACGGGGCCGGGGTGACCAGCGTCGGCCTGATCGAGGCGGCCGTGTTCCTCTTCATCGGCTGCTTCATCGACGCCGTCCCCGCCATCATCATCATCGGGCCGCTGTTGGCGCCAGCCGCGCAGACGGTCGGGATGCACCCGATCCACTTCGCCATCATCGGGGTGGTGTCGCTGGCCTTCGGCCTCGTCACCCCGCCCTACGGACTCTGCCTGCTGATCGACTGTCACATCGCCGGCATCCGGGTCTCGGACGCCATCAAGGATGTCCTGATCATCCTCATGCCCATGCTGCTGGCACTCCTCCTGGTGATCCTGTTCCCGGACTTCATCCTCTTCGTCCCGCGCCTGCTGATGCCCAAGTTCGTCTGAGCGCTGGGGTGAGGCTGAGAGTCTACAGCTTCAGCAGCCCGAAGGCCGCCGCGTAGGTCGGATCGTCCCGGCGGAAGCGGTCGGGGTCGATCCCCTTCACCACCGCCATGTGGTAGGCGAGGATCTGGATCGGCACGACGGCCAGGAGCGGCGAGAGCACCTCGGGGAGCGCCGGCAGCCGGAACACGGTCGCCGCCGGCGTGGCCGCCACCGCCTCGCCGACCAGCCACAGCCGGGCGCCGACCGCGGCCAGGACGGCCGCGATCTCGCCGACCCGGGCCGCGGCCGCGCCGGGCACGTTGACCAGCACCGCCACGTCACCCGCGTTCACCGAGACGATCGGCCCGTGGAGGAACTGCTCGAGCGCCAGCGCGTCGATCCCCCCCTGGGCGGCCTCGCGGACCTTGATCACCGCCTCCAGCGCGGTCGCCGCGTTGGGCCCGGCCCCGGCCGCGTAGATGCGCCGCCCGGCCGCCTCCCGGGCGATCGGGAGCACGTCGCCTTCTCGGGCCAGGACCTCCGCCACCTGATCCGGCAGCCCGCCGAGCGCGGCCCGGAAGCCGCGGGTGCCGGCCGCCTGCCGCCGCTCGCCCAGCTCGGTCGCGACCTGGGCCAGCACCGTCATCGCCGCCAGGTGGGAGGCCGTGAAGGCGGCCGACTTCTCGCGCTCGACCGTGCGCAGGACGAGCTGGGAGCCCGGATGCTCGGCGGTCAGGCTCCCCACCGAGAGCACGGTCGCCCCGGCCGCGGCCGCCTGCGCCATCGCCTCGCCCGAGAAGCGCTTGACGCCGGTGTGGGCCATCACCACCACGGCGTCGCCCCGGCGGAGGCCCACCGCGTCGGGGTAGAGCGCGAAGTCGGACGACATGACGGCGCGCGCGTCGGCGCCGGCGGCGCGCAGGAGCCACTCGCCGACCAGCGCGGCGTGGTAGCTGGTGCCGATGCCGGTCACGACGACCCGCTCGGCTCCGGCGAGCCGATCGGCGGCCTGACGGGCGGCGTCCCAGCCGCCGTCGAGGAGGCGGCGGAGGTCGGCGGGCTGACGGTGCATCGTCTGGTACATCGCGGAATCGGTGGTGGGCGCGGCCATCGTGCTCTCCTCCTTTGCCGCCGACCAGGGTAGAGCACCGGCCCGGGGGCCGCCAGAGCCACTTCCGCCGGCGGGCCGGGGCCAAACCGGCCCCGCGGTCGGGACCCTACTTGATCAGGACCGGGGCTCGCGACACGAGTCCCTTCTTGATGTCCTCCTGGATGGGCTTCTCGCCCAGCCACACGGCAAAGACGGCCGCGGCGAAGTGCCGATCGGCGATGGGCGGCTTCGGCTTCCCGGCCATGACCGTCTCGAGCGTCCCGCCCGGAACCCAGCGAATGACGCACTGCTGGTCGGCCTTGATCTCGGGAAAGTAGCTCACGAAGGTGTCGGTCTTGGCCCGGTCGGCGCCGGCGAGCGCGTCACGCATGGCCTCCTGGATCGTGCCCTGGTCCACGTCGCGGATGAACCTGAGATGCACCTCCTTGGCGAAGTCGCCTCCGATGAGATCTCGGTAGAAGGCGGGGCTGTCGAGGCTGCTCTTGTGCACGGCGAGCGGGCCGGCGAGAGCCGAATCGGCGACGTACAGGGCGATCGCGTACACCTTCACCTTGAACACGGTCCGGGTGCGCAGGCCGACCCCGAGCAGCGACAGGTCTCCCCGCTTCAGCGCGAACTTGACCCCGCTACTCGGCTCGGTGACCTCCTGGGCGGCCGCCGGGAGGATAGCGAGGAAGAGGGCGATGAGCACGGCGGCGATCCGCTTCATGGGCGGCTCCTTTCTCCTGCGGGAAGCGAGACCAAGCCTCGCACAGCCACCGAGACGGCAGCAAGAGGATCGCGGCAGGCCCGCCGCCCGCCAGCCGGCGGGGCCAAACCGCGGGGAGCCGGCTCCGGGCGCTGTGCTAGACTCGAAGCCAGCGACCGAGCCGACTCCGCGAGCCCAGCGAGGACCAGTCATGAACGAGACCATCCGGATCACCCGCGCCGCCACCCGCAAGCCGAAGCCGAAGGACCACGAGCTGGGCTTCGGCACCCTCTTCACCGACCACATGTTCGTAGCCGACTTCCAGGAAGAGAAGGGCTGGTACGATCCCCGGATCGAGCCGTACGGCCCCCTCTCCCTCGACCCGTCGGCCGCGGTCCTGCACTACAGCCAGGTCGTCTTCGACGGGCTCAAGGCCTTCCGTGCCCAGGATGGCAAGGTCCGGCTCTTCCGCCCCCAGAAGCACATCGAGCGGCTGAACAGCTCGGCCCGGCGGATGTGCATTCCCGAGCTGGATCCCAACCTGGCCCTGCAGTCGCTCGTCACCCTGGTCGGCCTCGAGCGCGACTGGGTGCCGTCGAGCGTCGGCACCGCGCTCTACGTGCGCCCGGTGATCATCGCCTCCGAGCCCTTCCTCGGCGTGCGGCCGGCCAAGGCTTACATCTACTACGTGATCCTCTCCCCGGTCGGCGCCTACTACCCCGAGGGGATGAACCCGGTGAAGATCAAGGTCGAGGACCACCACGTCCGGGCGATCCCCGGGGTCGGCGCGGCCAAGACCGGCGGCAACTACGCGGCCAGCCTCTACGCCGCCGAGGAGGCGCACCACGAGGGCTTCACCCAGGTGCTGTGGCTGGACGCGCGCGAGCGCCGCTACGTGGACGAGGTCGGCACCATGAACATCATGTTCCGCCTCGGCGACGAGGTGGCCACCCCGCCGCTGACCGGGACGATCCTGCCCGGCGTCACGCGGGACTCGGCCCTCACGCTGATGCGCGAGTGGGGGCTCGAGGTCGCCGAGCGGCCGATCCCCATCGACGAGGTCCTCGCGGCCGCCCGCAGCGGCGCCCTTCGCGAGGCCTGGGGCACCGGCACGGCCGCCGTCATCTCCCCGGTCGGCGAGCTCTCCTACAAGGGCGAGCGCATCGTCATCAACGGGGGCCGGATCGGCGAGCTGACCCAGAAGCTCTACCAGGCGATCGTGGACATCCAGTACGCCCGGGTGCCCGACACCCGTGGCTGGACCGTCGAGGTCTGAGGTCCGGCTCGCTCACCTGAAGTCCTTCCCCTTCCCGGCGGCCCTCGGGCTGATCGTCGGTCTGGTGGCCGCGCCGCCGGCCGTCCAGGCCCAGCCCGCCGGGAAAGTCCCCCGCATCGGCATCCTCTGCGCGGGCGGCGGCTGCCCCAGCATGCCCGTCGAGGTGCACCCGGGCGGTCGGGCCTTGGTCGAAAGTCTGCGCGAGCTCGGGTACGTCGATGGCAAGAACGTGATGCTGGACCTCGCAGGCATCGGGGATCGTCAGGATCAACTCCCCGCGCTGGCCCGCACCCTCGTTCACCGCGACGTGGCCATCATCGTCGCGCTCGGAGCCTCCGCCACCCTCGAGGCGGGGAAGGCGACGAAACGAACGCCAATCGTGATGGTCGGCGTCGGGAATGCGGTCGAGCTGGGCCTCGTCGCGAGCCTCGCCCGACCGGGCGGCAACATCACCGGCGTGAGCGTGCCGTGGGACACCCTGGCCGCCAAGTACGTCCAGCTTCTGCGAGACGCCGCCCCCGCGGCCGTGCGCGTGGCCGTGCTGTCGAACCCAGACAGTCCGGCCGACCGGCTTGCCGTCGAGCACATCCGACTCGCCGGGCAGGCGCTCGCCAGGGAAGTCCGAGGGGTCAAGTTGCGACATGCGGGCGAGGTTGATGGGGCGCTGGAGGCCGTCGGCCGCGATCGGATTCAGGCGCTGATCGTCCTGGAGGATTGGGCGTTCATCCGGCGACGCGGCGAGATCGTGCGGTTCGCGCTCCGGAACCGGTTGCCGACGATCGGCACTACCAGCGCCTTCACGGCGGGCGGTGGGCTCATGAGCCTCCGGGAGCCGATCGAGGCCTCGTTCAGGCAGGCCGCGGTCTTCCTGGACAAGATCCTGAAGGGCCGGAAGCCGGCTGACCTCCCCGTCGAGCAGCCGCTTCGCTACGAGCTGGTCGTCAACCTCTCCACCGCCAAGGCCATCGGGCTGACGATCCCCCAATCGATCATCGTCCAGGCCGACCGCGTCATCGAGTGACGGTCGAGCCATCGGCGCGGGCCGCCCTGGCGCTCGACGACCTGAGCGCCCCGGTGGTGTCTCGGTTTGAAGGGTAGCCCTGGGAGCTGCTAGGCCTCCGATCGTCCGGACTGGACTGACGGCAAGTTCGGCCCGGATAGGTGTCGGGCTGGGTATCCTGCTCGCCATCCTGCTCATCCGCTGGCTCTGGCCCTGATCGAAGCCCCTGCCAAACTGCGACCACTACCGCCGGGCCGCGCGCCGCATTTTGTGCTTGACAAGGTTTCCGATCAGCATCGGCTCGTCGTCGCCGTCACCACCGCGAGCCTCGCCTAGCAATCCGCGCGGGCTCGCGGCCCTGCGGGCGGCTCGCGGCGCATCGAAAATCATTTCCGCGGTCACGATCTGCCGTCTTACGACCTGCCAGGCGGCTCGAAATTCACGTGCTAGGGTCGGGGGAGGAGGAGCGCCCATGCCACTCGCCCCGACCGCTGGGACCGATCTCGACCAGCTCGGCGACCAGATCGCCGAGCTCTCGGCCCACCTCGACGCCGCGACGGCCCGGTTCCTGACCCTCCTCCGCGAGTTCGACGCGCGGGGCGGCTGGGCGAATGGCTGCCGCTCCTGCGCGGAGTGGCTCAGCTGGCGGGTGGGGCTCGACCCGGGGGCGGCCCGGGAGCGGGTGCGGGTGGCGCGGGCGCTGGGCAATCTGCCCCAGCTCGCCGCGGCCCTCGCTCGGGGCGAGCTGTCCTACGCCAAGGTCCGCGCCCTGACCCGGGTCGCCACCCCCGAGACGGAAGCCCGGCTCCTGGCGGTGGGCCAGGCGGGGACGGCGGCCCACGTCGAGCGCATCGTGCGGGCATGGCGCCGGGTGGACCGGCAGGGGGAGGAGGCGGTCGCCCGCCACGCGCGGCGGTCGCTTCAGGTATATCCGGACGAGGACGGGATGCTCGTCGTGCGGGGGCGCCTCGAGCCGGAGGTGGGGGCGCTGCTGGTGCGGGCCCTCGAGGCGGCGCGCGAGGCGCTGTATCAGCGCAGGCGGGTCACGCAGGCGGAGGAGGCCGAGGCGGAGCCGCCAACGCATGGCCAGCAGCAGGCCGACGCGCTTGCCCTCGTGGCGGAGACGGCCCTCGCGTCCGGGCTCGATCCCGGCCTCGGGAGCGAGCGGTACCAGGTGGTCGTCCACGTGGACGCCGCGGTGCTCGCCGACCCCGGTCAACCCGGCCGGTCCGCGCTCGAGGACGGCGTCCACGTTTCCGGGGACACGTCCCGGCGCCTGGCCTGTGACGCGACCCGGGTGGTCATGCGCCACGATAACGAGGGCGATGTGCTCGACGTGGGCCGGCGCACGCGGACGATTCCGCCGGCGCTCCGGCGGGCGCTCCAGGCGCGCGATCGCGGCTGCCGCTTCCCGCGCTGCGGGGTGCGCCACGCCCAGGGGCATCACATCCACCACGGGGCAAACGGCGGCCCGACCCGGCTCGACAATCTGGCGCTCCTCTGCCGGCGCCATCATCGGGCCGTCCACGGAGGAGGGCTACCGCGTCGAGCGCGACGCCGAGGGCACGCCCGCGTCCTGAGCCTTGCGGGACCTGCTCGCTCGGTGAACACGGGTCCGTAAGGGCCCGGCAGCCTCTGTCCACACATCGAATCAAAAAGAGGTGAGGTCTCGTCAGGGTGAGGGGGCGCCCATGAGGTGGAGGGCCGCCGCCAGGTAGACCCGCGCCGCGTCGGCCATCTCGTCGACGTCCAC
>DASYUM010000185.1:0-21499 GCA_036001225.1 Candidatus Methylomirabilota bacterium | reverse complement strand
ACCTTGGCTGGTCACGCTCGGCGGGGTTCGTTGCTGGCCTCACTGTCGTTCTTCACCCGGTCCATGTCGAGACACTGTGGTGGGTAGTTGGGCAATTCGACCTGCTCGCAACCCTTTTCGCGGCAGTAGCGCTCTCGGCGTATACGCGCTGGCTTACCGATAGAAGAGCTTCTCTGGTGGCATGCGTGGCCGTGGGATACCTTCTCGCCGCTCTCGCCAAAGAAGCCGCCGTGACGTTGCCTTTCGCACTGGCCGCGATCCTTGCCATCCGCTACCCGGACCTCGGCCGAATCGACTGGTCGAAACAGGCGGCACTGTTCATGACGACCCTGATTGTCGCGGGAGCCATCTTTCTCGTGAGGACAATGTGCTTGGGCGCTTCGGTGGGCGTCTATCCGAGCGGACGGTCTCCCGCCGATCCTGTGTCGATCCTGGCGCTTCCTCGCTTTCTCCTGTTCCTGCTATTTCCGGCGCCACTGCCCGGCACCCAACCCTTTCCGGTGACGCTGCGGTGGATGGCGGCCATCAGCGCCCTCGTTCCGCTCGCAATCTTGTTTTCCACCAGGGTCTACCGCGTCGCAGGTCTTGCCATCGCTGCGATCGTAGCTCTGGCGCTGCCGGTCTTGGCAATCAGCCAAGACGTTGCCGGCCCTGCGGACACCGGACGAATCTTTCTCCTACCTGTTGTCGGTTTCGCCCTGCTCATCGGCTATCTGTTTCGCGATCTGCGGCCGGTGATTGCACGTGTGGGGCTCGCCGTGATGTTGACTACTTGGGGCGCGCTAGCCGCATATTATCAGTACCCCTGGCTCATCAAGGCGATTGTCGTCCGGCGTGTCCTCCGGCAGATCGAAGAGATCGCCCACGCCACAGGTACCTCACGCGTGGTTGTGGCCAACCTTCCCGATGACTACTTCGGGCCTGAGAACATGTATTTGCCGATGGCAGCGAGGCCGCCCTTCGTTGATCTGCCCCCGTACGTCAAGGTGACCGGCCAGAGGGAGGGCATCGACCGACCAGATCGCTCGGCGGTCGTGCTCGTGTGGAATCCAGAGACGAAACGGCTTCACCCCGGAGTGGAGGCGTCGGGCCGGTGAGCGCGGAACGATGGGGCCAATCCGAGCCGGCCGCCACGGGCCACGCAAGCACCGGGAGACCCCTTCGGGGTCTCGGTCGATTGACCGGGGGGCGGCCTCGCCTCTACAGTCACGCGGGACGTTGCCGGAGATGACGCGACCGAAGCGCCGCTGCCGACCGCTGCTCGGCCTCGTGCTTCTCGCGCTGGCGGCGGGGGCATCCCCGGCCGGCGCCCAGGAGCTGCGACCAGCCGGCTCCGTCCACCCGTCGGCCTTCCCCACCAGCGAGCCGGCGCGGAAGATCGCGCCTCGCCTCCGCGGCCTGGCGGCCGGCTTCCGGGCCCAGGGCATCGCCCAGCACAACGCGGCCGTCCTCGGGGCGGCCCGCCGGTTCTCCTCCGCGATGCTCAAGGTCGATGACGCCGGACGCGTGCAGGTCTACGTCAGGGTCACCGATACCAGCGACGACAGCCTGGCGCGCCTCCGCCAGCACGGGCTCGACGTCGAGATCGTCGAGCCGCGCTCGGCCGTCGTCCAGGGCTGGCTCCCGGTCGAGAACCTCGAGGGCCTCGCCGGCGAGCCGGGGGTGCTCAAGATTCGGCCGCCCAGCTACGCCACGCCCCGGACCGGCTCGGTGACCAGCCAGGGGGACGCCATCCACAACTGTCCCGCCGCCCGGGCGCTCGGCATCACCGGTGCCGCCGTGCGGGTGGGCGTGATCTCGGATGGCGTGGCGGGGCTGGCCGCCTCGCAAGCCTCTGGCAACCTGGCTGCCGTCGAGGTCCTGGCCGCCGGCCTCGGCGACGAGGGGACGGCCATGCTGGAGATCATCCACGACTGCGCGCCGGACGCCGAGCTGGCCTTCGCGTCGGGATTCCCGACCTCGCTGGCGTTCATCCGCGCCCTCACCGCGCTGCGCGACTGGGGGGCCCGCGTGATCGTGGACGACCTCGGCTTCTACGGCGAGCCGTTCTTCGAGGATGGCGACGTGGCGCTCGCCGACCGGCGCATCGGGGCCGAGGTCCTCCGCGTGTCGGCCGCCGGAAACGACCGGCGCCGTCACTACCAGGGCCTCTTCGTGTCCGGCGGTCTCGACGCCACCCTGCCCTATCCGGGCCTGCGCCATGTCTTCGCCCCCGGCGACTCGCTGCTCCGCTTCCACGTCCCGGCCTCTCCGGTCGGCCGGGAGGCGACCATCGTGCTCCAGTGGGGGAGCCCGTTCGGGGCCGCGGCGGACGACTACGACCTCTACATCCGCCAGCCCGACGGGACCCTGCTGACGTGGTCGGTCGATACCCAGGCCGGCACCGACGACCCCATCGAGAGCATCGGGGTGACGTGCACGGGGCCGGTCGGCTTGAGCTGTCCGGCCGACATCGAGATCGCCCAGTTCGCCGGCGCCGCCCGGACGCTCGAGCTGTTCTGTCTGGGCTGCCAGCTCGACGAGTACGCCACCGCGGCCGACAGCGTGTTCGGCCATCCGGGGGTGCCCGAGGTCCTGGCGGTGGCGGCGGCGCCGGCCAGCGCCCCGTTCACCATCGAGGACTTCAGCTCGGCCGGCCCGGCCACCATCCTCTTTCCGGCCGTCGAAGTGCGCCCCAAGCCCGACATCACGGGGACCGACGGCGTCGCCACCAGTCGGCCCGGCTTCAATCCGTTCTACGGGACGTCCGCCGCCGCCCCCCACGTGGCGGCCGTGGCCGCCCTCATGGTCCAGGCCAATCCGTCCTACTACGTGCCCTTCTTCACCGCGTTCTTCCGGGAGGCGGTGCGGAGCACCGCGGCCGGGCTGGGCGCCCCCGGGTGGGACAGCCTGTTCGGCTTCGGGCGCGCCGACGCGCTGGCCGCGGTGGGAACCGAGCTGAACGCGGCCCGCTGCGAGGTGACGAGCGAGACCCGGGTGGTCCGGGTCGGCGAGAGCTTCTCGATCACCGTCGAGACCTTTCCCGGCGGCGGCGATCCCTGGGACGTCTATCTCCTGGCCATCGTGACCAATGTCGCTCCCATCCGGATCTTCTCCTACGACTCCCAGATCGGCGGGTTCGCGCCGATCGACGTGGTCCGGCCGGCCCGGCCCACCGAACCGGTGACCCAGGCGACCTATCGGCTCAGCTTCGTCGCGCCCGCCGTCGCCGAGATCGGGTTCCTGTGCATCCTGGCCGATCCGGGGATGACCCGGATCAGCCGGCTCAGCTTCGCCCCCGTTTCCTTCGTCCCCTGAGCCGGCCCTCCGGCTGGCCGCAATTACGACTCGGAGCGCCGAGAAGCTGCCCGAACTATGCTTTCCGGATTCATCATGCTACTCTGCGGTTTCGAACAGATGAGCGCCGCTACCAAGTCCCGACGTGTTGGCTGAGGGGCCCCGGCCGGCACTCGCGCGTGAAAACAGTGCGAGATAGATGAGCGACCGCCGCGATTCCGCCGAGCTCCCGTACGAGAACGCGCCCCGCCGCACGGACTTCCAGCGCTTCTTCGTCGGTGGCGGTGTGGAGATCGGCGCCCTCCACCGACCGATGCCGGTGGATCGTACCGTCGGCCGGGTCCGTTATCTGGATCGGCTCACCATCGAGGTGCTCCGGGCCCATTACCCGGAATATGGGCATCGGGCGATGGTGCGGCCTGACGTCCTCGCCGACACCCAGCTCGTTCCGATACGAGCAGACACTCCAGAACTTCGTCATCGCGAACCACCTGTTGGAGCACCTGGAGGATCCGATTGGCGCGCTGAAGGAGTGGTACCGCATCCTCAAGCCGGGCGGCATTCTGTTTCTCGCCATACCAGACAAGCGACGGACGTTCGATCGGGACCGGCCCCGCACCTCCCTGGTCCATCTGGTCGAAGACCACGCGGATGGGGGAAAAGCCAGCCAGCTCGCGCATTACGAGGAGTGGGCCCGACTGGTCTGCAACAAGTCGGACCCCGAGGCGGCCGGCGAGGCCCGGAGATTGATCGACACGCGCTACAACATCCACTTCCATGTCTGGATCCCGGAAGACGTCCGTGACCTCATCGAGTATTTGGGCCGGCGAAGCCTGCGGTGGCAGGTCGTCCAGTACGTCGGGCCCGGGGATGACAGCGACGAGTTCATCTATGTCCTTCGGAAGTCGCACACTCTAGCCTCGTTGACCCGACACTACTCGGCGCACGGCGTTTCTCTGCTCCGGCGCGTCCCGGGTCGAGCGAAACGATCGATCCAGAGGCGGTGGAAGGCTGTACGCGCGGTCGTTGCGCGTTGATCGGCGGCCATCTCGCCGGCGCCGAGCGCTCGTGAGTGTCGCCGTCTCCCGGTCGGGACGGCGCTGATGGCGACGCTGGTCGGCGACGTGCCGAAGTACGGCGGCCCGGCCTCGCGACGCGTCCGGCATGTTCGGAGCGCTCCCCGCCGATAGCGCCATGCCCCAATTGGAACCGGGGCCCGCAAGAAGCATGATCGGCGAGCTGGTCCGCTACCGGAGCTTCATCAAGAACCTGGTGCTCAAGGACCTGAAGCTGAAGTACCGGGGCTCGGTGCTGGGCTTCGTGTGGTCGCTCCTCTACCCGGTCATGATGATCACGGTCTACACCTTCGCCTTCCGGTACGTCCTGCGGGTCGAGATCGAGCACTACCCCTACTTCCTCCTCATCGGGCTCTTGCCGTGGAACTTCTTCGCCACCTCGGCCCACGCCTCGACCGGGGTCATCATCGCCAACGCGAGCCTGATCAAGAAGGTGTACTTTCCGCGGGAGACGCTGCCCATCGCGTCCGTCCTCTTCAGCTTCGCGCAGCTCGTGCTGGCCCTGGCCGTGTTCCTGCCGGCCCTGGTCCTCGTCTCCGGCGTCCCCCTCCACTGGACCGCGCTCCTCTTCGTGCCGCTCCTCGGCCTGCACCTCCTGTTCACGGTCGGCGTGGCCCACCTTCTGTCGGCGGTGACCACCTCCTTCCGGGACGTCGCCCACTTCACCGAGATCGGCCTGCTCCTCTTGTTCTGGGTGACGCCGATCATCTACCCGATCACGATGGTGCCGGCCGACCTCCAGGTCTACGTGAAGCTGAACCCGGCGGCCGCCTTCACGATCGCCTATCAGAGCGTCCTCTTCTGGGGCACGCTGCCGGAGCCGGCGGTGCTGGCCACGGTCCTGGGCTGGACCCTCGCCATGCTGCTGGTCGGCCAGGCCGTGTTCCAGGCGTACAGCACGTCGTTCGCCGAGGAGGTCTAGGGTGGAGTGGGCCGTCGAGCTGCGCGGCGTCTCCAAGCGCTTCCTGGTTCGCCGCAACCCGGCCCACAGCCTCAAGATCAGGGCGATCGGCCTCTTCCACGCCCGGTACCGCGAGCGGCGGGAAGAGCTGTGGGCGGTGCGCGACGTGGACCTGGCCATCCGGCCCGGCGAGTGTCTGGGGTTGATCGGCCCCAACGGATCGGGCAAGAGCACGTTGCTGCGGCTGATGGCCGGGATCTTCCCGCCCACCGGAGGCACGGTGACCACGCGGGGTCGGGTGGCCGCCATCATCGAGCTGGGGCTCGGCTTTCACCCCGACCTGACCGGGCGCGAGAACATCTATCTCAGCACCTCGCTCTACAGCCTCTCCAGCCGCGACACGGACGCCATCTACGAGGACATCGTGCGGTTCGCCGAGCTCGAGGAATTCATCGACCTGCCGATCAAGAACTACTCGGCCGGGATGTCCGCGCGACTGGGCTTTTCGATCGCCGCCCACCTGGAGCCCGACGTGATGCTGGTCGACGAGGTCCTGGCGGTGGGGGACGAGCGGTTCCAGCAGAAGTGCATCGAGCGGATGCAGGAGAGCCGTCGCCGGGGCACGACCATCGTCCTGGTCTCGCACGCGACGGGCCTCGTCGAGCGGCTGGCCGACCGGGCGTGCCTGCTCCTGCGCGGCCGGCTGGAGGCCGACGGCGAGCCGGCCAAGGTCGTGGCGCGCTACCGGGAAGCGCTCGGGATCGGCCCTCCTCCCGGCTGAGCGATGAGCGGGCGGGTGGCCGAATGGGTGCGCCTGGCCGGGCGTGTCGGTTCGGTCTGGCGGCACCAGGGGGGGACGGCCGTGGTGCGCAAGGTGAGCCGCGCGCTTCTGGCGCGGCTGGCCGGCGAGACCACGGTCGCCACCGACCGCCTCGGCGCTCGCGCGGCGGCGGGCACGCCATCGGGAGTGCGGGACCTGTCCGGACTGGTGGCCTCGGCGACGCCCGCCCCCGATCGACCGGACTCGGGCGCCGACGGGACGATTCGCGCGGTCGTCCTGGCGGCGCTCGACGTGATCGACCGGCCTCCGGGCGAGCCGCCACGCCACCCGCTCCTGGACACTCTCCTGCCTGATCCGCGCGTGGCGGAACTGGTGAAGGCCTACGCCTGGCGGCTGGCGGAAGCGGCCGGGGACGGCTGTCGCCAGGCGGGGCGACCGTCGTGCCGGGTGGAGGTGCAGCCCTCCACGCTGGCCGCCGACCCCCTGGCGCTGGCCTTCCTCTACCACCTGTTCGCGTTCCGGCACCCCCGCCTCGAGGTGATTACCGGGGCTGACCCCGGGTCGCCCGCCCTCGCGATCGCCGACGCGGAGATCGGCCGTGTCGGGGTGGCCGGGGATGGGATCCAGACGCTGGGGTTCACGTTCCCGGAGACCGGCCGGACGGTGGCGCGGAACCTGGGAGCGGCGGTCCGTCACCGCTCCTGGGAGTTCCTCGGTCCGGCCGCGGCCGCGCCAGCGGTGGATCGCGAGGCGCCGAGCTTCTCGGTGGTCCTGCCGGTCTACGACCGGACCGACGAGCTGGTGGCGGCCGTCGGGTCGGTCCTCAACCAGGATTACCCGTGGTGCGAGCTGGTCCTGGTCTTCAATGGGTCGCCGCCCGAGACCCTGGCCCTGCTCCCGAAGATCCGCCGTCTCCTCAAGGCCCGGCGCTACCGGGAGCAGGTCGTGCTCCTGCCGGCCGCGTACGGCGCCGCCAACATCCCCCGCAACATCGGGGCCTTCGCCGCCAGCGGCGACGTCATCGTCTTCCTCGACTCCGACGATGCCCTCGAGGTGCCGGGCTTCCTGTCGCGCCTGGCCGACCGCGTCCGGACCGCGGACCCGGCCTGCTGTCTCTTCTATCCGGAGACGGTCGAGTTCGTGAACATCGACCGTGACCACTGGATCCAGGGCCGCCTGGTGGCGGCGCGACCGCCGCGCTGCGACTGGGAGACCCTCTACCACCAGGGCAACGTCCTGAACAACTCGGGAGTGGCCGTCAGCCGGGCCCGCTTCCTGGCCGTCGGCGGCCTCGACCCGGCCATGAGCTATTGCGAGGACTACGAGCTCTTCCTGCGCCTGGTCGGCCGTGACCGCTACGGTCTGCCGTTCCCGGCCCAGGTCCGGATCACGCTCCACCGCCGCAACAACGAGATCCGCTTCGAGGCCGATCGTCTGGCCTGGCTCGACCGGGGCCGGCGCACCGCCGAGGCCGCCCTCGCTGGCCGGCCCGGCGAGCCGACGGCCTCCGCCCGGTGACGCGGCCCGGCTCGACGAAGACCACCGCGCTCTTCCCGGCCGCGACGTGGGCGAGGGTGATCGCGCCGGTGGCCCGCCCCCGCGCCATCGACCCGGTCGTCCTGGCCGGCGCCATCGGGCTTCTCGCGCTGGTCGCCGTCGCGCTCCACGTGCGGTGGGGCCCGGCTACCCAGCCGGCGATGGCGATCGTGGTCGGCGCCGTCTTCGCCGGCGCCATCGCCCTGTCGCCGACCAACGGGCTGGTCCTCCTCTTCCTGCTGCCGCCCTTCTTCAACGGCGAGGACTTCCTCCCCTACTTCTCCTTGCTCGAAGTCCTGGTCTACGGCACGCTGCTCCGCGGGCTGGTGCCGGTCATCGCTCGCCGTCGCGCCCTCGCCTTTCCGCACGCGCCCTTCTTGCTCTTCTTCGCGCTGGTGGTCGTGGTCGCGCTCCCGCTCAATCTGCGCGAGATCTGGCTCGAGCTGCGACTGTCGTCGGCGGCCGAGATCCTGGAGGGCATCCGGCGCAGCGAGGTGCGGGCGAACCTCTTCTACGTGCGGACCGTGTTGAACGTCGTGAGCGGCCTGGGCCTCTATCTGCTGGCCGCCAACGAACGCTGGTGGCCGGAGCGCTTGCCCCGCTTGATCCTGGCGGCGACCCTCATTTACGGCGGCGTCATGGTCGCGGGCCTCTGGCTCTACTGGGGCGGGCGGCCGGTCGGCGCGCGCTCGCTCTTGAGCGCCTACCTGCACGGCCAGGCCGGGGGCGGCTTTTCAGCCCTCGGCACCAATACCGACTACTACACGCAGTATGCCGTCACCTATCTGCCCCTGGCCGGCTGGCTCCTGGTCGAACGCACGCGGCCGGCGATGACCGGGCTGGCGCTCGCGGTCGTCGTGTTCAGTGGCTACACGATCCTGGCCACCTACCAGCGCGGCGCCTATGTCGTCTTTCTCCTCGAGCTACTGGCGCTGGCCGTGGTCGCGATCGGGCTCCGGGAAGGGGAACGGCGCGGCGGACGGATCCTGGCCGGCGCCGTCGCGGGGGGGTTCGGGCTCGCCACCATCGTCCTCGTTTCGACCCCGATCGGAGCGGCGGCGCTCGACAAGCTCGGGATGCTGTGGCGGCACGGCCACGTCGTGCGGACGCACCTGCTGGAGGTCGTGGGCCGGATGTTCGTCGATCATCCCCTGCTCGGCGTGGGGACCGGACGCTTCGCCCACTTCTTCCAGTACTACTCGTGGCTCCCGGCGATGCAAAACGGATCGTGGTCGGCCCACAACACCTACGCGCAGTTCCTCGCCGAGCAAGGCGCGCTCGGTCTGGTCGCCTACCTGTTGATGGTCGGGGCCGTGACGGTCCCGGCGCTCCGGCTGGTGCGCCGGCCGGGGCCGGCGCGCGCGGCGAGCCTCTTCGTCCTGATCTCGCTCGGCGCGTGGCTGACCTACGGCTGGGTCCACTACACCCTCCTGATGCGATCCATGCAGCTGTATTTCTGGATCACGCTCGGGATCCTGGCCGGCCTGGCCTCGTCCAGCGCGCGGCTGCGGCTTCCCCGCTGGGGATGGGGTGCGCTCCTCGCGGTCCTCGCTCTGGCCCTCGGCGTCCGCGTTCACACCGTCGCCGGGCAACCCGTTCGCCCCGGGTACCTGTCCGGCTTCTACGACCAGAAGGAATACCTCGACGCCGACGAGGTCCGCTGGACGCACCGGAGCGTGGCGGCCCTGCTCCGGGTAGAGGACTCGGCCCTCCGGCTGCGCCTGGCCTGCCCGATTCCGCTGGTCGGACTCCGGCCCCAGACGGTCTCCGTCTGGCTCGATGGCCGGCCGGCGGCCGAGGTGGTGATCGACTCGCCGGGCTGGCGGGCGGTCACCATTCCGGTCGAGCAGCCGGTCGGCCAGGTGATCTTCCTGCGCCTGCGGGTCGGCTACGTGTTCGTCCCGTGGGTCCTGGGACTGACCGAGGACGTCCGCCCGCTAGGCGTGGCGCTCGCCCGGATCGAGTGGGTGGACCGCGAGGGGCGGACCCGGCCTTCGACCGCGCCAGTCTTTCCCTGAGCGCGCGGCCGCTTTTCGCTTGACAGGGCCCGACGCTCTGTTCAATCCTTGAACGCCGTGGATCCCGGGGCCCGCCGCGAGCTGGAGATCCTGCTGACCCTCGCCGAAGAACGGCCGGTCACCCAGCGCGCCCTCGCCCAGCGGCTCGGCATCGCCCTCGGCCTCGCCAACCTCTATCTGAAGCGCCTGGCCCGCAAGGGATACATCAAGGTCACGACGATCCCGCCCAACCGGATCAAGTACCTGTTGACGCCCCAGGGCCTGACCGAGAAGACGCGGCTGACCTACGAGTACATGCGCTACTCGGTCCGGCTCTACGCCGAGGCCCGCCAGACGCTCCGGGATTCCCTGGGTCCACTGGCGCGGGATGGCCGGAAACGGATCGCCCTCTACGGCACCGGCGAGGCCGCCGAGCTGGCGTACCTGACGCTCAAGGAGCTGGGCCTGGAGCCCGTGCTCTTCCTCGACGGCGGCGGGGGCAAGGCGTTCCTCGGACACCCGGTGCGGGACCTGCGGGACGTGTCCGGCGACCAGTACGACTGCCTGGTCCTGGCCACGCTCGACCCGCCGGGCAAGCTCGTGGCCGAGCTGGAGGCGTGCGGGGTCGCCCCCGGCCGCGTGGTCACGCTGCGCCCGCCGGCGGCCGGACGATCGGTGAGCTGACCGTGTGCGGGATCGTGGGCGTCTTCGACTACGGGGGCCCCGGCGGCCTCGACGCCGGGCTGCTCGCCCGGATGCGCGACACCATGACCCACCGCGGCCCCGACGACGCCGACGTCTACGTGAGCGCGGACGGACGCCTCGGGCTGGGGCACCGGCGGCTGGCCATCCTCGACGTCAGCCCGGCCGGGCGGCAGCCCATGGCCAGCCCCGACAGCCGCTACCGCGCCGTCTACAACGGGGAGGTCTACAACTTCCGGGAGCTGCGGGCCGAGCTCGAAGCGCGCGGCCACCCCTTCCGCTCGCGCAGCGACACCGAGGTGCTCCTCGCCCTCTACGCCGAGGAGGGGGCGAAGATGCTCCACCGGCTGCGGGGCATGTTCGCGCTGGCGATCTGGGACGAAACGACCCGCCGGCTCTGGCTGGCCCGCGACCGGATCGGGGTCAAGCCGCTCTACTACGCCGTGCACGGTGGCCGCTTCCTGTTCGCGTCGGAGATCAAGGCGCTGCTCGCCTTTCCCGGCCTGCCGCGGACGGTGGACGTGCCGAGCCTCTACCACTACCTCTCGTTCCTCACCACACCGGCCCCGGCCACGCTCTTCGCCGGGATCCACAAGCTGCCCCCCGGACACACGCTCACCATGGAAGCCGACGGCACGCGCCGCGAGGACGAGTACTGGGACGTCTTCGACCACGTGACGCCGATCCGACCGAGCGCGGCGGCCGAGGTCCCCGAGCGGCTCCTGGCCCTGCTGCGCGACGCAGTGCGCTACCGGATGGTGAGCGACGTCCCGTTCGGCGTCTTCCTCTCGGGCGGGCTCGACTCCAGCACGAACGTCGCCCTCATGGCCGAGCTCCTGGACCGGCCGGTGGAGACGTTCTCGATCGGGTTCGACGGGGCCGAGGGATACAACGAGTTCGCCTACGCCCGCCAGGTGGCCGCCCGCTTCGGCGCCCGCCACCACGAGGTCCGGATCGGGGTCCGCGACCTGATCGGTTTCCTGCCGACGCTCGTCCATCACCAGGACGAGCCCATCGCCGATCCGGTCTGCGTGCCGGTCTACTTCGTGGCCCGGCTGGCCAAGGACCACGGGGTGACCGTGTGCCAGGTCGGCGAGGGGAGCGACGAGCTGTTCTGTGGCTACCCACGCTGGCGGCGGGTTCTGCGGGCGATGGCGTGGACGCGGCGCCTGGGATGGCTCCCGGCGCCGGTCCGCCGCCTCCCCGCCGCCACCCTCGCCGCCCTCGGCCAGGACGGGGCGCCGATCGGCGAAGCGGCCCGGCGGGTGGCGGCCGGCCAGAGTCTCTTCTGGGGCGGCGCCGAGGCCTTCTTCGAGTCCGAGAAGCGCCGGCTGCTCCGGCGCGGGGTGCTCGACCGGGTCGGGTCCCTCAGCTCGTACGCGGTCGTGGCCGCCTACCTCCAGCGCTTCCGGGAGCGAAGCCCCTTCCCTGACGACGACCTCGCCTGGATGGCGTACCTCGACCTGCGGCTCCGGCTGCCCGAGCTGCTGCTCATGCGGGTGGACAAGATGACGATGGCCACCGCGGTGGAGGCGCGGGTGCCGTTCCTCGACCACGAGCTGGTCTCATTCGCGATGGGCGTCCCCCAGGCGCTGAAGGTCGCGGGCGGTGAGCTGAAGCACCTGCTCAAGCGCGCGGTGGCCGACCTCTTGCCGGCCGCCATCGTCCACCGGCCCAAGCAAGGCTTCCAGGTCCCGGTGACCGAGTGGCTCCTCACCGAGCTGGGTCCGGTCGTCCGGGACGTGCTGACCGCCTTCGCCGCCGAGCAGCCCTACTTCGAACCGGCGGCCATCGAGCGGCTCCTCGCGAGCGGGCACGGTGCCAAGACGTGGTATCTCCTGAACTTCGCCCTCTGGCACCGGCACTGGATCGAAGCCCGGCCCATGCCGGCGCGGATCGAGGCGGCCGCCGCCGGGCGCCCGTGACCGGCGCGCCGTTGGCCAGCCTGCCTGTCCGTCGTACGTGGGCCCGGGTCCGGTGGCTCGGGCCCGCCCGCACCGCCCGGGCGGCGCTCCACCTCGTGCGCCGGCAGCCCCTCCGCGGGTGGCGGCGGCTCTTGGCCGCGGTGGCGGGGACGGCGGTGGGCCCCGGCGAACTGGCGCGCGCCCTGGGGGTTCCGCCGACCGACCTGGCGATGACGGTCGGGCGGATTCGCCGGGCGTTCCGGACGCGGCTGCCCAGCGGGCCCGACGATGCCAAGGCCATCCGGGTCGCGCTGGAGGAGTTCGCTCCCGAGACCCTCGACGCGACCCTGGCCGCCGCCGACCGGGTCGGGGCCCACGTCTTCGACCTGCTCGGCTCGGGTCGGGTGGAGCTCGGCCCCCGCATCGACTGGCACCGCGACTTCAAGAGCGGCCACCGCTGGGACCCGGGGACCTTCCACACCGCCGTCCGCTTCGGGCGCCAGCCCGGCGTCGATGTGAAGGTGCCCTGGGAGCTCTCGCGCGGGCACCACCTGCCCGTGCTCGCCCAGGCGTATCTCCTGTCGGGTGACGAGCGCTACGCCGTCGAGGCAGTGGCCCAGATCCGCGACTGGCTGGCGGCGAACCCGCCCCAGTACGGCGTGAACTGGGCCTGTCCGATGGACGTGGCGATCCGCGCCGTCAACTGGCTGTGGACCCTGGGCCTCCTCGCCGACGCGCCGGCCGCCGACGTCGATCTCTTCCAGGGCGGCCTGGCGGGCCTCCTCGCCCACGGGCGACACATCAGGGCCAACCTCGAGCTGCGCCCGGACGGCGTCACCACCAATCATTATTTCGCCGACCTCGTGGGCCTCTTCTACCTGGGTCTGTGCCTCCCCGAGCTGAGAGAGGCCGCCGGGTGGCGCGCGTTCGCCGCGCGCGGGCTCGAGAGGGAGCTCGAGCGTCAGGTCGGGCGGGACGGGCTCCACTACGAGGCGAGCGTCCCCTACCATCGCCTGGTCACCGAGATGGCGTTGTCGGCGGCCATCCTCGGCCGGCATCACGGCGTCGAGCTGGCGCCGGCGGCCCAGAAGCGGCTTCAGCGCATGGTGGCGAGTGTCGCGCTCTACACGAAGCCGAACGGCCTGGCGCCCCAGGTCGGGGATGCCGACGACGGGCGTCTCCACGTCCTGAGCGGCTACGGCGGCGCCGATCCGCGCGACCACCGGCATCTGCTGGCCGCGGGCGCGCTCCTCTTCGAGCGCGACGACTGGTGGGCCGCCGCCGGTCCCGCCTGGTCGGAAGCCCTCTGGCTCGGCGGGACGCGCGGCCACGCCTGGGCGCGGCCGGCGGCGCGGCCGGCGCGACCGCCGGCGAGCGCCGCCCTCCGCGACGCCGGGCTCTACGTCCTCCGCGCGGGCGCCGATTACGTGCTCGTCAACGCGGGTCCGGTCGGGACCGGGGGCGTCGGCACCCACAAGCACAACGACCTGCTCGCGCTCGAAGTCCACCTGGGCGGCGAGGATATCGTGGTGGATCCGGGGACGTATTGCTACACGTCCGATCCGGCTGCCCGCGACGCCTTCCGGAGCACGGCCGCCCATGCCACGGTCATGGTGGACGGTGAGGAGCAGAACCGATTCGTCTCCGGCGGCCTGTTCACCCTCTACCCGGACGCGACGCCCCGCGTGCTCGTCTGCGAGATGGGCCCGACGGGGGATCGGGTGGTCGCCGAGCACGACGGCTACCGCCGCCTGGCCGAGCCGATCATCCACCGGCGCAGTGTCACCCTCGAGCGGGCGACCGGCCGCGTCGCCGTGACCGACGAACTGGCCGGTCCGGCCCGGGGCCGACGCGTCCACCGGCTGCTGTGGACGTTTCCCCTGGCGCCGGCCTGCGTCGTCGAGCCCGCTGGCGACGGGTGGCTGGTCCGGACCGGGCGCCAGCGGATCCGGCTCGGCCGGCCGCGGCGGCAGCCCGACGGGACCCCACTCGCGGTCGAGACGGAGGTGGCGACCGGCTGGGTCTCGCCGCGCTACGGCGTACGGGACGCGGCGCCGGTGCTCCGCTGGCGGTGGTCCGGCCCCCTGCCGCTCGCGGTGAGCTTCGTGCTGGAGCGGGCGTGAGATGGCGACCCCGCTGACCGCCTCCTCGACCGGCGTGGGGGACGCGGCGCCCGCCCCCGAGCTGACCCGGATCGTCATCCGCCCCTCGCGGGGCTGGGTCCCGCTGCGGCTCGGCGAGCTGTGGGCGTATCGGGAGCTCCTCTACTTCCTGGCCTGGCGGGACGTCAAGGTCCGGTACAAGCAGACCGTGCTCGGCGCCGCCTGGGCCGTCCTCCAGCCGCTGCTCACGATGGTGGTCTTCAGCGTCGTCTTCGGGCGGCTGGCCAACGTACCGTCCGACGGGCTGCCGTACCCGATCTTCGCCTACTGCGCGCTCCTGCCCTGGCAGCTCTTCGCCCACGCGCTGGTCGAGTCGGGGAACAGCCTGGTCGGCAACCAGAACCTCATCACCAAGGTGTACTTTCCCCGGCTGGTGATCCCGCTGGCCGCGGTGGCGGCCGGGCTGGTCGATTTCGCGATCGCCTTCGCCGTGCTGGTCGGCCTGATGGCTTACTACGGCATCGTCCCCACGCTGGCGGCGCTGGCGCTCCCCGGCCTCGTCCTGCTCGCCCTGCTGGCCGCCCTCGGGGTCGGGCTGTGGCTGTCCGCCCTCAACGTGCAGTACCGCGACGTCCGCTACACGATCCCGTTCCTGACCCAGCTCTGGCTCTTCGCCACGCCGGTCGCCTACCCGGCCAGCCTGGTCCCCGAGCGGTGGCGGCCGCTGGTCGGCCTCAACCCCATGTCGGGCGTCGTCGAGGGCTTCCGGTGGGCGCTGCTGGGGGGGCCGGAGCCGCCGCGCGCCATGCTGGGAGTCTCGATCGTCGTGGTCATCGCCGTGCTCGTCGGCGGGCTCTACTACTTCCGGCGCATGGAGCGCACCTTCGCCGATGTCGTGTGACGGGACGCCGGCCCGGATCCTGTCGCGGATGGAGACGCCCCTGTCGCCGTGGGTCACCCTCGTCGCCAAGGCGGTGGCCTTCGACCGGAGCGGGGCGAGCGAGGTGTATCACTGCCTGGCCCAACCCGACTACGTCGCCGTCCTGGCCCAGACGCCGACGGGCCTGATCCCGCTGGTCCGACAGTATCGGCCCGCCGTGGAGGCCTACACCTGGGAGCTCCCGGCCGGCCTGGTCGAATCGGGCGAGGACCCCGAGCAGACCTGTCGCCGCGAGCTGAAGGAGGAGACGGGGCTCGACGCGCAGTCCATCACCTACCTCGGCGCGTACTACGTGGACACCGGAAGACTCGAGAACCGGTTGCACGCCTTTTACGTGCGGACGTCGGACCCGGACCCGACCTTCGTGTCGGAAGGCGGGCTCACGGTCGAATTCGTGGATCCTCCGACGCTCCAAGGCCACGTCCGCACGGGCCGCTTCCGCCACCTCCTGCACGTGGCGCTGCTCGCGGTCGCGCCCCTGGTCGGCCCGGATGCGATCCGGTGACGGCGCGGTGGGCGTGGGGATCATCGGCACCGGCTTCGGGCGGCTGGTACACCTGCCGAGCTTCCGGCTCGTCGAGGAGGCGGCAGTGGTCGGCGTCGCGTCCCGGACCCCGGAGCGGGCACGCCAGGCGGCCGAGGCGTTCGGCCTGCGCGCGTTCGGCTCGTGGCGCGAGCTGGTCGAGTGCCCGGAGGTTCACGCGGTGAGCGTGGCGACCCCGCCGGCTACCCACGAGGAGATCGTGGCCACCGCCTGCGCGGCCGGAAAGTCGGTCTTGTGCGAGAAGCCGCTGGCCACCGACGCCGCCCAGGCGGCCCGAATGCTGCGGGCGGCCCGCGCGGCCGGCATCACCCACGTGATGGGATTCGAGTTCCGCGAGATGCCGGCCTGGCGATTCGCCCGCCGGCTCCTCCGCCGCGGGAGGGTGGGCCGGCTGCGTCACGTCAGCGTGAGCTGGCTGGTGCCGAGTTGGGCCGACCCCGGGCGCGGCTGGTCCTGGCGGTCCGATCTCGCCCAGGGGGGTGGGACCCTGGGGGCGCTCGGGGTCCACGCCCTCGACTACCTCGAGTGGATGCTGGGACCCGTGGGCGCGGTGGCGGCGCAGCTCACGACGCGGGTGCCCGAACGGCCCGACGGCACCGGCGCCTGGCGGCGGGTCAGCAGCGAGGATTGCTGCCACGTGCTCCTGGCGCTCCGGGACGGGACCCCGGGCACGCTCGTCGTGTCCTCGGTGGCGCCGGTCGGGTCCGGGCACTGGTTCCGCTGCGATGGCGACGAGGGCGTGCTGGTCGTCGGGAGCGAGAACGCGAGCGACTACGGGAAAGGGTTCGGGGTGTGGCTCGGTCGTCGCGGGTCCGACCGGCTGCGCAAGCTTCGCATCCCCGCCGCGCTCCAGTTCGCGCGCGAGTTCGAGGACGGGCGCATCGCGCCGTTCCATCGGCTGGCCCGGCGGTTCGTGGCGGGCGTCGCCGGGAAGGCCACCGGCGTCCGGCCGTCCTTCGCAGAGGGCGCGCGCGCCCAGCTGGTGCTGGAGCTGATCCGTCGGGCCGACCGCGAACGGCGGTGGGTCGAGGTGCCGCCGCCCGATGTGGCCAAGGAGCTGGAGGCGTGAGCGGGGAGCGGCGGTACGACGTGCTCATCGTCGGCGGCTTCGGCCGCATGGGCCTGCCCCTCGGCCTCGCCCTGGCCGACGTCGGTCTCCAGGTGGGCCTCTACGACATCGACCCGCGCCGCCGCTCGATGCTGGAGGCCGGCCGCATGCCGTTCCTGGAGCAGGACGCCGACGAGGTGTTGGCCCGGGTCCTGGGCAAGACCTTGCACCTCGGCGCCGGGCTCGCCGACGTCGCGGCCGCGGACCTGGTCCTGATCACGATCGGGACGCCGGTCGACGAGTACCTGAACCCCGAGCTCCGGCCGATGTTCGAGCTGGGCGAGCAGCTCCTCGAATACGTGCGGCCCGGGCAGTGCGTCGTCCTGCGGAGCACGGTCTATCCCGGTACGGGCCAGGCCCTCGACGCCTTCTTCCGCCGGCGGGGCCGGGCCGTCAACCTGGCCTACTGCCCGGAGCGCATCGTCCAGGGCCACGCGCTGCGCGAACTGCGGAAGCTGCCGCAGATCATCTCCGGGTTCACTGAGGCCGCCCTCCACGCGGCCGACCAGCTGTTCCGGCGGCTGGGGGTGGAGACGGTGGCCGTGACCGTCGCCGAAGCCGAGTTCGCGAAGCTCTTCTCGAACGCGTGGCGCTACGTGCAGTTCGCCATCGCCAACCAGTTCTACATGATGGCGACCAACCACGGCGCCGACTACGCCCGCATCCACCACGCCATGACCCACAACTACGAGCGGGCCCACGACTTCCCCCGCCCAGGGTTCACCGCCGGCCCCTGCCTCCTCAAGGACACGCTGCAACTGGCCGCCTTCTACGGGAACCATTTCCAGCTCGGCCACGCCGCCATGATGGTCAACGAGGGGCTGCCGAGCTTCCTGCTCGACCACCTGCGGCGCGATCTCCGCATCGAGCTGGCCAATCGGCGGGTCGGCATCCTCGGCATGGCCTTCAAGGCGGACAGCGACGACATCCGCGACTCCCTGTCCTTCAAGCTGGCCAAGATCCTCCGCTTCCACGGGGCGATCGTGGTCTGCTCCGACGAATACGTCGGGGATCCGTCCTTCACGACCAAGGAAGAGCTGGTGGCGAGCTGCCCGGTCGTCGTCGTGGGCGTGCCCCACGCCGGCTACCGTGAGCTGGCCGTGCCTGCGGACACCGTGTTGATCGATCTCTGGGGCGTGATCGGCCATCGGTCGCCGACCGCCACCCCGTAGGCTCATGCGGATCTTTGCGGTCGGCAGCGCCATCCCCCGTCGCCGCGACGGCGAGCCCGGTGTGTCGGCGGTCCACATCGTGCTCCACGAGCTCGTGACGGGCCTGGCTCAGCGCGGCCACGAGCTGACACTGCAGCCGCTGTTCAACCCGCACCGGATCGCCACCGCGCTCGGTCCGGCCGAGGAGGCGGCGGCCCGCGAGCTTTCCTCGCGCGGCATCCGGCTCTCGCCCCCCATCTATCCCGGGGAATACGCGCCGAGGCCCCGCTCCGGGCTCAGTCGCGTCGTCGGGGTGGCGGCGGGATTGGCCGGACGGCCCGATCTCCGGGAATTCTATCCGGCGATCGCCTGCCGGGACCTGGTGGCCGAGCGGATCCGGCGCTCCGGGGCCGACGTGGTGTTGACCGTCTGGAGCCCGGAGGGCCTGGCCGCCACCCACGGACTGGGCGGCGTGCCCCGCGTGGCCTATCACGGCGACGTGGACTTCGCGCCGACGGCGGCCCGGCTGCGCGACCGGGCGCTGTTCGCGCAAGGGCCGCGGCCGGCGGCCGTCCGGCGCTGGCGGGAGGCGCGATGGCTGGCCCGCTACCGTGCCGCGCACCTCCGCTTGATGGCCGCCGTCGATGTCATCGCCAACGTGACCGCCGCCAACGCGGACTTCTACGCGGCCACCGGCCACCGCCGCTCGGTCTACGTGCCGAACGTCTGGCGCGACCCGGCCGACGACGGGGCCGGGTCCGCCGAAGCGCCGGCGTCCGGAGCAGCCGGGCGGCCGCTGAAGATCATCGGCCATGTCGGGAAGCTCGGCCAGACGGGCACGAGCTACGGCCTCCGCTTCCTGCTCCAGGAGCTGATGCCCGAGCTGGAGCGGGTGATGGTCGGGCTCGACTACCAGGTGCACGTCATCGGGGACGGTCTGCCGGTCGAAGGGCTCCGACCCCTCCTCGACCACCCACGGGTCGTACGGCGCGGCTTCGTGCCCGACCTCGACGCCGAGCTCCGGTCGGCTGACGCGTTTCTGCTTCTCAACAACGCCGGCGGCTACATCGCGGCCTACACGCGCCACGTCGTCGCGTGGGCGATGGGGCTCTGCCTCGTCGTTCACGCGAACAGCCGGCGGGCCATCCCGGAGATCGTTCCCCTCGAGAACGCCCTGGTGGGCGCCACCCCCCGCGAGGTGGCCGAGATGCTGCGGCGGGCGGTGACGGATCCCGACCTCAACCTCCGCGTGCGCAAGGGCGGCCGGGCGACCTTCGAGCGGGGCTTCACCGCGGCGGCGGTGGCGGTGGCCCTCGAGGGGGAGATGGAGCGGGCATGCGCCGTTACCTCGTGACGGGCGGACTCGGCTTCCTGGGCGCCGCGCTCACCCGCGCGCTGGTCGCCGCCGGCCATCGGGTCCGCGTGCTCGACGACGGCTCGCGCGGATCGCTGGCGCGTCTCGGCGAGGCGCGCCCGGATGTCGAGGTCGTGTCGGCCGACATCCGCGACCCGGCGGCGGTCGAGCGCGCGCTGGCCGGGATCGACGGCGTCTGGCACCTGGCGTTCGTGAACGGGACCCGCCACTTCTACGAGCGCCCGGCCTATGTGCTGGAGGTCGGGGTCAAGGGCATCCTCAACGTGCTGGACGGCTGCCGGCGAGCCGGGGTCGCCGAGCTGTTCGTCGCCTCGAGCTCCGAGGTCTACCAGTCGCCGCCGTCGGTGCCCACCGACGAGCACGTGCCGCTCACCGTGCCCGATCCGCACAACGCCCGCTATTCCTACGCGGGCGGGAAGATCATCAGCGAGCTCCTGGCCCTTCACGGGGGGCGGGAGCAGTTCGAGCGTGTCGTGATCTTCCGGCCCCACAACATCTTCGGCCCCGACATGGGCTGGGAGCACGTCGTCCCCCAGCTGACGACACGGCTGGTGCGGCTCCGAGCGACGTCGGGCCCGGGGCCCGTCCCGCTGCCGATCAGGGGCACCGGCAGCCAATCCCGCGCCTTCATCTACGTCGAGGATTGCGTGGCCGGTCTCCTGCTGCTGCTGGCGCGCGGCGAGCACCTGGGCATCTACAACGTGGGCACGATGGAAGAGCTGACCATCGCCGAGGTCGCGCGCCGGATCGGGCGTTGTCTCGACCTCGAGGTGCGGCTGGTCCCCGGTCCGGAGCGGCCCGGCGGCGCGGGGCGGCGCTGCCCCGACACCGCCAAGCTCGCGGCCCTGGGCTTCCGCCCCCGCTTCACCTTCGACGACGGCCTCCGCCCGACGGTGGCCTGGTACGCGACGCACCCGGCGCCCGCCAGCGCGGTGGAAGCGGCGCTGGTGGAGGGTCGGCCGTGAGTCCGGCCCCCGGCGGCTACGGGCCCATCGACGGCTGCCAGGCCTGCGGCAAGCCCGATCTCGGGTCGGTCCTCTTCGTCGGCTACCTGCCCCCGGTCAACCGGATGCGGCCGATCGGCGAGCGGCTGGACGACGAGGCGTGGTTCCCGGCCGAGCTGCTCTACTGCCCGACCTGTCACCTGGTCCAGCTCGGCTACGCCGCCGACCCCCGCGTCCTGTTTCCGCCCGACTATCCGTACACCAGCGGCACCACCCGCATCCTGCGCGAAAACTTCGCCGACCTTTATCGCGAGCTGCGAGAGCGCATCCGCCTGGGGCCGGGCGATCTGGTGGTGGACATCGGCTCGAACGACGGGACGCTGCTGGGCAACTTCCGCGACGGCGGCCACCCGGTGCTGGGGATCGAGCCGTCCCTGACCGCCCGGCTGGCCGAGGCGCGGGGCATCCCGACCCTCATGACCTTCTTCGACCGGACCGCCGTCGAGATGGCGCGGGGCCAGTACGGGGTTCCGCGGGTCGTCACCGCGACCAACGTCTTCGCCCATATCCACCACGTCCATTCCCTGGTCGAGAACGTCGCCGCCCTCCTGGCCCCCGACGGAGTCTTCATTACCGAGTCGCACTACCTGGCGGATCTCGTCGAGACGCTCCAGTACGACACGATCTACCACGAGCATCTCCGCTACTATTCGCTGACCAGCCTCCAGTCGCTCCTCGAGCGGCACGGGTTCCGCATCTTCTACGTCCGACGCATCCCGACCCACGGCGGCTCGATCCGCGTCTACGCCAGCCGCTCCCCCCGCTACCCGGTGGACCCGTCGGTGGCCGAGCGGCTGGCCGCCGAGCGGGCGGCTGGCCTGGCCGGCGAGGCCTGGATCGAGGACTTCCGCCGCCGGGTGGTGACTTCCAAGCTCGCGCTGTACGAGCTGCTGGCCGGCCTTCGGCGGGCGGGCGCCAGGATCTACGGGATCGGGGCGCCGTCGCGGGCGAGCACGCTCATCACCTACGTCGGGCTCGACGACGGGATCCTCGACTGCGTGCTCGAGGTCGGCGGCTCCAAGAAGCTCGACAAGTACATGCCGGGGACCCGCATCCCGGTGCTCGACGAGGCGAAGCTCTACGCCGACCAGCCGCCGTTCGC
>DASYUM010000184.1:0-17499 GCA_036001225.1 Candidatus Methylomirabilota bacterium | reverse complement strand
CCTACGCCGACGCCCGCTTCGTCCACCGCGAGGTCGAGGTGGTCTTCGTCCGCAACGGCGTCCTGGAGGCGGCGATGCGGAGCGACGCGGCCGGGTTCAGCGTGCGGGCCATCGCCGATGGGGCGTGGGGGTTCGCGGCCTCCCAGACCCTGACCGCGGCCGAGGCCGACCGGGTGGCCGCGCTGGCGGTGGCGATCGCGAAGGCCTCGGCGCTGATCAAGGAGGCCGACGTCCGGTTGGCGGAGGCGCCACCGGTCCGCGCCGCCTACCGCACGCCGATCGAGATCGACCCGTTCGCGGTGCCGATCGGCGAGCGGGCGGACCTCCTGCTCCGGGCCGACGCGGCCATGCGGAGCGTGAAGGGCCTGCGGACGACGCGGGCGTCGGCCGAGATCCGGCGGGAGGAAAAGCTCTTCGCCTCCACCGAAGGCGCCGAGATCACCCAGACCCTCTACGAGACCGGCTGTGGGATCGAGGCCGACGCCGTCGGGGATGGCGAGATGCAGCGGCGGTCGTATCCGAACTCGGGCGGCCGCCATCAGAACACCGGCGGCTGGGAGTTCGTCCTTCGGCAGGACCTGGTCGCGAACGCGCCGCGGATCGCCGAGCAGGCGGTGGCCCTGCTGTCGGCCAAGCCGTGCCCGCAGGACGTGCGGACGACGGTCATCCTGTCCGGCAACCAGCTGGCGCTGCAGACCCACGAATCTTGCGGGCATCCCATCGAGCTCGACCGGGTCCTCGGCACCGAGGCGGCCTTCGCCGGCACCTCGTTCCTCACCCGAGACCGGCTCGGCAGCTTCCGCTACGGGAGCGAGCACGTGAACATCCAGATCGATTCCGTGCTCCCGGGGGGCCTGGGCACCTTCGGCTACGACGACGAGGGGGTGCCGGCCAGCCGGGGCTGGGCTGTGCGGGAGGGGATCTTCGTCGGCTACCTGATGAGCCGGGAGACCGCCGCCGTCCTCGGCTGCGCCAGCAACGGGGCCATGCGGGCCGACGGCTGGGCCCGGCTGCCCCTCATCCGCATGACCAATGTGTCGGTCATGCCGGGGAGCTGGCGGCTGGCCGATCTCATCGCCGACACCGACGACGGCATCCTGATGGACACCAATCGCTCCTGGTCCATCGACGATCGCCGGCTGAACTTCCAGTTCGGAACCGAGATCGCCTGGGAGATCAAGGGGGGCCAGCTGGGCGCTCTGCTCCGGAACGCGACCTATACCGGGATCACGCCGGAGTTCTGGCGCTCGTGCGATGCCGTCTGCGGCGAGGCCGACTGGGTGATGTGGGGGACCCCGAACTGTGGAAAGGGCCAGCCCGGCCAATCCGCCCACACCGGGCACGGGGCGGCGCCGGCGCGCTTCCGCGACGTGCGGGTGGGCATCCTCCGGTGAGCGGAGACGGGGCCGGGTTCGGGGAGGCCCTCCTGCGCGAGGCGGCGGAGCGGGCGCTCGGCGCCGCCGAGGGCGACGAGACCGAGGCGCTGGTTCTCGCCCAGAGCCAGGCGCTGACGCGCTTCGCCAACAACGTGATCCATCAGAACGTGGCCGCGGCCAGCGCCGACCTCCGGATCCGCGTCGTGGCCGGCAAGCGCGTGGCGACGGTCTGGTCGAACCGCCTCGACGCCGCCGGCGTCACCGACGCCGCCCGCCGGGCCACCGAGCTGGCGCGACTGGCACCCGAGAACCCGCTTTGGAGCGGGTTGCCGGCGGCGCCGGCGACCCCCGGCCGGTCGGCGGTCGCGGGGGCGACCGCCGCGGCCACCCCCGAGGCGCGCGCCCGGGCCGCCGGGCTGGTCTGCCGGCCGGCGCGGGCGGCGGGGCTCCGCGCGGCCGGCTACGTGGCGACCACGGTGAACGAGGTCGCGGTCGCCAACTCGCACGGCACCTGGGCTTACCACGCCGGCTCGGTGGCCGAAGCCCAGGCCGTCGCCCTCGGGGAGGCCGGCTCCGGCTACGCCGACCGGGTCGACGCCGACTTCGCCCGCCTCGACGTGGAGGCGGTCGCCCGGGAGGCGATCGATACGGCGCGCCGGGCGCAGCAGCCGCGCGACCTGCCGGCCGGCGTCTACGAGGTGGTCCTCGAGTCTTACGCCGTCGCCGACATCGTCGAATTCCTCGGCGGCCAGCTGACCGGCCTTGCCGTGGAGGAGGGGCGGTCTTTCGTGGCCGGTCGGCTCGGGGAGCGGGTGACCGGCGAGCCGATCACGCTGGTCGAGGATCCCAACGACCCGGCCGGGCTGCCGCGTCCCTTCGACTTCGAGGGCGTCCCCTCCGAGCGACTCGTCCTCCTCGAGCGTGGCGTCGCTCGCCATCTCGTCTACGACTCACAGACTGCCGCCCGCCACGGCGCGCGCAACACGGGCCACGCCCTGCCGTCGAGCGCCCCCGCCTCGCTGCCGATGCACCTGCGGCTGGAGCCGGGCGGCCGGCCGCGCGAGGCGCTGGTGGCGGGGGTCGCGCGCGGGATCCTCGTGACGCGCTTCTGGTACACCCGCTGGGTCCACCCGCTCAAGACCGTGGTGACCGGCATGACCCGCGACGGGACGTTCCTCATCGAGCGCGGCGAGGTGGCGTATCCGGTGCGCAACCTCCGCTTCACCCAGTCCTACCACGAGGCGCTCGGCGGCACGGTCGACGTCGGCCGCGACCTCAAGCTCCAGCGGCTCGACCTCTGGGATTTCGACGCCGGCTCGATCCGCGTCCCGGCGCTTCACCTGGCCGCCTTCGCCTTCACCGGCGCCACGCCCGACTAGTTAATTCGGAGGGGTGTCGGAACACCCCTCCGAGGCCTCCCCAGGAGAAAAGAAGGGCGCGCCGCAGGACGTCGCGGGGCTGGGGCCCCGCCGTCCGAGGCGCGCGACCCCAAAGACCGCGCCGCAGGACGTCGCGGGGCTGGGGGGCGCGACGAGGCGCGCGAACCCAAAGATGGCGCGGGCAAAGCCCGCGCTCGGAGCGGACCACCTGACGGTCGGCGGTACTGCGGACGGCCGGCGCCCGAATCTCTGACAGGCTCCTGTGGCTTGGGCGGGGCCTCGACGGCCCCCTCCCAAGCTTCCGGCAGGCTCCTCCCGCCGCGGCTGGGGGTGTTCCCCCCTCTGGACGGGCGTTTCGGGGCCTCCCGGCCGGTTTCCGTCCCTGGCCGGTGGCGCGGTAGCATATCCCCCGTGACCTGTCCGAACTGTGCCGCCGAGATCCCCGCCGGCTTCAAGTTCTGCGGCAACTGCGGGCAGAAGCTCGACGCCGCCCCGGCGCCGGCGGCCGAGGTCGCCGCCGCCGCCGAGCCCCGCCCGCCGGTGAGCCCCGGCGGCGAGCGGCGCGAGGTCGCGGTCCTCTTCGCCGACGTGAGCGGCTTCACCAAGCTGAGCGAGCGCTTCGATCCTGAAGACGTCCACGCGCTGATGAACGAGTGCTTCGCCGGGCTCGGCGAGGCGATCCGGGACGAGGAGGGCTACATCGACAAGTACATCGGGGACGCCGTGATGGCGCTCTTCGGGGCGCCGGTGGCCCACGAGGACGACCCGGCTCGCGCCTGCCGGGCGGCGCTGGCGATGCAGGGGTTCCTGTCGGGGTTCGCCGAGCGGTGCGAGGGGCGGACCGGCGTGCCGATCCGGATGCGGATCGGGATCCACTGCGGCCTGGTGCTGGCCGGCGGTGTGGGCTCCGACGTCCGCATGGACTACTCGGTCATGGGCGACACGGTGAACCTCGCGTCCCGCCTGGAGTCCAATGCTCCGCCCGGCGGCATCCTGGTCTCGGCCGAGGTCGCCCGCCGGGCCCGGGGCCGCTTCGAGTTCGGCCCCTCCCGCGTGCTGACCGTCAAGGGCAAGGAGCAGCCGGTCCAGGCCTACGACCTGGTCGGCGAGATCGCGGACGTGGACCCCCGCGGCCGGGACGGTCTCTCGGTCGAACTAGTCGGCCGGGACGCGGAGCTCGCCACGCTGGTGCGTCACTGGGACACGGCGCGGCGCGGCGGCGAGCGCTGGGTCGAGATCCGCGGCGAGATGGGGATCGGCAAGACCCGGCTCGTCGAGGAGGGGGCCTACCGGGTCGGCGGCGCCCGGCTGCTGCCGGTCGTGGCGACGCCCGAGGTGCGGCGGCGCCCGTTCGGTCTGGCCCGCCGGCTGGTCCTGGCCGTGCTGCGGCTCTTGACGGGCGAGGCGGTCGCCCCGGCCTCGCGGGACGCCTTCGCTGCCGGCCTGGCGCCGCTGGGGGCCGATCTCGAGCCGTTCGTGGACGCGCTCTGGCACCTGGCGGCGCCCAGTCGACTATCGGTCCCGGCCCCCGATCCGGATCCCCAGACCCTCCGGCGGACCATCGAGCACGGAGTGGCGACGCTCCTCGGCCGGCTGGGCGCTCACCTGCCGGATCTGACGCTCTTCCTCGATTCCTACGAGCTGACCGACGAGGCGTCGGCCGCGCTGCTCGACGCGATGCGGGCCGCCCCCGACGGCTTGCCGTTGCCGATCGTGGCGACCTCGCGCGAGGATCGGCCCGGCGCGCGGTCCGGCGGGGCCGTGCTCCGGCCCGGGCGGCTGCCCGAGGTGGCGGCCGGTGAGCTCCTCGATCGCCTCGTGCGGGGCGTCGAGCTGCCAGCCGGGCTCCGGCGCGACATCCTGGAGCGGGCGGCGGGCGTGCCGCTCTTCATCGAAGAGATGGTCCGGGCCCTGGTGGACCAGGCGGTCTTGACCCCGCGGCCGGACGGCACCTGGTGCTGGGGGCGCGGCGCCGAGCCCACGTCGGTCAGCCTGCCGGCCTCGATCCGCGCGGCCATGGTCACCCGGCTCGATCGGCTCGGGAAGGCCGAGGGCGAGCTCCTCCGGCAGTGCGCCGTGCAGGGTGTCGAGTTCGACCTCGGCGTGGCCGAGCTGATGCGGCGGGCGCCGAATCGCGGCGGTCCTCCGGCCGCCGCGCTGCTGCCGGAGCTCGAGCGGCACGGCCTGCTGGCGCCGCTCGGCGGCACGCGGTGGGCGTTCCGCCAGCCGCTCATGCAGGAGGCCTGCTACGAGACCGTGCTCCTCCGCGAGCGCCGGGCGCTCCACGGCGAGACGGCCGATGCCCTGTGCGCGGCGGCCGGGGGGCCGGAAGGGGTGGCCCCGGAGCCCCTCGCCCATCACTACGAGCGGGCCGAACGCTGGGGGCCGGCCGCCGAGGCGAACCTGCGCGCCGGCAACCGGGCGGCCGAGCTGTTCGTCAACGACGAGGCGATCCGCCGCTATCAGCGGGCGCTCGACGCCCTGGAGCGCGTGGGTCCCGCGGGCGACGCCGAGCAGCGCGTCGCCGCCCTCGTCCACCGCGGCGCCGGCCGCGTCCACCTCCGGGTCGGCGCCTATGGCCGGGCCGAGGAGCACGCCCGGCGCATGCGGGCCGGCGCCACCGGTCCGGCGGACCGCGCGGAGGCCGATCGCCTGCTGGCCCGCGCCTGCGCCCACACCGGACGGACCCAGGAGGCGGAGGAGCTCTTGCTGGCCGCGGCGGCGGAGGCGGATGGGGCCATCGAGCGGCGCGCGGTTCGCGCGCGGTCGCTGCTCGACCTGGCCGAGCTCTACCACCGGGCCAACCGGACGGGGGAGGCCCTGGCCCGTGTGGCCGAGGGCCGGGCGGCCGCGCCGTCCGAGGATCGCCTCGCCGCCGTGCGGGCCGACATGCTGGAGGGGAGGATCGCCCACACCGAGGGCCGCTTCGCCGATGCCGCGACGCTCTACGGCCGGGCCTACGAGGCGGCCGAGGAGATCGGCAGCCTCTCGCACCGCGCCCGCGCCGCCAACAACCTCGGCACCGCCGCCCGCGATCTCGGCGACTATACGGGCGCTCGCCGACACTTCGAGCGGGCCCTGCAGATCTGGGAGCGGACGGGCGACACCGAGGGGATCGCCGGCGCCCACAACAACCTCGGCAACCTCGCCATGAGCCAGGGAGACCTCGCCCTGGCCCGCGAGCACCACGGCCAGTCGGTCGCCCGCTTCCGCCAGATCGGCAACGTCCACGGCGCGGCGCTCGCCCAGGCGAACCTGGCTATCCTCGCCATGGAGGAGGACGACGGCGCCGGCGCCGTGGCCTCGGCCGAGGCGGCGCTGGAGACGCTCGGCGACTCCGGCAATGCGCTGCTGCGGGGCCTGATCCTGGTCGTGCTCGGCGAGACCCGCCTCGCCTGCGGGGAGACGGCGGCGGCGACCGCGCTCTTCGAGCGGGTGCGCGACGAATACGACGAGGCGCGGCACCCGCTGGCCCTGGCCGGGGCCTGGCGCGGGCTCGGGCGCGTCGGCCTTGCCCGGGGGACGCCGGCCGAGGCACTGCCGCTGCTCGACCGGGCGCTCGAGGCCTTCGAGCGGCTGACGCGGGCCCAGGAAGCGGCGCGAACTCTGCTGTACCGCGCCGAGGCGCTCTGGCAGCTCGGCCAGCCGGACCGGGCCTGCGCCGACCTCGAGGCCGCGCTGGCGCGCTTCGTCGCGATGCGCGCGGACCGCGACGTCCGGCGGGTCGAGCGGCTCCTGCGGGAGCTGGCGGGCGCCCCGCCGGCGGCTCCGCCTACTGGAAGTTGATGCCGACCCCTACGTAGACCGCCAGGTTCGCCAGGCCGCCCGTCTGGACGGCGGCCAGGGTGAAGCCGAAGCCGTCCGGGTGGCGGACCTGGAGGCCGGCCGCCCACGGGATCTTGTCCGCGCCCCCGCTCTTGTTGGAGACCTCCGCCACCACGAACGTGTGCCGGAAGACCTCGACTTCGCCGCCGACGTAGCCAAAGGACCCGTCCTCGCCGACCTCGACCCAGGTCTGACGGAAGCCGATGTGTCCCCGGACGCTCCGGAAGAACGGCCCGTCGCTGAGCCGGAGCCCCTTGGAGAGGGCCACGTAGACCGTGTTCTGCTCGATCGCCTTGTCCCCGAAGAGGAACACGCCGCCGACGCCGATCTCGGGCAGGCCGCCCCGGTCCTTGAGGAGGCGCACCTTCACGGTGGGGCCGCCGACCTTGGGGTTGTCATCCGGACCCGGCGTATCGACGAGGAGCCCGGCGGCGCCGATCTCGACCCAGTCGAGGAGTCCGAAGCCGGCGATGGCCCCGTGGCCGACGATGGTCTCCTTGCCGGGCCCGGGGTTGTGGAAGATCAGCGCGCAGTACTGGAGGGTGAACTGCAGGTTGTTCAGGATGCCCGAGGTGGGATTGATGAACATGCCGGTCGTCAGCGTGTCGGTGATGAGGCCGCGGCCGCCGACGTAAGGCTCTTCGGTGGTCATCGCGAGCCGTCCGGTGGCGGCCTGGGCCCAGACCCCCGGCACGGCGACGACGAGGCTCCACCCCAGCAACAGCACGATCGCGATTGCCTTGCCCACGTGTCACCTCCGCGATGAGGCGTGAACGGCTCGCCGTGACGTCGACCCGCGCAGTCGCCCGGACTATAGGCAAACGCCCCACGCGATGTCAACGAATCGAGGGGCCCGGCCGCCGCCGGCGATCTCTGGTATCATGAAAACCCCATGACCGGTCACGCCCTGCGGGAGCGGTTTCTCCGGTACTTCGAGCGGAACGGGCACACCGTCGTCCCCTCGTCCCCGCTGGTGCCCGCCCAGGACCCGACGCTCCTCTTCACCAACGCCGGCATGGTCCAGTTCAAGGCGGTCTTCCTCGGCGAGGAGCAGCGGCCCTACCTGCGCGCCACCTCCTGCCAGAAGTGCGTCCGGGCCGGCGGGAAGCACAACGACCTCGAGAACGTCGGCCGGACCGCTCGCCATCACACGTTCTTCGAGATGCTCGGCAACTTCTCCTTCGGCGACTACTTCAAGGCGGAGGCGATCGCCTACGCCTGGGAGTTCCTCACCAAGGACGTGGGGTTGCCCGCCGCGCGGCTGTGGGCGACGGTCTACGCCGACGACGACGAGGCCTTCGGGCTCTGGCAGCGGGTGGCCGGGCTCCCGCCCGCGAAGATCCTCCGCCTGGGCGAGAAGGACAACTTCTGGGCCATGGGCGATCACGGACCGTGCGGCCCCTGCTCGGAGGTCCACTACCACCAGGGCGACCACCTCCCCTGCGCCGAGGTCGCGGCCGGCCGGGCCTGCCTCGGGCCCGCCTGCGAGTGCGATCGCTGGCTGGAGATCTGGAATCTGGTCTTCATGCAGTTCGACCGGAACGCCCAGGGGCGGCTCGTCCCGCTCCCCAAGCCCTCCATCGACACCGGCATGGGGCTGGAACGGGTCGCGGCCGTGCTGCAGGGCGTGGAGTCGAACTTCCTGACCGACCTCATCCGGCCGCTCATCGCCCACGTCGAGCGCCTGGCCGAGAAGCCCTACGGCGCCCGCGAGGCCGACGACGTCTCGATGCGGGTGATCGCCGATCACGCGCGGGCGGCGGCCTTCCTGATCTCCGACCACGTGCTGCCGTCCAACGAGTGGCGGGGCTACGTCCTGCGCCGGATCATGCGGCGGGCGATGCGTCACGGCCGGCTGCTCGGCCTCATGGAGCCGTTCCTGTGGCAGGTGACGGGGACCGTGACCGACCTGATGGGTGGCGTCTATCCCGAGCTGGTCGCCGAGCGGTCGCGGGTCGCCGAGATCGTCCGCCTCGAGGAGGAGCGCTTCACCGAGACGCTGGACCGGGGGCTGGAATTGATCGCCGAGTACGACCAGGTGCAGCGGCGATCCGCTTCGACCGTTCAGAGCCCGCCGGTGCTGAGCGGGAATTTCCTGTTCAAGTTGTACGACACGTACGGCTTCCCGCGAGATCTCGCGGAGGAGATTTTCAAAGAGCGGGGCTGGCAAGTCACGGACGAGACGAACGCGGCCTATGAAGCCGAGATGAAGGCCCAGCAGGGGCGGGCGCGAGCGGGCGCGACGTTCGGTGGCGCCCCCGACGAGGAAGGCCAGAAGGTCTACCAAGCCCTCGCTGGCGAGCTGCCCCGGGTCGAGTTCCTCGGCTACGAGGCCCTGGCCGCGCCGGCCCGCATCCTCGCCATCGTCCGCGACGGGCGCCGGCGACGGGAGGCGGTGGCTGGCGACGAGGTCGAAGTCATCCTCGACCGGACGCCGTGCTACGCCGAGTCCGGCGGCCAGATCGGGGACACCGGCCAGCTCACCGGCCGCCAGGGGCAGGGAGCGATCCTCGACACCTACTTGCGGGGCCCCGGTCTCATCGTCCACCGGGTCCGGGTCGCTCAGGGCGGCTTCCGCGAGGGAGAGGACGTCGCGGTCGCCGTCGAGTCGCCGCGCCGCCAGGGCCTGCGGCTCCATCACACGGGGACGCACCTCCTCCACGCCGCGCTCCGCCGCGTCCTCGGCAGCCACGTGAGCCAGGCCGGCTCGCTGGTGGCCCCCGACCGGCTGCGCTTCGACTTCACGCATCCGCAGTCGGTGAAGGACCGCGACCTCGAGCGGATCGAGGAGCTGATCAACGAGAAGGTGCGCGACAACCTGGCGGTGGACCCGTTCTGGACCGAGCTCGACGAGGCGCTTCGGATGGGGGCGCTGGCGCTCTTCGGCGAGAAGTACGGGCAGCGGGTGCGCGTGGTCAAGATCGGCGACTTCTCGACCGAGCTCTGCGGCGGGACGCACCTGGATGCGACCGGGCAGATCGGCCTCTTCAAGCTCACGGGCGAGTCGGCGATCGCGGCCGGCGTCCGCCGGGTCGAAGCGGTGACGGGTCAGGTCGCCCTCCACCACGTCGGCCAGGCCGAGGCCGCGCTCCGGGAGGCGGCCGACCTCTTGAAGAGCGCGCCCCTCGAGGTGCCGCGCCGCCTGGGCAAGCTCCTCGACGAGCAGCGCGCGCTGGAGAAGCAGCTCGCCGAGCTCGGCACGCGGCAGGCCAAGCAGCGGGCGACCGAGCTGGTCGCGGGCGCCCGCCAGGTCGGCGACGTCGCGGTGGTCGCCGCCCGCCTGGACGGACTCGACGCCGAGGGGCTGCGGGCGGTGGCCGATTCGGTGCGGGAGCGCCTCGTCTCCGGCGTGGTCTGCCTCGGCAGCGTGACCGATGGCAAGGTGAGCCTGGTGAGCGCGGTGACGAAGGACCTCACCAAGCGCTTCCATGCCGGCAAGCTGGTCCAGCGGGTGGCCAAGGCGGTGGACGGCGGGGGCGGCGGGCGCCCGGACCTCGCCCAGGCCGGGGGGAAGAACCCGGCCGCGCTCGACGCGGCATTGGCGTCCGTCTACGACTGGGTCGCCGGCGGCGGCGAGGGATAGACGTGCGCCGGCTGATCGGGATGCTCGCGCTCCTGCTGGTCGCCGGGTGCAGCACGACCCGAGTGGTGCCGGTCCCCGGCGCCGGCGTCGTCCTGGACCCGGGCCAGCGGAGTGCCACGCTGGCCGGAGACGGCGTGGAGGTGGTCGTCCGGCCATCGGTCTGGCGCGGCAGCCCCTCGTACCTGGCCGACTACGTGACGCCGTTCCACCTCCTGGTCGTCAACGGCAGCTCGCTCCCGCTCCGCTACGAGTATGGCGACCTCCGCCTCTTCGACGAGGCGCGCTTCCAGTACACCGCGCTGCCGCCGGCCGAAGTCACGCGGATCCTCCGGGCGGCCGCCGTCGCGGCGCCGGCCGACGAGATCGTCGTCGCCGGCGCGACCTCGGCTCTGCACCGGCACCGCGGTCCGTACTACTGGGATCCCTGGTGGTGGGGGCCGCCCTTCTCTCCGTACTACTGGCCGCCGCCTCGCTACGACGACGTCCTCACCCAGGCGCTTCCGGTCGGCTCCCTGGCCGCCGGCGCCCGGGCCCAGGGGTTCGTGTACTTTCCGCGCCTGCGGCCGGACGCGCGCCGGCTCACCTTCGAGTTCCACCATCGGCTGGGCGACGCGCCCCGCGTGCTCACGCTTCCGCTGGCGGTCGAGCGGGCCGCCGCGGCGCCCCCTCGCCCCACTGCCTAGGAGCGTGTCGGAGAGATCGGGCGCAGCGCGTCGGCACTACCGCCGACCACCAGGTGTTCCGCTCCGAGCGCGGGCTTTGCCCGCGCGATATTGGGTTCGCGCGCCGCGGACGGCGGGGCCCCAGCCCCGCGACGTCCGGTGGCGCGATCTTTGGGGTCGCGCGCCGCGGACGGCGGGGCCCCAGCCCCGCGACGTCCGGTGGCGCGCATTCTTCTCCTGGGGAGGCCTCGGAGGGGTGTTCCGACACCCCTCCGATTGACCCGGGAGGTGCTGGAGCGGCTCGCCGCGGCCCTCCTCGACCCCGGCATCCCGCCGGCCCTGGTCTACACCGCCGTCTTCTTCAGCTGCATCCTGGAGAGCTTCTTTCCGCCCTGGCCGACCGACGTCATCTCGATCTACGCGGGGTTTTTGGCCGGTCGCGGCTACCTGGCCCCCAGCCTCGTCCTGCTGGCGGCCGTGCTCGGCACCCAGATCGGCGTCATGGCCGTGTTCTGGATGAGCCGGCGCTGGGGCCGGGCGCTACTCGAGGGGCCGCTCGGCCGCTACGTGCCGCGTACCCGCCTGGTTCAGCTCGAGCTGTGGTTCGCCCGGTACGGGGCGCCGGCGATCTCGATCTCCCGCTTCTTTCCCGGCGTCCGGGCGCTGGTCATGCCGGCTGCCGGCCTGGCCGGGTTCTCGGCCTGGAAGGTGTGGGTGTACGCCGGCCTGTCGGTGGTGCTCTGGAACATGTTCGTGGTCGGGATCGGCCTGCTGGCCGGAACCCACCTCGACCGGGCCAAGCACTTCCTGGTCCAGTACAACACCCTCGCCGGCGCGATCGTCGGAGTCGCGGTGGCGGCGGTGGTGCTGCGGACCCTCTACCGGCGGCGGCGCCGGCCGCCGCTCAGTCCACCGCCTCCAACACGAGGCCCTTGAGGTACCGGGTCTCGGGGACGGTCAGGGCGATCGGGTGGTCCCGGGCCTGGAGGCAGGTCGCGCGGAGCCGCACGGTCCGCCCGACGTCCCCGGCGGCGGCCCGGCAGACCTCCTCGAAGAGTCCCGGGCTCACGTGGTGGGAGCACGAGAAGGTCGCCAGGAGGCCCCCGGGCCGCAGACAGGCGAGGGCCCGCAGGTTGATCTCCTTGTAGCCCCGGAGGGCGGCTTCGACCGCGGTCTTCCGCCGCGTGAACGACGGCGGGTCGAGGACGACCAGGTCGAAGCGGGCGGCATCCCGCGCGAGGTCGCGCAGGACGTCGAAGGCATTCCCCTCGATCAGGGTGAAGCGGTCGGCTCCCCCGTTCGCTTCGGCGTGGGCCCGCGCCCGCGCGGCGATGTCGGCCGAAGCCTCCACGCCGACGACCCTCGTCGCGCCGGCGCGGAGCGCCCAGCAGGCGAAGGCCCCCGTATAGCAGAAGGCGTCGAGGACCGCGCGCCCAGCCGCCAGGGCCCCGACGGCCGCCCGGTTCTCCCGCTGGTCGAGGTAGAAGCCGGTCTTGTGACCGGTCGCGAGGTCGACCCGGAACCGGCACGGGCCCTCCCGAATCTCGACCTCGACCGCCGTGCCGGCCTCTCCGGCCAGCCACCCCGACGCCTCCGCGAACCCCTCGATCGTCGCCGCCACCGGATCGGCCCGCCGGTAGACCGCCCGGGCGCCGGTCACGTCCAGGGCCAGCGCCGCCAGCGCCGGGGCGTGGTGGTGGATCCCGAGCGTGAGGGCCTGGAGCACGAGGACGTCGGCATAGCGGTCCACGATGAGGCCCGGCAGGCCGTCCCCCTCGCTGAAGACGACCCGGCCCGCGTCGCCGTCGGAGCCGAGCGAGTGCCGGAACCGCCAGGCGGCCTCGAGCCGGCGGCGGAAGAGCACCGCATCGACCGGCTCGTCGAGCCGCGTGAGGAGTCGGCACACGATCTGGGGCCGGGGGTTGTAGAAGCCGCGGCCGAGGAGGTGGCCCGCGGCGTCGTAGACAGTGACGGCCTCGTCGGGCCGCCACGACCCGTCGAGGCCGGCGACGTCGCTCCGGTAGATCCAGACGTGGCCGGCCCGGAGCCGGGCCTCCCGGCGGGGCCGGAGGACGAGGCGCGCCATCGCTGAGCGCGCCGGGGCGGCGCTAGACGCGCCGAAGAACCGTGATCATCATCAGCGCGCCGCGCGCGCGCTCCAGGGGCCGGGCCAGGCTGAAGTTCGAGAACCAGCCCGCGAACTCGAAGCCGCCGGCCAGCTCGACGAGGGCGCGCAGCTCCTGGGGGAAGACGATGCGCGTCTTGTGTCGCTGGGTGACCACGCGGCGGCTGCCGTTCTCGGTGATCTCGAACCGCATCAGCTCGTCGCAGACCTGCCGGACGGGGTCGTAGCTGTCCAGGCTCCGGAAGATCGTCCGTACCGTGACCCCGCCCCGCCGGCGGGTCCAGGCCCAGCGGACGTTGGGGTTGGTCCAACGGTTGGGGATGAGGCGGTCGAACACGTAGACGCCGCCCGGCCGCAGGTTCGCCCGCACCGCCCGCAGGTGGGCGAGGAGGGCCTCGTTGGTGAGCAGGTGTCCCTGCGAGTCCTGCATGCAAATGGCGGCGTCGGCTGGCGCGGGCAGCCGGAAGTCGGTCATGTCGCCGACGAGGCCCTCGACCGTCAGGCCCTCGGCGGTGGCCTTGCGCTGCAAGTAGGCGATGCTCTCGGCGGAGAGGTCGAGCGCGGTCACCCGATACCCGCGGCGGACGAGCCGGAGGGCATGGTGGCCGGGGCCGCAGGCGATGTCCACGACGTGGCGCACTCGCCCGCGCGCGTAGCGGGCGAAGCTGGCCTCGAGGAAGTCGGTCTCGACCTTGCGTTTGAGGTCGAAGGCGATGTCGTAGTAGACGGGCGAGTGGTAGAACTCCTCGCCGAGCCGGGTCCGTCGGGGTTCGCGCTTCACGGGCCGGTCTTCGCCCACCATGTCAGGATCGCCTCCCGCACGATCGTCGCGGCTGTGATGCTCGTCCGCCCCGTGGGGTCCCAGATCGGAGAGACCTCCACGAGATCGAAGCCGATGACGCGGGTCGCGCCCCCCTGGCCGAGGTAGCGGAGGGCGGTCAGCAGATCGGCCACCGCGATCCCGCCCGGCTCGGGGGAGCCGGTTCCGGGGGCGATGGCCGGGTCGAGGACGTCGATGTCGATGGTCACGTAGAGGGGATGGCCGGCCACCGCGACCGCGACCTCGGCGGCCGCCTGGGACGCCGAGCCCGCCCAGCCGGGGTAGACGTGGGTGCCCCGCGGGGGCGCCCACTCCTCCCGGTCGCCGGTTCGGAGCCCGATCTGGTAGAGGCGGTCGGGCGGCAGGCGGTCGAGGACGCGGCTCATCGCGGAGGCGTAGTTCCAGCTCTCGCCGAGGAACTCCCGGCGAAGGTCGGGATGGGCGTCGAACTGGACGACCCGAAGGTCGGGGTAGTGCCGGAGGGCGACCTCGACGACGGGCGCGGTGACGGTGTGGTCGCCGCCGAGGACGATCCAGCGCTGGCGGGGGTCGAGCGCCGCCTCCAGCTCGGCCCGCACCGCCGCCAGCGCGGCCCGGGGCTCGCCCGCGGCGACCGGCACATCGCCGGCGTCGGCCAAGGCCAGCTCGGTGAGGTCGAGACCCAGCGCGGGCGCGTACGTCTCGATCAGGTCGGAAGCCCGGCGGATCGCGCCCGGGCCGAGCGCCGCTCCCTTCCGCTGGTTGACCCGTCCCTCGAAGGGGATGCCGTAGAGGACGACGGCGGCCCCAGCAGGCTGAGGGCGGCAGGCGATGAACGGGGGCCGGGGGGAAATCAGCGCCATCGGCAGCTTCGGCCAGGCCCGGCCACTACAGCAGGTCGTCTTCGGAGAGCAACGCCACCGCCGCCACCGCGCAGCCGACCCGGCGAACGCGGTGCTCGACGCCGACCACCCGCATCTCCCGGATCCGCTCCCCCCGCACCGCGAAGGCCTCCGCCAGCATCTGCCGGATGGTCGCCTCGGCCGCGGCCCGGTCGGCCTGGGCGTGGTACTCCATGATGACGCCGGCCTTGGTCCGGTCCTCGGGAAGGGCGTAGCCCACGGCGGCGGCGATCGTCTCGCCGGGGGTCTCGCCGGTCACGGCGGCGTAAGCGGTGGGGACGAGGGCCCCCGGCTTGATCGCCGGCAGCTCGACCACGTCGACGTCGGGGGGGACGATGCTGGAGATCTTGACGAGGTTCACGTTGCCGATGCCGGCGGCGAGGAGCGCGTTGTCGAAGGCGTTGAGTGGGGTGCCACCCTCCGCGCAGCCGGCCGTGGCCGCCACCATCGTCACCTTCTTCCAGATCATCGCCACCTCCCTTGGCGCAGGAAGTCGCGAACCCGGCGGTCGGTGCGCGGGAACCCGCGCGTTCCCGCTCCGCCGCGCGCCGGACGGTTCACGTCCGGGCCGAAGCCGGTCTGATGATACCGGCCGGAAAGTAAAACGCAAGCATTTTTTCCTTGCATTGGGGTCTTCGTGCTCTATAATTCAGGCGAAATTCGCCCCGTATGAAAATTTTTCGGCGAAGAGATCGCGCGAAAACACGGAGCGCGGAATCTCGGGCGAGGAAAGGGGGTTGGGATTGCACAGCCTGGGTCGTCACCTGCTGTTGGAGCTGTACGACTGCAGCTCCGAGATCCTCAACAACCTTGAAACCGTGAAGACGGCGTTGGTGGAGGCGGCGAAGCGTGCCGAGGCCACGATCATCGACGTGGTGTTTCACGAGTTCAACCCGTTCGGGATCTCCGGCGTGGTGGTGATCGCCGAATCCCACCTCTCCATTCACACCTGGCCCGAATACCGGTACGCCGCGGTGGACATCTTCTCCTGCGGCGACACCCTCAAGCCGGCCGAGGCGGCGTCCTACCTGGTCGAGCAGTTCGGTGCCAGCCGGGCCTCGTGTGTCGAGGTCAAGCGCGGCGTGTTCCCGGGCAGTGCCGGGTTCCTCAACAAAGCTGATCAGGAGGGTGCAACGGCGAATGGCCCCGCCGAATATCTACAAGTGGTTTTTTGAGACGACGACCCCGGTCGAGGGGCACTTCCACGCCATCACGCGCCAGCTCTTTTCCCTCCAGACCCGGTTCCAGCAGATGGAAATCCTGGAGACCGCCCACTATGGCAAGGCCCTCGTCCTCGACGGGCGGCTCCAGTCCACGGTCGCCGACGACTTCATCTACCACGAGAGCCTCGTCCACCCGGCCCTGATCCTCCACCCCGGGCCGCGGACGGCGCTGGTCATCGGGGGCGGCGAGGGCGCCACCCTCCGCGAGGTCCTCCGCCACCGCTCGGTGGGCAAGGCGGTGATGGTCGACATCGACCAGGCCGTCGTCGAGGCCTGTCGCCAGCACCTGCCCGAGATGCACGCCAACGCCTTCGCCGACCCGCGGACGGAGCTTCGACACGAGGATGCCCGGGGGTACCTCCAGACGACGGCCGAGCGCTTCGACGTGGCGATCGTGGATCTGACCGAGCCCCTGGAGGAGGGGCCCGCCTGTCTCCTGTTCACCCGCGAGTTTTACCGGCTGCTCGCCGATCGCCTGACGCCGAACGGCGTCCTGGCCATGCAAGCGGGGATGACCAAGATCGGCGAGCTCGGCTTCTACGCGGCGATGGCGCGCACCCTGTCCGAGGTCTTTCCGGTGGTCGCCCCTTACCAGTCGTTCGTCCCGTGCTTCGGCACCCCCTGGGGGTTCATCGTCGCCGCCAAGGTCGACGATCCCCGGACCCTGGCGCCCGCGGCGGTGGACGGCCGCGTCCGCGAGCGAGTGGCCGGGGAGCTGCGGTTCTACGACGGGCTCGCGCACCAGCACCTCTTCAGCCTGCCGAAGTTCCTGCGACACGCGCTGGCCAGCTGCGACCGCGTGGCGACGGACGCCGAGCCGCTCCTGGTGCGCTGAGACCCGCGAAGCGAGCTCGAGTCAGAGCGCGCCCGGACGACGAGCGACAGCCGGCTGCTCCCGCCCCGAGTCAACTGACCGCGCCTCGACTGGTCCTCGCTTCGGCCTCGCCCCGGCGGCGCGAGCTGCTGGGCACCCTCGGCCTCGCCTTCGACGTCGTTCCCAGCGCGATGGAGGAGCCCCTGCCGCCCGGCGTGGCGCCGGCGGCGCAAGCGATGCGCCTCGCCCTGGCCAAGGCCCGCGACGTCGCCACCCGGGTGAGTGCGGGGACGGTGGTGCTCGGCGCCGACACCCTGGTGGTCCTCGCTGGCTGCCCGTTCGGCAAGCCGACCTCGCCCGACGACGCCCGGCGGATGCTGGCGGCCCTCGGCGGGCGGGCCCACGAGGTGGTGACCGGCGTGGCGGTGGTCGAGGCGGAGACGGGCCGGGAGCTCACGGCGAGCGTGGTCAGTCGCGTGGTGATGCGCGACTACTCGGCCGACGAGGTCGAGGCCTACGTTGCGACGCCGGAGCCGTACGACAAGGCCGGCGCCTACGCCGTTCAGGGGGAAGGCGCCCGGCTGGTGGCGCGGGTCGAGGGCTGCTACACGAACGTGGTCGGACTGCCGCTGACGACGACCGCCCGGCTCCTCCGCGCCGTGGGCCTGGCTCTCCAAACCGGGCCGAGAACCGAGCAGCCCTAGGACGACCGAGGACGCCGGGATGCGACGGTTATCGGCCCGGTTCCTCCGCGCCGCCGGGCTCGAGCCCCTCAAGGAGCGGGCGGGGTCGGACCCAGCGCGGCCCGAGC
>DASYUM010000183.1:0-4746 GCA_036001225.1 Candidatus Methylomirabilota bacterium | reverse complement strand
GGGTCCCCCATCGGGACCTCGGCCGCGACTACTTCGATCGCCGCAACCCGGCGCGCATCCGGCGCCACCACGTCCGCCGCCTCGAGCAGTTGGGCTACCAAGTCCTGCTCGTGGAGCCAGCCGCTTGAGGGCGGATGTTTCCCCGGAAACGTCGCGACGCCTGGCGTGCGACGCGAGCCGGGTGATGATGCGGCACGACGGGGACGGGCGCCTCCTGGAGATCGGGGCCCGGACGCGGACGATCCCCCCGGCGCTACGGCGCGCGCTCCAGCACCGGGATCGGGGCTGCCGATTCCCGGGCTGCGGGGTCCGGTTCGGCCAGGGGCATCACGTCGGGGTCTCGCGCCCCGGGCGGCGGGGCCCCAGCCCCGCGACGCCCGGAGGCGCGCACATCCGCCACTGGGCTCAAGGCGGTCCGACCACGCTCTCCAACCTCGTCCTGCTCTGTCGCCGGCACCACCGCGTGGTCCACGAAGAGGGCTACCAAGTCGAGCGGGAGCCGGACGGCGCGCTCGCGTTCCGGCGGCCGGACAGGCGGGCACTCCCCGACGTGCCGCCCCCGGCGCCGGCGCCCGCCGATCCGGTCGAAGCTCTCCGGGCGCAGAACCACGCACTCGGGCTCCAACTCCACGCGTGGACGGCGTGCCCGACCTGGCTCGGGGAACGGCTGGACCTGGCCTGGGCTCTCGACGTTTTGCATCCCGCCGCCACGCAAGGCGCGAGGTAGGGGGCGTCGGCCAAGTCCGCGGCGCGGTTGACATTCGACGGCGGCGGGGGCTACAGTGCACTCACACCCGTGGTGCACCGTCGTAACCCCGCGCATCGCCGACCCGTCGTCGCCGACCATCGGACTCCGTCCCCCGCATAGGAGGCCAGCCGTGGCGCAGACGAAGTTCGTGCTGGACGAGAAGGACCTGCCGACCCGCTGGTACAACATCCAGGCCGACCTCCGGGAGCCGCTCCCCCCGGTCATCCACCCGGGGACGCTCCAGCCCATCGGGCCCGCGGATCTGGCTCCGCTCTTCCCGATGGAGCTGATCAAGCAGGAGGTGAGCCAGGAGCGCTGGATCGAGATCCCGGAGCCGGTGCGCGACGTGTGGCGCCAATGGCGGCCAACCCCCCTCTACCGCGCCCATCGCCTGGAGAAGGCGCTCGATACGCCGGCCCGCATCTACTACAAGTGGGAGGGCGTCTCGCCGGCTGGGAGCCACAAGCCGAACACCGCGGTCGCCCAGGCCTACTACAACAAGCAGGAGGGCGTTCGGCGGCTCACGACCGAGACCGGCGCCGGCCAGTGGGGCTCGGCGCTCGCCTTCGCCGGCCAGGCCTTCGGCCTCGAGTGCAAGGTCTACATGGTCCGCGTCTCCTACGACCAGAAGCCGTATCGCCGGCTGATGATGGAATCGTGGGGCGCCAAGGTCCTGCCGAGCCCCTCGACCGACACCAAGGCCGGGCGGGCGGTGCTGGCCAAGGACCCCCAGTCGCCGGGGAGCCTCGGCATCGCGATCTCGGAGGCGGTCGAAGAGGCCGCCCAGCGGGAGGACACCAAGTACTCGCTCGGCTCGGTGCTCAACCACGTGCTGACCCATCAGACCGTGATCGGGCTCGAGGCTCAGAAGCAGATGGAGATGGCCGGCGACCGCCCCGACATCCTGATCGGCTGCATCGGCGGCGGCTCGAACTTCGCGGGCTTCACGTTCCCGTTTCTCGCCGACAAGCTGGCCGGGAAGCGCAAGGACCTGCGCGCGATCGCCGTCGAGCCCCAGGCCTGCCCGAGCCTGACCAAGGGCGAGTACGTCTACGACTTCGGCGATACGGGGCAGATGACGCCGCTCGTCAAGATGTACACCCTCGGCCACTCGTTCATCCCGGCCCCGATCCACGCCGGCGGCCTCCGCTACCACGGGATGGCGCCGCTCGTCTGCGCCCTCTACGACGCGAAGGTGATCGAGGCGATGGCCGTCCACCAGAACCCGACCTTCGAGGCCGCGCTCACCTTCGCCAAGACCGAGGGCTTCCTGCCGGCGCCGGAGGCGGCCCACGCGATTCGCGCCGTCATCGACGAAGCAATCCGGTGCAAGCAGGCGGGGGAGCGCAAGGTCATCGCCTTCAACTTCTGCGGCCACGGCCACTTCGACCTCTCGGCCTACGAGCGCTACCTGGCGGGGAAGCTCGAGGACTACGAGTATCCGGCGGAGAAGGTGAAGGAAGCGCTCACCGGCTTGCCCCAGGTCAAGGTGTGACCCCCTCACCCCGTTTCGCCCTCAGCGGGGAAGAGGAGACGAGGTAGAGGAACACCAGTTGGACTTCCGGCTCACTGAGGAGCAGGAGGCCTTTCGCAAGGCCGTCGCGCGCTTCGTCGAGTCCGAAGTGGCCCCGGTCGCGGACCGGCTCGACGAGGCCGCCGAGTTCCCCTGGCCCCTCTTCCGCAAGCTCGGCGAGCAAGGCTACCTCGCCCTCCGCTATCCCGAGGCCTACGGCGGTGCCGTCGCCGACATGGTCACCTACTGCCTCTTCGCCGAGGAGATGGCCCGCGGCTCGCTCTCGGTCGCCGCCATCGCGGCCATGCAGGGCCTCATGGGGACCTACTTCATCTACAAGTACGGGAGCGACGAGCTGCGGCAGCGGTATCTCGGGCCCGCTCTCCGCGGCGAGAAGGTCGCGACGTTCGCGCTCACCGAGCCGAACGCCGGCTCCGACGTCGGGAACATCGCGACCTACGCCGAGCGGGTGGACGGCGGCTGGCAGCTCAAGGGCGCCAAGACCTGGGTCACCAACGCGCCGGTGGCCGACATGCTGACCGTGTGTGCCAAGACCTCGCGCGAGCGGGGCATGAAGCACATCGCTCTCTTCCTGGTGGACCGGCAGTTCCCCGGGGTGACGCTCGGCAAGCAGATCGAGAAGCTCGGCGTCCGGGCCTCGGCGACCGGCGAGATCCTCCTCGACGACGTCTTCGTCCCCGAGGGGCACCTTCTCGGCGGCGAGACCGGCGGGGTCGAGAAGGTCGGCACGATCCTGTCGGAGATCCGGATCATGACCGGCGCGCTGTCCATCGGGCTCGGCCGCGCCGCCTACGAGGCCGCCCTCCGCTACTCGAAGGAGCGGGTGGCCTTCGGCAAGCCCATCGGCGAGCACCAGGCGGTCGCCTTCAGGCTCGCTGACATGCTGACCCAGCTCCACGCGGCGACGCTCCTCGTCTATCACGCGGCCTGGGCCCTCGACCACGGGCTCCCGGTGACCCGGGAGGCCGCCATGACCAAGCTCTTCGCCTCCGAGGCGGCCAACCGGATCTGCGACGACGCCTCGCGGGTCTTCGCCTCCTACTCGTTCGCCAAGGAGTACCCGATCGAGCGTTACTTTCGCGACGCCCGCTTCCTCTTGTGGGGCGGCGGGACCTCCGAGATCCTGCGCCTGGTCATTGGCCGGGAGCTCGATCGCCCGCCGAGCCTCGGCTCGGCGTGAGCGACGGCGGCATGTCCGTGGGCGTGTGAGGAGCAGAACGATGCGGAAGGTAAGCCTCGTCGGGGCCGGCGTCTCGAAGTTCGGGGTGCGGAAGGCGAGCTACCGGGATCTGATCTGGGAAGCGGGCAAGGCCTGCTTCGACTCGGTGCCGGCCGTCAAACCGGCCGACCTCCAGGGGCTCGTGGTGGGCTCGGTCATGCCCGAGCGGACGGCCTTCCAGAGCCACATCTCCTCGCTGGCGGCGGAGGCGCTCGGCATCAAGCCGGACCGGCTCTCCGCCCGCACCGAGCACATGTGCGCCTCCGGCACCGTCGGCATCCGCTACGCCTACGCCTTCATCGCGGCCGGGCTCGCCGACCTGGTCATGGTGTTGGGCGTCGAGAAGCTCAATGTGCCCGGCGGTGAGGAGGCGATCCTGAACATGGGCACCGGCGTGGACCGGGAGTGGGAGGCCGCCCACGGGCTGACGGCGCCTCCCTGCTTCGCCCTCGCCGCCCAGGCCCACATGGCGAAGTACGGGACCACCGAGGAGCAGATGGCGCTGGTCAGCGTCAAGAATCACAACCACGCCGCCAAGAACCCGTACGCGCACTTCCAGAAGGGCGCCACCCTGGACCAGGTCCTCTGCTCACGCATGATCTCGACGCCCTTCCGTCTCTTCATGTGCTCGCCGATCACCGACGGCGCCGCCGCCGTGATCCTGGCCAGCGAGGAGCGGGCCCGCGATCTCACCGACCGGCCGGTCTGGCTCCGCGGGACGGGCCAGGCCCTCGACGGGTTCAGCCTGACCTCGCTGCCCGCCGACTACGCCCACTGGCCGGCCCTCCGGCGCGCGGGCGAGCACGCCTACCGGATGGCGGGCATCACGGCCGCCGACGTGGACCTGGCCGAGGTCCACGACTGCTTCGCCATCGCCGAGATCATCGCCTACGAGGAGCTCGGGTTCTGCGCGAAGGGGGACGGCGGCCGGTTCGTGCAGAAGGGCCGCGCCGACTACGGGGGCGACGTGGTCGTGAACCCGCGGGGAGGGCTCATGGGCTGCGGGCATCCGCTCGGCGCCACCGGGGTCGCCCAGGCCGCCGAGGTCTTCGTGCAGCTCCGCCAGGAGGCGGGGGCGCGGCAGGTGGCGGACGCCCGGATCGGTCTCACCCCCAACAACAGCGGGATGGGCGAGCACGTGGTGATGATCTACGGGCGCGAGGGTCCATGAGCTACTTCCGGGCCACCGATCCGTTCCCCCTCCAGTCGGCGGATCAGAACAAGCTCCACGAGTTCTACGAGTAT
>DASYUM010000182.1:0-1630 GCA_036001225.1 Candidatus Methylomirabilota bacterium | reverse complement strand
CCTCCTCGACGGCATCTCGATCTTCTACATCTTCACGCCGATCTTCATGCCGCTGGTGGCCCGCTTCGGCTGGGACCCGGTCTGGTTCGGCGTCGTGCTCACGGTGAACATCGCCATCGGCCAGGTGACGCCGCCGGTGGCCGTGAACCTCTACGTGGCCGCGAACGTGGGCCGGCTCTCCTTCGGGGAGATCTCGCGCGCGGTCTGGCCGTTCGTCGGCGCCATGCTGCTGGCCCTCGGCATCGTGACGCTCTGGCCGGAGCTCTCGCTCTGGCTGCCCCGGGCGTTCAGGCTCGGCTGAGGCCTCTCGGGAGGGGTATCAGAACACCTCACCCAACGCCGAGATCGCGCGGCGTCCCTTGACAGGCCGCGCGGCTCCGGCTAACGTCCCCACCGATCGCTCACGCTCGAACCACGGGGAGGACCTCATGCGACACGCGCGCTGGCGCCGGAATCTCGCGGCGCTCGGCGGGCTGTGGGTCGGACTGGCAGGGGTGACCGCCGCCGGGACGCCGGGCGCGCCCTCGTCGTCGGCAGCCCCCGTACCGGACGTCGTGATCGGGGCCGACGCCCCCGCGCCCGCCGCCGGCGTCGACGTGCGGTTCGTCGGGTTGAACCAGGGCGAGGGCGGGGGGCTCGCGGCGCCGGACCCCGCGTTAGCGGCGAGCGTGACGCGCGTCCTGGAGGCGACGAACAGCGCCGTCCGCCTCTTCACGCCGGCTGGCGGCGTCCTCCAGACCCGGACCCTGAACGGCTTCTTCGGCGCTCCGGGTGCGGGGCCGGCCAGCCTGCTCCACGACCCGCGGGCCTACTTCGACCGGCTCGGCCCGCACCGACGGGTCTACGTGCTCGCCGCCCAGCGGAGCGAGGCGCCGCGCACCAGCCGGCTCTGGCTGGCCGTGTCGCGGAGCGCCGAGCCGGCGGATCTCGGCTCGGCGCGCTTCCCCCTGCTCGCCGTCACGCCGGCGGGGGCGTGTGCCCTCGGGGACGAGGGCGCCGGCGGCTACTTCGGAGCCCAGGTCGACCCGGGGCTCCGGCGGTTCTGGGTCGCCGGCGAGCGGGCCGTCACCCTCGGGGGCACGTGCCAGTGGCAGACCTGGGCGGCTCGCATCGCTCCCTGAGCGACCGGCCACTCGCCTCCGGAACGGTCCGGACCGTGCCGCCTTCCCGGCCGTGAGTTCCTGCCAGCGCCTGGCCCGCCACGCGGTCCTCCTCGGCCTGGTCGCGTGCGCATGGGGCGCCGCCGACGCCGCCCCGGTCGCCGTTCGCTTCCCCGAGGGCTCTGTCCGGGGCTTCCTCGTCCTGCGCTCGGCCGCGGGCGACCTCCTGGCCGACGGTGAGCTGCTCCAGGTCCCGCGCGGGGACCGCATCGAGGCGCGCCTCGTCTTCCGTTTCAAGGACGGCTCGCTGCACGACGAGGTCGTCCTCTTCTCCCAGCGGCGGGTGTTCACCGTCGTGCGCTATCACCTCGTCCAGCGCGGCTCGGCATTTCGTCACGCGATCGATGCGTCCATCGACCGGCCGACCGGCCGCTACACGGTGCGCTTCCGCGAGCGCCCGGATGGGAGCGAGGACGTCCACGAGGGGCCGCTCGACCTCCCGCCCGACGTGTACAACGGGATGCCGCTGA
>DASYUM010000181.1:0-23899 GCA_036001225.1 Candidatus Methylomirabilota bacterium | reverse complement strand
GTGGCCTTCGCCGTCCTCGCGAACGAGACGCTCTTCGGCCACCCCGGGAACTTGCCGGGCGTGACCGGGGCGGCCGGGCCGCGGGTTCTGGGCAAGATCGTCCTCGCCTGAGGGCGGGGCACGTCCGGCCGCGCTTGCGGGGCGGTCGGTGGCCTCTAGATTGTCGGAGGGGGCCTCAACGGCCCCCTCCGAGGCCTCCCCCAGGAGAATTGCGCCGGCAAAGCCGGCGCTCGGAGCGGACCACCGACCCCTGGCGGTTCGGCGACGCGCCGCGGGTTGTTAACCCGACAGGTTCTAGCTTTTCGGGGGTCTCGGCGCGCCGCAAAACGTCGGGAGCGACGAAACGCGCGAACCCGAAGATGGCGCGGGCAAAGCCCGCGCTCGGAGCGGACCACCGTACGCGGGGCGGTTCAGCTCCTCCCGAGAGGCTCCTCGGGCGACGCGTGGCGGTTTCGCGCCAAGTACTCGGCGGCACGCGAGCGGGGCCGTCGATGCCCCCCCGAAAAGCTAGGCCGCCTTCACCGTCTCCGGCACGGGCGCGGGCCGGACGCGAGCGGTGCCGTTCGGCTCGGCCAGACGGATCAACTCGATCGCCGGTCGGCGGCGGACCATGCCGCGCGCCCATCGGCTGACGTCCTGCGGCAGGATCCCCAGCCGGACGACGGCGATCAGGTAGCCGACCCCCGCGAAGGCCGCCGCCAGCATCCACGGCGCGCCGAGCGCCCGGCCGGTCACCAGCACGGCCGCCATCGCCCCACCGAGCACAGCCGCCCGCGCCGCGACCCGGGCCGAGGCCCGGCCGAAGGTGCCGGCCGGGATGGCGTAGAGCGCCCAGGCCAGGATGAAGACCTCGGTGACCAGCGTCGCCACCGCGGCGCCGATCCCCCCGTTGCCGAACCAGAACTCCGTCGGCGGGATCAGTAGCACGTTCAGCGCGGGGTTCACCACGCAGGCGGCGCCCACGATCGCGATCCACACGCGCTCCCGCCCCATCGCCATCAGGATCCCGACCAGGTAGTAGTCCACGAAGACCATCGCCAGCGAGAGCGCGTGGACACGGAGGACGGGAACCGAGGGCCCATAGGCGTCCAGCGTGAAGAGGAAGCCGACGATCTCCTCCGCCAGCACCAGCAGCACGACGGCGACCGGAACCGCGACGACCAGGAGGAGATGGAGCGTCTTCCGCACCGTCGGCCGGAACTCGCCGGAGCGCGCCGCCCACAGCCGGGCCGCGACCGGGAAGGTGGCCATGGTGAGGAATTGAGGAATGAAGTTGAAGGCCTCCATGAGGCGACAGGCCGCGCCGTACCAGCCCACCGTCGCCTCGCTGGCCATCCGCCCCAGCATCACGACATCCACGCGGAAGACGAACATCCCCAGCCCCTGGGCGGCCAGGAAGGGGAGGCCGGCCGCGAGCAACCCGCGCCACGCCGGTGCCGGCGGACCCGGCAGCTCGAAGCCGTAGAGCCGCCGCACGGCGACCGCCTGGAGCGCCACCCGGAACGCGGCCGCCAGCACCATGACGGTGGCGACGGTCGCCGCGCCCTGCCCGCGCAGCAAGAGGGGGACCACGACGGCCAGGGTGAAGGCGTTCCCGGCGACCCGGGCCAGGGCCGGCACCAGCATCTGCTCGTGCGCCTGGAAGAGCGCGCCCAGCAGCTGAGACGTGGCCTCGGTGACCATCAGGACGCCGAGGATGAGCGCGAGCCAACGGACTTCGGCCGTGTAGCCCAGCAGGTGGGCGGCGCCCACCAGCCCTCCGTAGAACAGTGCCCCCAGCACCATCACCAGCCCCGCCGCCTTCCGCAGGTAGGGCCCGGCCCGGGCGCGCTCTTGGGCCACGGCCCGTGCCACCACCTGGCTCAAGCCGAACTCGACGACGACGCCGAAGATCATGGTGAGCGAGAGCGCGAGGTGGAGGCGGCCGAACTCGACGTCGCCCAGGACGCGCGAGACGAGGACCATGAGCGCCATGGCGATCAGGCTCGCCACGACCTGGGCGCTCACCAGCAGCGACGAGTTGCGGAGGATGCTGATCAGCGGATCCACGACGGGGGCGGGGGCGCGGCGGGCGGAGCCTCAGCGCATCCGCACGGCTTCTGCGATGGCGACGGGGGCCGGGTGGGCGGCGGCGACCACCGGGCCGGCCGCGGCCGAGGCCGCGCGCTCCGGACCGGCGAGGCCGATGAAGCGGAGCCAGGCGACGCTGGTGGCCATGGCGTCGGCGAACGAGGTCCGGTTCTGGTACCCGAAGGTGGCCCGGAACTTCCCGGTCGGCAGCCGGTGCCGGGTGCTCTGGAGATGCCAGAGCTCCCGGGTCACGACCGGGCCGCCCAACCCGGCGGCCGCCGAGCCGTCGCGGCCGAGGAGCCGCGCGATCTGGAACTTGATGGCTTTCCGGGTCTCGTCGGACAGCCGGCTCTTGAGCCGCTTGTAGGCCGGCCACTCCTGGATCACTTCCAGCCGATCGCCGAGCGTCGGCCGGAAGCGGTCGCCGGGGAGTTCGTGCACCCCCCCGGCCCAGTCCACGCCGAGGCCGGCGGCGAGCGCGGCGTAATAGGCGCGCCACGTCGTCGTCTCGTCGTCGGCGACGTGGTAGAAGCCGGCCGGCGGCGCCGGGTGCGTCACCACGGCGTCGAGGCCGCGGATCAGGTTGTCCACGTAGATCAGGTTGCAGACCCCGTGGCCGCCGGCGACCAGCCATGCCGCCCCGCGCACCAGCTCGGTGGCCGGTCCCAGGACCCAGGGGGAGCGGGGGCCCCAGACCAGACCCGGCCGGAGCACCACGATGGTGAGCCGACCGTCCGCCATCCGCGCGCGAAGGTAGTTCTCGGCCAGCCCCTTCTGGCGCGCGTAGAGCATCCAGTGGTCGAGCTGGGGCGGGGCGTCGTCGGGAAGGTCCGGTCGGTCGACCTGGCCGTAGACCACGGCGGAGCTGAGGTGGACCAGCAGGCGCACGCCAGCGGCCCGGCAGGCGTCGTGGATCGTGGCGGTGGTCCGGAGGATGTCGGCCGGGTCCCCCGTGGTGAGGTTCACCACGACGTCGCAGCCGGCGAGCACGCGCTCGAGCGACTCGCGGTGCCCGGCGTCGGCGAACCGGTGCGGCAAGCCGAGGTGGGCGTTGCGCGCCACGCTCCGCACGGCCCGGACGACGGGGACCACGTCGGTCCAGCCGCTGAGGGCCGCCATCTCGAGAAGCCGCGCGCCGACGAAGCCGCCGGCGCCGAGAACCGCTACGCCGCCGCGCATCGCGACACCTTCCAGTGAAGCGCTTGGGCCCGGACCTGGTCCCAATCACTGAGCCACGGCAGCCGCAGCGGCCGGGCCTGCCGGTAGCAGTCGTCGATCGCCCGCATGACGTGCAAGGCCTCCTCTCCGCTCACCGGCACCGGCTCGCCGTGGACCGCCGCCCGCAGCACCTGGACGAGCTGGTAGTGGATGCAGTCGTAATAGCTGCGCGGCGTACCCCGGCGGGTGGCCGGAAGCTGCAGATCGGCCGGCCAGGTCGTGTCACCGACGCGCGCCTCCCACGCCCCGCCCGGCCGCCGCCAGCTCAGGCGATCGAGGCGGCCGGGGTCGAGCCTCAGCTCCCCCGCCGTACCCACCACGTGAAGGCCGGTCACCAGCGGCTGACTCCAGGAGACCTGGACGACCCCGGTTGCTCCCGGAAAGGCCAGCGTCACCCGGCAGTTCGTCTCGACGCCCTCCCGCAACGCGTCGTCCTCGTACGCGGTGACGGCCGGGGGCCCGAACAGCGCGGCCAGCAAGTCCAGCACGTGGGACCCCAGGTCGATCAGGACGCCCCCGCCCGACGTCGCCCGGCGGAAGGCCGCGTCCGTGCTCACCGGCCATCCGTAGACGTCGCCCTCGCGATACACGAAGCGGAGGTCGGTCCCCAGCGCCCCGGTCGCCACCAATCGGCGCGCCTCGGCCACACAGGGAAAGAATCGCCGGGTCATGCCGACCGCGAGGACCCGCTGGGCCCGCCGCGCCGCGGCGACCATCCGCTCGCCGTCAGCCAGGCTGTCCGCCAGGGGTTTTTCGCAGAGCACGTGGCTGCCGTGCTCGAACGCCTCCACGGCGTGCTCGGCGTGCCGTCCCGGCGGCGACGCGACGATCGTCAGGTCTACCGCCGTCTGGGCGAACGCCTCGGGGGGGGTCCCGAAGACGCGGGCGCCGCGGAAATGGCGCTGGAGGGCCGCCCCCCGCTCCGGGTTCGGATCCACGAGGGCCACGACCCGGACGGTGCCGCGCCGCTCGAGCTTCCGCAGCGCGCCGCGGTAGAGCCCCTCGACGACCGCACCACACCCGATGATGGCCAGGTTCACCATGAAAGCCTCGCTGGAAGCGGCCGTGCAAGCCGGCCCCCCCACTCCGGACGGAAGCAAGAACCAAGCCCGGGTCCCCCCTGGCGTGGTCGGCCCGCTTCGGTGGCGGGGACGGGCGGGCGACCGGCAAGAATTGCAAGCCTCGTGTAAGCCGGAACCGCCCGCCGCCTTGCGCTACAATGACCTCGAAAGGCCGGTCATGCCCGACGCCTACGGCGAGTTCGAAGCTACCAGCCTCTTCTGTCCGCGCTGCCGCCGGGCGGTTCCGGTACGGAAGAAGCTGCTTCTCGTCCTGCCGACCGGGAATCGCTACGACTACGTCTGCGAGCAGTGCGGAACGCAGGTCGGCGGCAAGGACGACCACGACGCCACCGTGTTCCGGCAGACCTCCGCCGCGGCCACCGCCGCGGCGCGGCGCCGGCCGCCAGCCGAATCTCGCCCGCGTCCGCGCCGTTGATGGCGCGGCCGGCCGAGAGCGTCGAGGCGGTCGGCGCCCGCGCCTACCACGACGCCACCAAGCACTCCTCGCGAAGCGTCCGCGAGAGCGCGCACTTCCTCGACTGGGAGAACAAGCCCTTCCTCTTCAAGGTCTACCCGGCGGTGCCGGCGACGCCGCTCCCTCGCGAGGTGGCGGCGCCCACGCGGGCGGCGCTCGACGCGCTGGCCGCGGTGGCATCCTCCGATGCCGCCGGACTCGACGTCCCGACGCTCGCCCAGCTCCTGTTCTTCGCCGCCGGGCTCACCAAGAAGAAGGTCTACGGCGGCGGCGAGACGGTCCATTTCCGCGCCGCTGCCTCCACCGGCGCGCTCTACGAAGTCGAGGTGTACGTGGTGGCCGGCGCCGTGGTGGGGCTCGAGCCCGGCGTCTACCACTTCAGCCCCGGCGACTTCGCGCTCCGGCGGCTGCGGGCCGGCGACTACCGCGCTGTCTTGCGCGACCTGGCGAGCGAGCCGACCCGGGTGGCCGAGGCGCCAGCCTGCCTGGTGCTCTCGGCCATCTACTGGCGGAACACCTGGAAGTACCAGGCGCGCGCCTACCGCCACTTCTTCTGGGACGCGGGGACGCTGCTGGCCAACCTCCTGGCCACCGCCGCCGCGGCGAACGTCCCGGCCCGCGTGCTGCTCGGCTTCGCCGACGCGGAGGTGAACCGGCTCCTCGGGCTCGATCCCGGACGGGAGGCGGGCCTGGCGCTGGTGCCGCTCGGCGCCGGCGCCGCGCCTCCGCCGGCCGCGCCGGCGGTCGAGCCTCTCGAGCTGGCCACGGTGCCGCTGTCGCCCCGGGAGGTGGACTACCCGCTGATCGGCCAGGCCTACGCCGGCTCGTCGCTCGCGAACGGCGCTGCTGCGCGCGCGTGGCTCGGGCGACCACCATCCCCGGCGCCATCGCCGGCGGCGCCGGTCTCGCACTCGCTCGTCCTCGCCGAGGCCGAGGCGGGGCCGCCCCTGGGGAGCGTCATCCTGCGACGCGGCTCCACGCGGCAATTCAGCCGCGAGCCCATCGCCGTCTCGGCGCTGTCCAGGATTCTGGACGTGGCCGTGCGCGAGCTGCCGCTCGACCTCGGCGGCGGCGCGGAGCTGGTCGAGTGCTACCTCCTCGTCCACGCCGTGGAGGGTCTCCCGGCCGGGGCCTACGTCTTCGACTCGGCTCGGCGCGGCCTCCGACAGCTTCGGGCCGGGGAGTTCCGCCAGGAGGGTGGCTATCTCTGTCTCGAGCAGGCGCTCGGCGCGGACGCCAGCGCGGTGGTCTTCTTCGTCGCCGACCTCGGGGCGGTGCTCGCCCGATACGGCGATCGCGGCTACCGGGCGGTGAACCTCCTGGCCGGGCTCTACGGCGGACGCATGTACCTGGCGGCCTACGCCCTCGGCCTCGGCGCCTCCGGGCTGACCTTCTACGACGACGAGGTGGTGCGCTTCTTTTCGCCGGATGCCGCCGGCAAGGACGCGATCTTCGTCACCGCGCTCGGGCGCGCGTGGCGCGGGCGACCGGGGGGACTCGGCCAGGCCGCTGGCGCGGTCGAGGCCCTGCGTCCCGGTGAGGCGTAGCGCGATGCCGCCCATCGGCCGCGGCGTCCTCCTCGGGCTGTTCGCGCTGGCCGCGGTCGCGCACGCCGCCCCGGCGGGCGAGCCCACCCCGACCGCCGAGGAGCGCCAGCGGCTCAACCAGGGCGAGGTCGTGTACCGGGTCGGCGCCGCGCCGCGCGACGGCGCCGCCGTCCCCGGCGCCCGCGGCGGGGTCGCCTTCGTCCGGGTCCCGACCGGGCCCGACCCGATCTGGGCGATCCTGACCGCGCCCCGCCGCTACCCCGAGATCTTCCCCGGTCTCCGGACCGTCGAGGTGCTCGAGGAGAGTCTGGCCGCCTGGCTTCTCCGGACCGACGGAAAAGTCGGCCCGTTCACCTTCAGCTACCACACGCGCTACCGCATCGATCCCGAGGCGCGCACGCTCGTCTGGCGGCTGGACACCACGCGGGACAACGACGTCTTCGACGACAACTGGGGCTGGTGGCGGCTCGTGCCCGACGAGCGCGGCACGCTGGTCGTGTACGCCATCGGCTCGATTCCGTCGAGCTGGCAGCCGCTGGCCGGCTTCTTCGAGCGCCGCGGGATCGTCCAGGCCCTGGCCGCGCTGCGGGAGGCTGCCGCCCGCCGCACCGGCGCCGCCCGGCGCCCGGGCGCGTGATCAGCGTCGTGATTCCGGCCCGCAACGAGGCCGCCGCCCTCAGCGACACCCTTGCCGCGCTGGCCGCGGTCACCCCGCCCGGCGCCGCCGAGGTAGTGGTGGCGGTCGGCGGCTCGGTCGACGACACGGCAGCGCTGGCGGCCCGGCGGGCCCGGGTCGTGCACGGCTCGGAGGCGACCCGGGCGGCTCTGCTGAATGCCGGGGCCCGGGCCGCCCGTGGCGACGTGCTCCTCTTCCTCCACGCCGACACGTGGCCGCCGCCGAACTACGTCGCCGCCATCGAGGTGAGCCTCGCCGACCCCGACGTCGTCGGCGGCGCCTTCGACTTCGAGTTCCGCGAGCGCGCCCTCCGGCTCGCCGCGATCTCGGCGATCAACCGACTGCGCTGCCGGCTGACCGGGAACTTCTACGGCGACCAGGGGATCTTCGTCCGCCGCCGTGTCTTCGAGCAGGTCGGGGGCTTTCCGCCGCGCGCGCTGTTCGAAGACCTGATCTTCTCCCAGGCGATGCGCCGGGCCGGGCGTACCGTGCTGCTGCGGGGTCGGCGGGTCCAGACCTCGGGCCGGCGCCTGCTCGCCCCCGACTGGGGCCACACCCTCGCGCTGGTGACCTGGCTGCTCGTTCTCCACACCCTCGGCTGCGAGACCGACGGCTACGCCGCCCGCTACCACGCGCCCCGGAGCGAGGAGACGATGCAGTCGGCGCGAGCCAAGAAAGCGCGCGAGGCGGGCCCCGGCGCCTCACCCTGACCCTCTCCCCAGCGGGGCGAGGGGTGTCGATCAGTCCCACATCGCGTCGAAGACGGAACCCCCGAGGGTCGGGAAGACGTAGTGCATGCCGGCCAGGTCGCGGCGGGTGAGCCCGCCTCGCATGGCGACCGCCGCGATGTGGATCAGCTCCTCGGCCTCGGCACCCAGGATGTGGACGCCGAGCAGCCGCCCGGTCGGTTCCTCGTAGACCGCCTTGACCAGCCCCTCCGTCTCGTCGCGGATACCGGCCGCCGAGCTGTCCGCGAACGGCGCCCGGCTGACGGCCACCCGGTGACCCCGCCGCCGTGCCTCGGCCTCGGTGAGGCCGACCTGGGCCACCGCCGGAATCGTGAAGACCGCGGTCGGGAAGATGCTGAAGTCGGCCGCGCGGCCCTTCCCCTGGAGCGCGTTCTCGGCGACCAGTTTCCCCTCGTACCAGGCGACCGGCGTGTGCTGGTGCTCGCCGTTGGCGTCGCCCGCCGCGTAGACGTGGGCGGCGGTCGGGGACTGGCGGAACTCGTTGACCTTGACCGCGCCGCGCTCCACCGCGACCCCGGCCGCCTCCAGCCCGAGCCCGGCGATGTTGGCCGGCCGTCCGGTCGCGACGAGCACGGCGTCAGCGGCGAAGCTCCGGGCGGTGCCCTTGATCTCGGCCGTGACGCTCCGCCGGGTGATCCGAGTGACCTTGACTCCGGTCCGGACGTCGATCCGGGCTCCGCGGGCGATCTCGAGGAGCGCCTCCCGCACCTCGTCGTCGAGGGCCGGCAGCACGGCGGGCCCGGCCTGGAGAACGGTCACCCGGCTGCCGGCCCGGGCGAAGATGAAGGCGAACTCCAGCCCGATGTAGCCGCCGCCGATCACCACCATCCGCCCGGGCCGGGTGGGGCGATCGAGGAGCTCGGTGCTGGAGATGGCCCACTCGATTCCCGGGATCGGTGGCCTCGCCGGTGACGACCCGGTGGCGATGACGACCTTCTCAGCCGTGACCTGGCGGTCACCGACCCGCACCGCGTGGGGCCCGACGAACGTCGCCCGCCCGCGGAGCACCTTGATGCCCTGCCGGGCCAGACGCGCCGCCTTGCCTTTCCCCCACCTCGCGACCAGCCGATTCTTCCGCGCGATGACGGCGGGCCAGTCCAGCCGCAGCCGCTGCGCGGTCCGGAGACCGAGCGGACCCGCCCGGCGCGCCCGCCAAGCCAGCTCGGTGGTGCTGACCAGCACCTTTTTGGGGATTCAGCCGGTGCCGAGGCACGTCCCGGCGAAGCCGTCCTGCTCGACGATGGCGGTGCGGGCGCCCAGCCCGACCGCCGTCCTGGCCGCGTTGCTCCCGGCCGTCCCCGCTCCGATGACCAGCAGATCGAAGTCCACGCCTCGTCCTCCTCGTCCTTTGGATGCGGCCCCGGCCCGCCGCGATCGCCGGGCCGCCCTCCGCTCAGCGCCCGAGCGCCCGGGCCAGCTCGGTGAGGTCGGCCACCTCGAGGTCCGGCTGGAGCCCCAGCTCGTCGAGCGGCGCCCGCTGCCGGTTCACCCACGCGACCGGGAAGCCGAAGGCCTTCGCCCCCAGCACGTCCCAGCAGTTCGACGACACGAAGCCGATCGCCTCCGTCGGCAGCCCCAGCCGGGCGGGCCCCAGCGCATACACCTGCGGCGCCGGCTTGAACATCCGGACCACGTCCACGCTGATCACGGCCTCCAGGTGGGGGCCGAGCCCGGTATGGGCCACCACGGCCTCGAGCATCCGGGGCGCCCCGTTGGAGAGGATCGCGCACTTGAGGCCGCGCAGGCGCTCGAGCACCGAGCGCGCCTCGGGGAAGGCGTCGAGCCGGAGATAGGCGTCCATCAGCCGCGCCCGCTCGGCCGGCCCCGCCTGGAGGCCGAGGCGGCGGCAGGCGAAGATCAGGGCCGCCTCGGTCACCGCCCAGAAGTCTTCGTAGCGGCCCATCAGCGTCCGCAGCCACGTGTACTCGAGCTGCTTGGCCCGCCAGAGATTGGAGAGGGCCTGGGGATCCGACGTCACCGCCCGGCCGGCCTCGATCACCGAGTGGACGTCGAAGAGCGTGCCGTACGCGTCGAAGAGGAGTCCCCTGACCTGCATCGCCGCCTCCGGGATCGCGCCTTGTCAGCGCCGGCGCGAATCCGTAGAATGAGCCCGCCGTGGCGCGGACCGTCACTTACAAAGGTCACCAGATCCGGGCAAACGCCGTGCTGGTCGCCGACTCCGAGGACGGGGAGTGGGCGGCCCAGGTGTTCATCCGCGTCCCGATACCCGGTGGGGGCCGCGAGCAGCCCCTTCGTGATCCGGACGACCGCATCTTCCCCACCCAGGAGGACGCCGAGGGCTACGCGGTTCATCTGGCGATGCGATGGGTGGACCGCCACGGGCTGTGAGGCAGCGGCCCGGGCCGGGGCCCGTCGCATCTCTGCGTCCTCGGCGCTCGGGCCGCGGCCTGGTACCATGCCGAAGGTCGTTACCATCTCCGATCCGACGCTTAGCTCTGAGGCGGCCCGGGCCGGGGGCCTGCGCGGGCAGCAGATGAGGCCGGGCGTCGGCGCCCTCGCCCTCGTGCTGTCGCTCGCGCTCCTGCCGGCCTGCGCCAGCTTCGCCCCCCTCCGCGAGCCGCCACCGCGGGCGACCGAAATGCCCCCGGGCCCGGCCACCACGCGCGCCGAGGTGATCGCCCTCTTCGGACCACCGGACGAGGTCCGCGCCTCCGACCTGGGCGAAGTGCTCGTCTACCGGCGGCGGGTGGTCGTGGAGGCAAACCCCAACCGGTACTACGGCCAGGACCGCGGCGCCCGGCTCGATCGCTACGAGCGGGTGCTCCTCTACCTCGATGGAGAGGGGCGGATCGTCCGCACGTCGTCGGAGCCCGAGGAATGAGCCGGAGAGTCTAGCGAACGACCGCGCGCGGCACGAGTGCGCGCGGCACTCCCCGCGGCGCCACCCCACGCGACCGCCAGCGCCGTGGCGGCTCCCGGCGCACGCTCTGGACCGGCTCGCCGAAGCCAAACTTCAGCAGCCGGCCGGCGTCGAGGAACGAGAGCCCACGCGTCTCCGCCCCCAGGATGACGCAGAGCAGCCGGTTTCCTGCCTTGCCGGCCGCCACCGCCAAGTTGTACCCCGCCTCCAGCGTGTAGCCAGTCTTCAGCGCGGTCACCCCGCCAGGATCGCGGAAGAGCGGGATGCGCCGCTGGTAGGTCCGCCCCCGCCACGCGAACTGGGTCTGTCCCAGCACGTCGCGGCTCTCGGGGAACTCACGGAGCAGGTGCTGGGCCAAGAGCGCCATGTCGTGGGCGGTGGTGCGCTGCTGGGGATCGGGCAAGCCGTGGGGATTGGCGAAGCGGGTGTGGGCGAGACCCATGCGCTCGGCCTCGGCGTTCATCCGCTCGACGAACAGCATGTCGCTGCCCGCCAGGTACTCGGCCACCGCGGTGGCGGCGTCGTTGGCCGAGGCGATGGCCACCCCGGCCAGCAGGATCTCGAACGGCACGACCTGCCCGGCCTGGAGGCCCATGCGGTAGCGTCCGGTCTGGACCGCGTTGGGACTGATGATGACGGGATCGGCGAGCCCCACCTTGCCCGAGCCCAGGTCGTCGTAGGCGAGGTAGAGGGTCATCAGCTTGACGAGGCTGGCCGGCGCCCGAGCCTCCTCGGAATTCTTCGCGTAGAGGACCTGGCCGGTGGCCAGGTCGAGGAGGAGGCCGGCCTCGGCGGTCACCGCCGGGGAGCCGGCCGGCTGGGCCCAGCCGACGCCCGCCGCCAGCAAGACGAGGCCGACGGCGAGGAGCGCGCCGGCGCCGCGACGCGCCGCGGCCGACGTCCGGGTTCGGGCTCTCAGCTCATCCATGCGCGCTCAGCGGAGGGAGTTCTTGAGCACCCGCGAGGGCCGGAAGCGCGGCACCTTGGTCGCCGCGATCGTGATGAGCTGGCCCGTACGAGGGTTGCGGCCCTTGCGCGACTTGCGCCGGCCCACGATGAAGGTTCCGAAGCCCACGAGGGTCACCGCCTCGCCCCGCCGGAGGCTCCCGCGGATCCCGGCCAGGCAGCCGTCCAGGGCCTTCTCGGCGGCAACCTTCGTCACCCCGGAGGCGGAGGCCATCTTGGTCACGAGCTCAGCCTTCGTCATCGGACGCCCTCCATGGATTCCCTGCCAAGTGGCCGCGACCGGCGGCCTCGCCCGACCTGATCCCGCGAGGTGGTCGCACTGTAACAAAGTCGAGAACGAGGCGTCAAGATTGGCAAGTCTCCCATGCTAAGGTGAGCCCATGTCACGACCGCTCATAATGCTGGGCATTCTCCTGACCATGACCGGCCTCGCCGCGCGCGGCCACGCCGAGCCCGATGACCTGCCGGTGCCAGTGGTCACCCTCGACGTCCTCCCGCTGGCCGTGCCGCTCGCCGATCTGACCGGGAGTGCCCGGGCCCGCGCCGAGGCCGTGCTCGCCCACACCATCTTCGCCCAGCGGGTGAGCGGCATCCGCTTCCCGAGCCGGGAGGCCGTCTACCGCTTTCTCCTCGACCATCCCGACTTCGCCGCCAGCGTCGCCCGGGCCCTCCGGCTCGGCGAGTATCGGGTGACCCCGGTCGAGGACGGCTACTGGGGCGACGACAACCGGGGGGCGACGGGGACGATCCGGGTGGTCTACGCCGACGAGCACCGCCGCCTCTATCACCTGGAGGGCCGCTACCAGCGCCGGCTGCTGCCCACCATCGAGGGCCAGTTGCTGGTGCTGCTCGAGTTCCGCCACCATGCCGACGAGCGGGGCGGCAGCGTCGTCGAGCAGAGCCTCACCGGCCATGTCCGGATCGACACCCCGGTGGTCGGCACCGTCGCCCTGGTGATGGGGGCGCTATCGCGCCCGCTGGTGGAACGCACGGTGGAGCGGAAGGTGCGGCACTTCTTCGGAACGGTGGCGCGGGTCAGCCGGTGGGCCTACGAGGAGCCGGAACAGATCGCGGCCGCGCTCGACGGTCACCCCGAGATCGAGGCCGGGCCGACGCTGGCCGCGTTTCTCGACCTCCTGCGCGACGGCCGCCCGCCGGCGTGGGCCCAAGGCCGGTTCCAGCTGGCCGGCGAGGCGTGGCGCCTGGACGCTCCGTAACGACGCCGGCGAACCGCGGCGGCCTTACTTTCCCATCGACCAGTCGAGGTGGATCGGCACGTCGATCGTGACGCGCTTCCCGGCGTCGTCGCGACCGGAGTACCGGTGGATGACCTTGGCGCCCCCGAAAGTCTCCAGCCGGCCGAACGTCGTGTCACCGAACTTCATCAGGGCGCCGTAGGAGTGCCGCAGCCGAAGCTCCGAATTCGCCGGGAGTCGCTGCCGGAACTCACTGGTGCTCCGCCCGCTGGTCTCCGGCGCCCCCATGTCGATGCGCTCCAAGTCGATTCCCACGCCGGCGGTCTCCCTGAGCACGACCGTGTAATCCCAGCGCACCGTGTACTGATCGGGTCGGGTCTGACGCACATCCACGACTTCCCACGCGACGGGGCCGGAGGTGCCCCGGAGCGGGGCCGGCCCGGTGGCGCCGGCAGCGCAGGCCGCCACCATCATGCCGGCCGCCAGCGCTCGACCCAGGGCCGCGGTTCTCATGGTGCCCTCGCACGCCGGGAGCGGATGGCTCGCCGCCCGTGTTGCCGGCCCGACCCTCCCGCGGTATCCTGCCCTCACTCACTCGCCGCGGGGACGGGACGCCATGAGAGCCAGGCATCATCCCCGGGCTGTCGCACCGCCGGTCCGGCCAGGGGTGAATCGGTGACGGCGGCCGTTGCCGTCGTTGTCGCGCTGCTGGTGGCCGCTGTCGCGGCTGGGGTGTGGTTCCTCTGGCGCACGCGGCTCCAGCTCTGCCCGCACTGCGGGTGGATCGTCCGGCGGGTGCGGCGGGGCTGGCTGCGCTGTCCGCGCTGCCACAAGCAATATGCGCGGCACGCGAAGCTCCGTCCCCACTGAGGTTCCGGGCCGGTGGGAGGGCGGGATCGTGGCCGCCGAGACGCGCCGAACGGCCGGCGCTACATCCCCATCGCCCCGCGGGCTTCGTCCATGACCGCGTCGGTGATGGTGGCGTAGCCGCGCTCGCGGGCGAACCGTTCGATCGCCTGCCGGGCCATCGGCCGGATGAAGGCCGGGATGCGCTCGACCCGCGCCGCCGCCTCCGGCGTCCAGGTCGGGCCATCGGCTGAGGCGCCCGCCGGGCCGCCCTCGCCCGGGATCATCGCGGCGAAGGGACACCCGGGGCCCGCGGTCGTCGCGGTCGTTGCGGTCGCCGCGGTCGTCGCGGTCGCCGTTGGGTCCGGATGGGCGTCCGCTTCGACGAACGCGCCCTCGCGCTGGCGGGCGAGGCTCGCCCGCACATCGGCGAACGGCGGCGCCTCGGCCGCCGCCCCCCCGACCTTGACGCCGAGGCTCCGGACGAGCTGGGTCTCCCAGGGGTTCGTGAGCATGGCCACCCGGTGGCCGCAGGCCGGGCAGGCGAACGTCACGGCCAGCGACCCCTCGTCAGGGCCGGCCGTGGACAAGAGCCGCATGGCGGCGTCACACGCGATGCAGAGGAACTTCATCGCGCGCTCATTCTAGCACCGCCGGCGCGCTCACTTGGCGACGTCGCCCGGCGGCACGACGACCGAGGCGGAGAGCCGCGGAGGAGCGGCGGTGCCGGCCGACAGGATGATCCGGATGCCCTCCTCGATCGTCAGCCCGGTGGGGAGGACACCGTCCCGCGGCACCAGGAGGATGTCGCCGAGATAGAGGTGGTTGGTCGGCACGAAGACGGTGACCAGCGTCTCCGGCTTGGCGCCCTCGACCTGCACCTCCCCGGTGCGAAAGCCGTAGGCGTACAACCCCTCCCGCGGGTGCTCCACGATCACGAACTCGCGGAAGCCGCTCCGCCGGCGGGGCGAGAAGGCTTCGATCAGGTCCTTCACGGCCGGGTACACACGCCCGAAGATGGGGACCCAGCGCAGCAACCGTTCCCCCCACTGGAGGACGCGCCGGCCGACGACGTTGGTCGCGATCACGCCCACCAGGAAGATGATGACGACAGCGGTGAGGAAGCCGAGTCCGGGCACGTGGCGGCCGACGATCTGCTCGTAGACCGGGGAGAGGACGCCGTCCACCTCGCGGTAGAAGATCCAGAGGACGTAGGCGGTGACGACGACCGGAACGGTGACGAAGAAGCCGGCGATGAACCGAACCTTGAACCAGGATTTGACCTTGCTCCCCGGCATGCAGCGGCGCCTCGTGCCAGGGATGAGACCACACGCCTCCCGGGTCGTCAAGGCGACCGGGGCCGCCGGCCGCGTTGAGAGCCGCGCGGGCCCGTGCTAGCCTGCGGCCGTGCCGCCGCGCACCCTCGCCGCCGCCCTGCTCCTCCTCCTTCTCGCGGCCGGCGCCGCCGCCCAGCCGGCCGGTGTCACGGCCGAGTTCATTCGCCTCCGGACCGCGGACGGCCTGGAGACGGCGGGGCTGATCCACGCCCCGGCCGGCCGGCCGCCGCGGGCCGGCCTGGTGATGGTCCACGGCTACGGCTCGAACTTCTACTCGAGCCAGGCCGTCGGCCTCGGCCGGGCGCTGGCCGAGCGGGGCTTCGCCGCCATCGCCGTCAACATGCGCGACCACGATCTCGGGCCCAAGACCACGCTGTTCGAAGACACGCGCTGGGACACGCAGGCGGCGGTGGACGAGCTGGGGCGTCGTGGCGTCGGGCCGCTGGTCCTGGTGGGCGAGAGCCTGGGCACCAACGGTGTCCTCTTCTATGTGATGGAGACCCAGGACGGGCGCGTCCGGGCGGTGGTGCTGCTGGCCGGTCCCGGGAACGCGTTCGAGTGGAACGTGCGCACGCTCGGCCGCGAGCGGGCGACCCGGACCCTCGGGGACGCGCTCCGCCGGAAGATCGAGGGCCGCGGCCGGGAGCTGATGCTGGTGGACCTCGGTCCGCTGGGAACCGCCCTCTACTCGGCCGATCACCTGGTGAGCCTGCGCGGCCCCCAGACGAAGTCGGACCCCTATCGCAACATCGCCCAGCTCGCGGTCCCGGTGCTCCTCGTCTACGGGGCGGGCGATCGGCTGGTGGACCCCGAGGTCGGTCGCCGGCTCAAGGCGACAGCGACCAAGGCGCCGCGCGCCGACCTCGTCGAGATCGCCGGCGCCGACCACGGCTTTACCGCGCACCAGACCGAGCTGGCGGCGACCGTGGAGCGGTGGCTGGCCGAGGTCCTCGGGCGCTGAGCCGCTCGGCTACCGAACGTAGCGGTCGCGGGGGAGCGGGGGCCGCACGTCGGTCCCGGTGAAGAGCACGGTCAGGATCACTTCGACCGAGCTGTTGAGCGCCAGCCCCTGACAGCCGATCGCCGCCCGGGTCGGCTTCCCGCGGTCGCCGAACAGCTCGACCAGGAGATCGGCGGCGCCGTTCACCACCCGCGGTTGGTCGGCGAAGCCCGGCGCCGAGTTCACGAAGCCGATGAGCTGGACGACCTGCTGCACCCGCTCGAGGTCGCCCAGGGCGTACTTCACCGCGGCCAGGCTGGTCAGGCAGGCGTAGCGGGCGGCCTCGTACCCCTGCTCGATCGTCAGGTCCTTGCCCAGCAGGCCGGGCCGGAACGGCTGGCCGTCCTTGAGCGGCACCGTCCCCGACAGGTGGAGAAGGTTGCCCACCGCGAAGTGGGAGATGAAGTGGGCGCCGGCCGGGTTGCTCCGGTACTCCTGCTCGAGGTCGGGCACGGTGAGGCCCAGGGCACGGAGTTTGTCCTCGACGGCCATGTCGTCCTCCTCGCCGGTTGTGCCGGGCTGAGCCGGCGACCTAGAATAGCGCGCGCCAGAGGGAGGTGGCCATGGAGATCATGACCGTGCAGGGCCCGATCGGCGGGGACGCCCTGGGGCTGACCTTGCCCCACGAGCACCTCTTCCTGGACCTCTTCCGCGTCACCCGGGTGCGCGACGGGCTGCTCAACGACGAGACGCTCGCCATCCAGGAAGCGGCCCGCTTCAAGGCCGCGGGCGGCGGGACACTGGTCGAGGTCACCAATCACGGGCTCGGGCGCAACGCGGCCGGCCTGCGGCGGGTCGCCGCCGCGACCGGGCTCCATGTCGTGATGGGGAGCGGCTGGTATCGCGAGCCCTACTACGACCTTCCCGCCATCGCGCGCCGGAGCACCGCCGATCTGGCCACCGACCTGATCGAGGAGATCGAGAAGGGTGAGCCGGCGACCGGGATCCGGCCGGGGATCATCGGCGAGATCGGCGCCGACTGGGGGTGGGTGTCGCCGGCCGAGGAGCGCGTCCACCGGGCCGCCGCCCGCGCCCAGCGCCGCACCGGGCTCGCCATCACCCTCCACGCGCTGGAGAGCCCGGTCGGGCTCCAGCAGCTCGACCTGCTCGAGGAGGAGGGCGCCGACCTTCGGCGGGTCGTCGTGGGGCACGCCGACACCTGGCCCGACCCCGACTACCACGAGGCGATCGCGCGCCGGGGCGCCTACGTCCAGTTCGACACGATCCGCGGCCTCCACCCCTACGAGGTCGAGAAGCAGCTGCGACTCATCCAGGAGGTACGCCGCCGCGGCCATCTCTCCCAGCTCCTCCTCTCCCACGACAACTGCTTCCGCTCCCACCTCGTGGGCTACGGCGGGAACGGCTACGCCTACATCCCGACCCGCTTCGTGCCGCTCCTCCGCGAGGCGGGGCTGGCCGAGGAGGAGCTCCGCCTCCTTCTCGTGGAGAATCCGCGCCGGGTGCTGGCCGGCGAGCCTTGAGGCCAACCGGCCGCCTTGCGCCGGATGACAAATGTCTATACACTACTTGGGTGCGGCTTGAGTGGGATCCGCGTAAGGCGGAGGCGAACCTACGCACCCACGGCGTGAGCTTCGCGGAGGCGATCACGGTCTTACAAGACGACTTCGGCCTGACCCGTGAGGATCCAGATGCCGGCGAAGGGCCGCGATTCGTTACGCTGGGTCTAAGCGACATGGCGAACCTGCTTGTCGCGGTGTACGCGTGTCGTGAGCCAGACATCATCCGCGTAATCTCGGCATGGAAGGCGAACCAACCGCAGAGGGGACAGTATGAAAAAGGCCGCGGCTGAAAAGTATCGTGAGGTCGACTTCTCGCGCGCCAGGCGCGGGGTGGTCGTGAAGTCCGAGCCGGGCAAGACGAAGATCTCGATTCGCCTGGACAACGCCGTCCTCGAGTACTTTCGTGACCTGGTCGACAAGGCCGGTGGCGGGAACTACCAGACGTTGATCAACGACGCACTCCTTGAGCACATCCATCGTCGCTCCACCCTCGACGTCGTGAGGCAGGTGGTTCGGGAAGAGCTCGCTCCCTACGGGTCCACGCGGGCGCCTAACTCCGCGCCGCAGCGGCCGCCCCCCGCGCGCCGCTGACCGCGGGGGCATCTCGGTATCTGTTACTTAATCTCACGGGGAACAGACCCTGGTGATGCCATCCGGAGGATTACTAGGATGACCGGCGGCTTCGCATATCAAGAGTGCCGTGCGACGATCTGGGAATGGCATAGGCGCCGAGGTGGCGCGGTGGCTCAGTAGGGAAGCGGCTCCCCGCAGGTCAACGCGGCGTCAGCCCGATGCAAGACGTCCAGTCGGTGGGCGGCTGACGCCCGGGGGGCGGACCGGGGACCGGGCCACGCCGGCGCCCCGGTGTGCCCCAAACCGGGTATACTGGGACCGGCGCACTGCGGGAGCTCGGGACCACCGGGCTGAGAGGGTGGCTGACTCGCCACCGACCGCCGGAACCTGACCTGGGTAATGCCAGCGTAGGGAACGCGGCGAGGTGACTCGACGCCGCTGGGATTACCCGGCGGCGTTTTGCGTTTCGCGCCGAAAGGAGTCACCGCCGATGACGAGGAGTGCGACGCCGCCGACGGCCGTGCGCAAGGTGTACGTGACGGGCGACCACGGGATCCGCGTCCCCATGCGCGAGATCCTCCTGGCCCCGCCGAATCCGCCTCTGCGCCTCTACGACACCAGCGGCCCCTATACCGACCCCGCCTGCACGCCCGATCTGCGCCAGGGTCTGCCGCCGCTCCGGGGCGCCTGGATCCTCGGCCGCGCCGATACCGAGGAGCTGCCCGAGCCGACCTCCGCCTACCGGCGGCAGCGGGAGGCCGACCCCGCGGTGGCGGCGCTCCGGTTTCCCGGCCGCGGCCGGCCCCGGCGGGCACGGCCCGGCCGGCGGGTCACCCAGATGCACTACGCCCGGCGGGGCGAGATCACCCCCGAAATGGAGTTCGTGGCCGTCCGGGAAGGCCTCGACCCGATCGTCGTGCGCGACGAGGTCGCCCGGGGCCGGGCCATCATTCCGGCCAATGTGAACCACCCCGAGTCGGAGCCGATGATCATCGGGCGGAACTTCCTGGTGAAGGTCAACGCCAACATCGGGACCTCCGCGGTGACCTCCTCCATCGACGAGGAGGTCGAGAAGATGCGCTGGGCGATCCGGTGGGGCGCCGACACCGTGATGGACCTCTCGACCGGCAAGCACATCCACGAGACGCGCGAGTGGATCCTCCGCAACGCCCCCGTCCCGATCGGGACCGTTCCCATCTACCAGGCCCTCGAGAAGGTGGACGGCAAGGCCGAGGAGCTCACCTGGGAGCTCTACCGCGACACGCTGGTCGAGCAGGCCGAGCAGGGCGTCGATTATTTCACGATCCACGCCGGGGTCCTCCTCCGGTACATCCCCCTCACGGCCCGGCGGGTGACCGGCATCGTCTCGCGGGGCGGCTCCATCATGGCCAAGTGGTGTCTGGCCCATCATCGGGAGAGCTTCCTCTACACCCACTTCCGCGAGATCTGCGAGATCATGGCGGCCTACGACATCAGCTTCTCGCTCGGCGACGGCCTGCGCCCCGGCTCCATCGCCGACGCCAACGACGACGCCCAGTTCGCCGAGCTGGATACCCTCGGCGAGCTGACGCGGGTCGCCTGGGAGCACGACTGCCAGGTGATGATCGAGGGGCCGGGCCACATCCCGATGCACCTCATCAAGGAGAACGTGGAGCGGGAGCTGGCGATCTGCCACGAAGCGCCGTTCTACACCCTGGGACCCCTGACCACCGACGTGGCGCCCGGCTACGACCACATCACCTCGGCCATCGGCGCGGCCATGATCGGCTGGTTCGGCACCGCCATGCTCTGCTACGTCACGCCCAAGGAGCACCTCGGGCTCCCCAACCGGAAGGACGTCAAGGACGGCGTGATCGCGTACCGGATCGCCGCCCACGCCGCCGACCTGGCCAAAGGGCACCCGCAGGCCCGGGCGTGGGACGACGCGCTCTCCCGCGCCCGGTTCGAGTTCCGGTGGGAGGATCAGTTCAACCTCTCGCTCGATCCCGAAACCGCCCGCGAGTTCCACGACGAGACCCTGCCCGCCGAGGGGGCCAAGGTCGCCCACTTCTGCTCCATGTGCGGGCCGAAGTTCTGCTCGATGAAGATCACCCAGGAGGTGCGCGAGTACGCGGCCAAGCACGGGCTCGGCGAGGAAACGGCGGCGGTCGCCGCGGGCCTCAAGGAGAAGGCCGAGGAGTTTCGCCGCACCGGCGGCGAGATCTACCGGCCGGCGTAGCCCACTCGGAGGGGTGTCGGAACACCCCTCCGAAGCCTCCCCAGGAGAAGAGGGGCGCGGGCAAAGCCCGCGCTCGGAGCGGACCACCTCGCGGCTGGCGGTACTGCCGACGGTGTGCGCCACCTCTCTTCGATGCGCACCTCGTCGTCGCTGGCCCGCCGGGGCGCCGCCCGGCCCATTGACACCGCGCCGGGCGGCGCCCTACAGTCCCTCCTGCCAGGCGTCGGCCGCCCCGCCCCTCACCAGGAGGAGACCATGCCAGACGCGATCCGCGCTCCCATCACCCGCCGGCACTTCCTCTCGCTCGCCGCCGCGGCGACCGCCCTGCCGGCGACCCGGGCCGCGGCCCAGCCGCGCCCGCGGCGGACCGGCGGCACCTTCATCTCGGCCAAGACGACCGAGGCCCCGAGCCTCGACCCCATCCTGGAGCAGGCCCTCTCCCAGCATCGCATCAGCCCGCTCTTCTACAACCGCGTGGTGGAGTGGGGCGCCGACGGCAAGCTCGAGCCGGCCCTGGCCGAGTCCTGGACCACCAGCGCCGACGGCAAGACGTGGACCTTCAAGCTCCGCCGCGGGGTCAAGTTCCACAACGGCCGGGAGTTCGTCGCCGACGACGTCAAGTACTCCTACGAGCGGATCCTCGACCCCAAGGTCGGCTCCGGCGGCCGGGGTTATCTCTCGGCCATCGACCAGATCGAGGTGCCGGACAAGTACACCGTGCGCCTCCACACCAAGGAGCCGAGCGCGTCGCTCCTGGGCGGCATGGCGGGCGGCTGGTCGGCGATCGTCCCCCGCGAGGAGATCGAGAAGCGCGGCGACCTCCGCCGGGCCGCGGTGGGGACGGGGCCGTTCATCTTCCAGGAGTGGGTGCCCCAGAGCCACCTCAAGGGGCGGAAGAACCCCGACTACTGGGACAAGGGGAAGCCCTACGTGGACGCCGTGGAGCTGAAGGTCATCCCCGACGAGGCGAACATCATCGCCCAGCTCCGGACCGGCAACGTCCACCATGCCCTGCTCGAGGACAACAAGAACTACTTCCTCGTCAAGGACGACAAGCGCCTCACCGCCCTTCGCTCGCCCCGGCTCGGCTTCGACATGGTCAACGTGAACCACGGACGGAAGCCCTTCCAGGACGTGCGGGTGCGCCAGGCGCTCAGCCTGGCCGTGGACCGGCAGGAGGTGCTCCAGGCCGCGGCCTCGGGCCTCGGCACCGTCACCGGGCCGCTCACGCCGGCCATGAAGCCCTGGGCCCTGCCGGTGGAGACCTTCAAGGAGTGGTACACGCCGAACCCCGAGCGGGCCAAGAAGCTCCTGGCCGAGGCCGGCTTCCCGACCGGGTTCAAGACGACGCTGAAGGTGATCCCGACCTTCCCCACCATGGTGGCCGGCGCCCAGGTGATCGCCGCCCAGCTCAAGAAGATCGGCGTGGACGCGCAGATCATCCAGGAGGAGTACGGAGTCTGGATCAAGGCCCTCATCAAGCCGAGCTTCGACTTCGACCTGACCATGAACATCACCAACGGCGACGCCGACCCCGACTCGCTCCTCTACCGGCGCTTCCACTCGGTGGAGAAGCAGTGGAACAACGACGGCGATCCCGAGATCGACGCGCTCCTCGACCAGGGGAAGCTGACGGTCGACCCGGCCAAGCGCAAGGAGGCCTACGACAAGGTCCAGCGGCTCATGGTCGAGAAAGCGATCCAGATCTGGACGTTCAGCCCGGACCTCATCGACATCACCCAGAACTACGTCCACTACGACCAACACTTCACGACCAACTACTACGGCTTCCGCACCGTCTGGCTCGAGCGGTAGGCAATGGGAGGGGGCCTCGACGGCCCCCTCCCAGACCCACCCCCAGGAGGTTGCGCGGGCGAAGCCCGCGCTCGGAGTGGAACACCAGTCCTCGGCGGTGAGGCATCGCGTCGCGCCCGATTCTCCGACAGGCTCCGAGCGAGCGGCGGAGGGGCTGAGTTCCGTCCGCCGGCTCCCGCCAGGCCGGAGCGGGGGAGCCGACTCAGGGCCACCACGGTGACTGAACCGGGCAGGCGAGCGCGTCTCGCGAGTGCCGTCCCTGCTTTCGCACTCCTCGCGAGCTTCGGCCTAGGCTTCGTCGCGATCCCGTCCGGCGCCGCCGCGCAGCAGCCGCGGCGGATGTACCGGGTCGCCCTCGTCTTCAACGCCTCGCCCGTCTCGGAGATCGCCGAGCCGAGCCACCCCATCGCCCGAGCGTTCGTGCAGGAGCTGCGCGCCCTCGGCTACGCGGAGGGCCACAATCTTGTCCTCGAGCGCCGGTCGGCCGAAGGGATCCCCGAGCGTCACCCGACCATCATGGCCGAGCTGGTCCGGCTTCCGGTCGATGTCATCGTGACCGCCGGCGACCCACTGACTCGAGCCGCCCAGCAGGCGACCAGCGCGATCCCGATCGTGATGGTCAGCGTGACCGACCCGGTGGCCAGGGGGTACGTCGCGAGCCTGGCCCGGCCCGGAGGAAACATCACGGGCGTGACCGACGCCACCGACTACCGGATCGAGGGCAAGCGGCTCGAGCTGCTCAAGGAAGCCGCCCCGGGGATCTCTCGGGTTGCCGTCGTCCATCAGACGCCGCGGCTCGCGCCGGCCTTCGCCAAAGCGTACAAGGAGGTGCAGGCCGCGGCACAGGCCTTGGGGGTCACCCTGCTGCCGACCGTGGTGGAGCGGCCCGAGCAGCTCGCGGATACGCTCGCGGCGATATCCCGGGAGCGCGCCGACGGACTCCTGGACGGCGACACGGCGTGGAACTTCGCCCATCGCCACCGCCTGGTCGAGCTCGCGGCGAAGGCCAGACTGCCGGCGATGTACGCGTTCAGGGAATCGGTGGAGGCCGGCGGGCTCATGTCGTACGGAACCAGCCTTGCCGACCTGTTCCGGCGCGCCGCCGACTATGTCGACAAGATTCTCAAGGGCGCGAGACCGGCGGACTTACCCGTCGAGCAGCCGACCAAGTTCGACCTCCTGATCAACCTGAAGACCGCCAGGGCCCTCGGCCTCTCGATTCCCCAGAACCTCCTCCTCCGCGCCGACGAGGTGATCCAGTAGCGCCGGCTCTGCACTGAACCCGTGCGCCGCTACCTCCTGATCCGCGTCGCCTCCCTGGTCCCGACGCTGCTCGGCGTCAGCGTCGCCGTCTTCCTGCTCATCCGGCTGATCCCGGGGACGGTGGTCGAGCAGATGATCGGCACCGAGGGCCTCTACAGCGAAGAGACCATGCGCGCCCTCCGCGCGTTCTTCGGCCTGGACGCGCCGCTCCACCTCCAGTACGCGCGCTGGATGGGCGGGGTCCTGCGCGGCGACCTCGGCACGAGCTGGCGCACGGGGATGCCGGTGAGCGAGATGATCCTCGGCCGGCTCCAGGTGACCGTCGAGCTGACGCTGGGCGCGATGCTGGTCGCGGTAGCGGTCGGGGTCCCGCTCGGCATGCTCTCGGCGCGCCGCGAGAACACCGGGCTCGACCACGTGGTCCGGGTGGTGAGCCTCTTCAGCCTCTCCATCCCCGTCTTCTGGCAGGCGACCATGCTCATCCTGGC